>NZ_JALKIM010000188.1 GCF_023050945.1 Anaerobiospirillum sp. NML120448 | reverse complement strand
CCTTTAAGAACTTTGTCCACATTATTATCTTTCATAATTTGATAGATAATTTCGCAAGCATCTTTGTCGGTACTTGCAAAGTGAACCTGAATGCCATTTTTAGTAGCATTCTTTTCAAATTCTTCAATGCGCTCTTGTAAGGACATTAAGGCATTGTTTTTAACTTGGCGTGCTCTATCTCTAAGACCCTGCCAATTGTCAAACTTGTTTTCAATGAGGTTTAAGCGATTGCCTTGTAAGGTATGCATGGCCTTAGTCAGGTTTTCACGCATTTGGCCATCATTAAGCTTTTGACTAACAATAGTCTTATGAGGAATAGATGCTAAATCCATAATTAAAGCTCCTCACCAGTTAAACGCTTTAAGATAAAGTCGTAAATGTTCATGACTTTAATATCAGTAATGCCCTTACGAGCTAAAGCGCCAGAAATATTTAAAATACAGCCATTATCACCAGCTAACACTACCTTACAGCCAGTTTCTTGAATATGCTTAATCTTTTCTGAAACAATAGCATTGGAAATTTCAGGCTCTTTGATAGAGAAGGTACCACCAAAGCCGCAGCACTCTTCTTCATAAGGAATATCAACTAAAGTTACATTCTGTAACTGACGTATGAGTGACTTTTGGGTTGGGATACACTCTTGAACACGTAAAGAGTGACAAGAAACGTGGAAGGTTACCTTAATAGGTTGACCTTTATCCTCAAATTTAGCTTGTAGTACTTGGTCTAAGTATTCAGACTCATCATAAATACGAGATGCAAAACGTTCTACGCTGTCACGTACCTCTTGAGAATCGTCTTTAAAGAGAAGTTTGTAATCGTGGCTCATCATGCCAGCGCAAGAGCCTGCTGGAATAACAATTGGGTAGTTGTTATCGCCAAAGAGAGCCATATTATAAAAAGCAATTTCTTTGGCTTCTTTTGTATAGCCTGAGTTGAATGCAGGCTGACCGCAACAAGTTTGTTTTTTCTTAAAAATGATCTTTGCGCCATACATCTGCATTAATTTAATAGAGCTAATGACACTGTCTTGAAGCGCAGTGGAGCCCATACAAGTCGCAAAGAAATTAACGTTGTGATCCATGCGGAAA
>NZ_JALKIM010000187.1 GCF_023050945.1 Anaerobiospirillum sp. NML120448 | reverse complement strand
TCCATTATCAAGCAAATCTTGCCAAGCATAGCTAATGCTTTGCTATCTACATTCATTGCCTCACCAGCAGTACCCTTGGTTATAGTATTGTTTACAGGACATTTTGTTGGTAAAGATAAAGCGCAGTGATCTTTTGTGTGGCTATTACGTCCAGAAGAGTTAAAGCGTTTGTTTCCTTGAGACTTGTTGGCTGTTTGATAAGAACCATTGCCTTTACAGTCATAATGCAAGCCAGTCTCATTATTAACTACATTAGTTATGCCGTCGTGAAGTATGAAATCATCAACGCCAAACTTTTCTCCAAGCATCTTAAAAATTTCACTTGCAAAAAAATCATTGGACTTCTTAGAAATCAGATGCTTACTTTCATGATAGACCAGCTGGATAATTACTGAAGCATAATTCTTGAAAAACCTATGAAAACTATCTTTAGTTAACCAATCCCTTAAATTACGAGCAGATGAGTTGTCTTTACAAAGCTCAGTAATTGATTTAACAGCATAAGGACGATCATCTCTAAAGCCTTGTGAGGCACTTTTTAGTAGAGCAAACACAAGTAACACAGGATCGAATGCATGAACATTACATGAAGTTACAAATTGATTAAATAACTGCCTAATAAAGGTTCCAGTTAATACAAGCTCCAAACAGATATTTTCATAAAGCTTTCCTCCAATAGTGAAGTTATATAAGCCACCTTCCTTACGACTGTCCTTATCAATAACAACTTCATCATTGTTAAAACCAACTTGTACATTGAAGTTCTTTAACGTTTCATTAGGGTGAGAGTGTCCCACCATTCCGCCAAAGTTGAAATCTTGCGTATCCCTAAAAGTACCGCTGCTAATATTCTTTTCAGCAGCCTCCTTTTTCATACGAGCTTTTTCGGCTTCAATTACATCTTGCAATTCACCTAAAGCAACTGCTAGATCTACAGCCAATGTTATTATTGGAGGGTATTCAGCTTGTGAGTCGCCATCTCTAGTTAGAGGCACTCCTTCCGCTAATATCTTTAGCAGTCGTTTGGCCTCCTCCATGTCACGTGTATTAGAGCGATTGCCTCGCCCTTTCCATTTAGGATCACTAATTTTTTGGGCTAAATCATAAAGAT
>NZ_JALKIM010000186.1 GCF_023050945.1 Anaerobiospirillum sp. NML120448 | reverse complement strand
CTCATGATTTCCTAATTAAGAACGGTAAAGATAAAAAATCTGATAAATAACTAATTATGAGAGGGGAGAAATTTTTGTGTATGATAGGAGGCATAACTAAACAACATCATAAAAAAAGGAGTTATGCCATGCTCAATTGTCAATTACTTCCAGCAAAAACTCAAGAACTTTTTAATATCATCAAATCATTTGATATAAGACAACTTTCTAAGGAAGTCGGCTTTATAGAAAGAGTGCGTAAGTTATGTCCTGAAGCTCTTATTATGGCTCTTTTAACTTTATGTTCGATTCGAAATGTTTCAGACGGTCAAGATAATGGCTTTGATATTTGCGAAATAGCCTCTTATTACAACTTATACATTGAAAAATATCCTGAGCTTGGTGGTGCAAAAGTCTCTGCAAAAGATGTTGATTTTCAAATATATAAGCCAGGATTAACCGTTTTGATGCGTACGGTCTTTGAGAAGTTATTAAAACATCCTTTTGATTCAAATCGTGAAAAAATATGTGAGCTTAAATCTGAGCTATCTAATTGTTTAGGATTTGAGATAAGCGATATAGTCTTACATGATGGCTGCTACAAAATAGTACATAGCTCTCTATGCAATGATTTTCCTGCTACAAGAAAATCGTCATCAAAGCAATCAGCTCAAATGGGATTGCAAACAGCCTTAAGTCTAACTGCCGAGACTATAACCTCTTTAACAATAACTAGCGCAACAGCAAATGAGCGTAACTATCTAGTTTTTCAAAAAGGGTGCATCCATATTTGTGATGCAGGATTTATAAAGTATGAATTGTTCGATGAAGCTACAAAGGCAGGAGCATTACTTATTATTAAGGGCTACTCAAATACTTCGGGTACGATTTTAGAAGCAAAAGTAAATGGAATTATTGATAAAAGCTTAGTTGGAAAAACAGTTAAAAGCGTTAAAAATTTACCAGAAACCCTCAATATTGATATGAAGGTTGCTCTTAAAGGCAAGGATAAAACTGCCTTTGTGGATTCTAAGGGCAATACAAAAATGATGCAAAACAATATTATTGTTCGCATAATAAGATTTTTTGATCCTCATAAAGGTAAGTGTGGCTTTATTTTAACCAACATACCATCCTGTGTAACAGGCAATATCATAAAGGCTTTACTAA
>NZ_JALKIM010000185.1 GCF_023050945.1 Anaerobiospirillum sp. NML120448 | reverse complement strand
TGTCAACTACTCCATCCTAAAATGAGCGTAGCTCATTTTCAGGATGGAGCTTGAAACTTCGGTTTTAGTTGAGCAGAGACAATTACGACACAGAGAGATTGAGTTCTCAACCACCTTGGGGTGTTTACCAAGCCCCTCGCTCTGGGCGTATCTGTGCCGAGTCTATGGTACTTTTACGTTATATCTTGTTAGGCATTATGTTTGACAAGATATGGCGCATTAAATTTATTTTTATAGTGGATATTGAATGGATATTGCTTATGTTTTGGACAATCAAGGCAACCCGCTTATGCCAACTAAAAGGCTTGGTCGGGTGCGGCACCTTTTACGGGAGGGCAAGGCAAAAATTGCTCGTTATACTCCCTTTACCATCCAGCTGAAATATGAAAGCACTCACTTTGTCCAAGCTCTATATGGAGGTATTGATCCTGGACGAACCAATATTGGCCTTGCTGTAGTCAACGGCAAAGGTGAAGTGTTTTATGCGGCTAATGTCACTACGCGTAACCGAGAAATTCCTAAGCTGATGACAGACCGTGCGCAACATCGAAAAGCCTCTCGTAGAGGACAGCGATTAGTACGTAAACGCCTTGCTAAGCGAAATAATACTTTAACTGAGTTTCCTAATGGCCGTAAGCTTCCAGGATACAAGGATGGCAATATGCCAGTTAAAGACATCATTAACAAGGAAAGTCGCTTTAATAACCGCAAGCGTTCTGCTAGATCGCTTACTCCAACTGCAAACCAGTGTGTGCGTACTCATATAAATTTGGTTAAGCACATCAACAAGTTTTTGCCTATTAAGAGCTGGAGTATGGAGTACAACAAGTTCGCTTTTATGCAACTAGATGATGGCTCGGTTCAAGGAACTGACTTTCAAAATGGTCCTCTCAAAGGCTATGCTAGTTTTGAGAGTTATATATTCGCTATGCAAGGAGGTCGTTGTGCTCTTTGTGGCAAGCCATTGGATAAAAATGACTGCCATTTCCACCATATCGACCCTCAAAGTAAAGGAGGCAGCGATAGAATATATAACATTAGTGCTTTATGTGGCTCTTGTCATGGACAAATTCATACAAATGAAGCATGTCTAGCGATGAAGGGCGAACGCAAAAAGTATGCAGGAACGTCCATAATTAATATTGCTATGCCTTTTATATATGAAG
>NZ_JALKIM010000184.1 GCF_023050945.1 Anaerobiospirillum sp. NML120448 | reverse complement strand
GAGCCAACTCTGCTAGCCATAGATCAACACTTCGATTTTGAGAATATTCGTAGTGATATCGAGGGCAACCTTGCAACCTTTAAAAAGGTAAAAGCAATGGAAGAGAATGAGAACACAAACTGTGACAGGCAGAATATTGCTGATGAGAACCGTGAATCTGATATTTTAACTCCAATGCTCCAAAATACACCTATAAAAAGCAAGTATGCAAGAGCTAATGCAGGTCGTCCTGGCTATGATCCTGTACTAATGTACAAGATTATTGTACTTAAAGTGATTTTCAATCTAAGTGACAACAATGTAGTTAGATCTATAAAGGATCGTAGATCCTTTCAGGTTTTCTTGGGTATTGATGAATCAGTTGTTCCTGACTCTAAAACAGTCTGGAAATATAACGAATTGTTCGTAGAATCAGGATTATTTCAGCAATTATTTGAGAAAGCAACTAAGTGTATTGGTGAGATTCAGGATGTAAAAGATAGTGATTCTATTGGTATTGATTCTTCTTTTACTTTAGCAGAGATCCAGCGAAACTCAAGAGAGGAAAACAAGCTAATTAAAGAAGGCAATGGTGAAGCTCTTTGGATAGATAATCCAGCCAAGAAACGTCAAAAAGACATTGATGCATCATGGACACAGAAAGGTGGCCAGCATTATTTCGGTTATAAGCTTCATGCTGCTATTCTTATTGAACAAAAACTCATAACCGCCATCAAAACTACGCCTGCGCACGTGCATGACTCACAAGTTATATCACCTCTAATTAGGGATTGTGATATAGGTAGAAAATTATACGCTGACTCAGCTTATAGCGGACAAAAGCAAATTAGTGAGATACAGCAATTAGAGCTGATTCCAGAAGTTTGCGAAAAAGGTAAAAGAAACAAGCCTCTTACTGATGAGCAAAAGGCTTCAAACCGCCAAAAATCAAAGCTAAGAGCAAGAGTTGAACATGTTTTCGGGCAATTAGCTCATTGGAGTGCGGACGAGATAAGATCAATCGGAATTAAGCGTGCAGATGCCTATCACCATATTGTTGCCTGGTGCTATAACCTAACACGCCTAATCACTCTTAAAATGCCAATTCCTTTCTAACTCAAAGTATCTAAGACTTTGGCGTGGAACCAATGTATCCTATTTAAACAATGGGAGGGATTTTTGCACCCTAAATAAGTCAAAATCAAGGA
>NZ_JALKIM010000183.1 GCF_023050945.1 Anaerobiospirillum sp. NML120448 | reverse complement strand
GGAACTGTAACAAATTAAATTGATCTTTTAAAACCCCTAATTCTATAGTTCCACTGAGGAAACTCACCAATAGGTTCAATATCAATATTACTCATTTGTTCATCAGTAATTTTAATGCCTGTATTGTAAATGTTATAATCTGGAACGCATTCAACCTTAAGCCCAGTAGTAGTTGTTGTGCTGCCTATAAGATTCACAACTGTTTGTACGTCTACCAAAGGCTTACCTGCCCAATTTTTTGATATATAGCAGAACAGCCTATGCTCTATCTTATTCCATTTTGATGTTCCTGGTGGAAGGTGACAAACCCTGATGGTTATGCCTGTTTTTTCACATAGCTCTGCAAGCATATACTTCCAAAGTCGTACTCTAGAGCCATTGCTGCCTCCGCCATCACCTATAACAAGAAGCTCATTGCTATTTGGAAAATTTGGTTTTCCTATTGAGTTATACCAGCGAAAAATACTTTCTACAGCAAATTCACTTGTATCCTTACTGGTACCTAAATTTACAAAGGCAGTATTATCATTGAGCACATATATACCATAAGGAGTCACCATGCCTAGATCCCTATCCAAAAAGTCATGATCATTGGTAAGACGAGGATCTTTCGCATATCTATACTCAGATCCTGCATTGCTCATGTTGCCTAACTTTTCTTTTTTCTTGGCATCAATAGAGATTACTGGAGTTCCTGCTTTGAGTGACTCCTCAATTGCATTATTTATAAACTCAAATTGTGCATTTCTATCAGGATGTTTTTTACCTACCTGAATCATTTTTTGGTTCTTTTGCCTACTGAAACCCAGTAGTTCAAGTAAACGCAATACAAGAGTATGAGATACATCATGACCTTTCTCACTGAGCATTTCTGCGATTTTTCTACAACTCAAGTTTACCCAGGATAAAGGCTTGCATGGACTACCATAAGCACTTTCCTCTACTATAGCTTTTAAATCTTCAAGTAGAGTTAGATCTACATCAATTGCTAATTTTCGACCTCCGCCCTTGCGACGAACACGGTCTGTTTTTGTTCCTTTAAAGTCATCTCTGCCTGCTGCAACGGTATTAACAGATACGTTTAGCATATCAGAAACTATCTTTCTACCACCATGGCCATAACTTTCACAAAGAAATCCATAAAAAATTCGTCTCTGCTTTTCATCAAAATTGCTTACTTCCATCAATTTTT
>NZ_JALKIM010000182.1 GCF_023050945.1 Anaerobiospirillum sp. NML120448 | reverse complement strand
TATAGTAAACGACATAAATAATTAGGTAATAAATAAGCTTAGTACTACATTCATGTTAAAATAGTTTTAGGTATAGCTCAATATAGTCTCTTAACATGAAAGTACGTAAATTTAAAACTGATATTGAACAGCTAAAAGAAGCTGGTTTAAGCTTTGTCCGGCAAAATGGCGATACGAAGATGATTTATAGAGCCACAATCGTCAACATGTACCTTAAAGGTACATCCACAAAGGCCTTGTCAGAGGCTTGTGGTGAGAGTCCTGCAACAATTAACCTTTGGGTTAAGATTGCTGATGAACAAGGATTTCAAGCTCTAAAACTTGCATCTCCACCTGGCCGACCTAGCAAACTTAGCGAAATTCAGCTTGATGTAGTTCGTAATGCTATTCTTTCTCCACCAGAGACGCATAATTATGCAGTTTGGGATGGAAAAAGCGTTGCTGACTTCATCAATAAGCAGTTCAACGTTAGCCTTAGCACTAGACAGTGTCAACGTCTAATGAAGGAAAAGCTAAACCTATCTCTCATTAGACCGCAGACACTGCCTTCAAAAGGCAAATGTAACGATGAGGAAAGGGAATCCTTTAAAAAAAAATTTCTGAGCTCATGAAAGATCAAAAGGTTGTTGTAGCCTTTCAAGACGAAGCTCACTTCCAACAGACAACGAGCATTACCCGAGTATGGGCAAAAAAAGGCTCAAAGACCCAAGTTGCTTCTGCTCCAAACAGGAAATCAGTTGGTGTCTCTGGATATGTTTTTCCACAAACTGGAGCACTTATAGTTAACAAGTCAACCTGGTTTAACTATGAGTCAGTTATCCAGTCTTTTAGGGAACTTATCGACAAAGTCGATATTCCAGAAGACGTTAAGATTGCTTTGGTAATTGATAATGCTCCTTGGCATAAGAAAGCCTACAGACTCATTGTAGACGAATGCTTGCCTGAATATGCTGACATAAGGAACAAGTTAGACCTTATTAAGATGCCAACATACTCTCCAGACCTAAATCCGATTGAGCAATGTTGGAGAATCACACGTCGCGAGGTGACACACAATCGTTACTTTGAATCTTTAGCCTCTCTTGAGAATAAGTTATTTGGTTACTTTGATAAGTACAAAGCTCCAAATGATAAGTTCAAAAGTTTATGTTCTTTCAAATGTTTTAATACCTAATTATTTTTGTCGTTTACTATA
>NZ_JALKIM010000181.1 GCF_023050945.1 Anaerobiospirillum sp. NML120448 | reverse complement strand
CCACCTGTACGGACGACGAATTCACTTTTCAAGCCGTAATTAACAAAAAAAGTGTGTTTTGTCAAGCCATTGTAGATATAGCGTAGAGAGCTATGACTATGCTGCCATTAGATCTACTTCATTGCAGGCATCACAGACTTTAAACCATTGGTTTTTAGTTGGGTTTTCTAGGTGAATATGGAGCTTGTTATTAACCTTTGCCGCCTTAATGCTTGAAAGGTCATTACTTCCAACAACAGACCAAGCCATGCCATTATTTTTTTGTCTGGAGGCAACTAAAATGTCATTGTACTTTTCAGCTTGGCTGCTGCTATTTGAAAGATCCATATCCTTTCTTAATGCATAACAAGTAAGCTCATCTTGTTTGTTATACAAGTAGTTTAACAAATTCTGAAGTTTAGCCTGATTACGTACAATCCCTTTATTTTGAAAATTAAGGATTACCTCTCTTGCATACTGAAGATTGCCATGCCAAATATGTTTACAAACTTCAGAGCGATGTTCACGCTTTTGAGCAATAGTGCCACTAAGAGCCATACTTAAATGTTGAAGTACAGAGACAGATACATGGTACCAATCCAAAATAATATGATATGACGCAAAGCTAAACATGTCCTTAATCTTACTTTTAAGACTCTTAGCTCCATCCATAAAAAACACCAAGCGTCTGGTAGTAAGAAGGTTATTTTCAAGCAGTAATGCCATTAGCGATTTTAACGCTTCGGTTACAGATTCGCCTTTGATTACATGCACAAAGCCATCCCATGTTACTCTAATAACAGCTGTATTGACGTTACGATGCTCATTTTGATAAGCAGATACAGCTAGAGCATCAAATTCTTTCTTCTTATCAGAACGTGCTTCTATTTTGTTCTGATTGAGTTGAATCTGAGACTCTCTAGTTTTGCCTGTCGCTTTAGCTGCTGGCGTGTTTACACAACTTCTATTGCGGTCAAACTTCTGTTTCTTAGTTAGAACCTCATCAATATCAATTTGCACTATAAGCTCTTTTGAGTTTTCGATGGTGTTTATAAAGCGTAAACTACGTATTAAGTTGGATTTATCATCGAGCCCAGGCTGGTTTTTATTAAACTCTTGTACTGCTTGAGCAAGCTTACTTAGCTCCAGGCTTTTAGGAGCATTTTTACAGGCTGCAACCAATGCAGCCTCATTATTAGGTCTTCCAGTATCAGGATTAAAATCATGTTTCATTAAAATATTGCTTCTTTGCTCATTAAAAGAGGCTC
>NZ_JALKIM010000180.1 GCF_023050945.1 Anaerobiospirillum sp. NML120448 | reverse complement strand
AAAAAAGCAAGCTTCTTTCCTGTTACCGTTCGACTTGCATGTATTAGGCCTGCCGCCAGCGTTCAATCTGAGCCATGATCAAACTCTTCACTTTAATGATTCGTTTGAAGTGCAACTATAACTAGTTACCAGTATGTTGGCTTAAAACTCAAAGTTCTTAACTTAAAGAACCCACACAGATTGTCTGTACTTATCAATTTTCAAAGAACTTCAAAACGCTTGGTTTTTGCAGCTTCACGCTTTAGTGCGTGACAGCGGAGACGTATTTTAATGATTTTTAACCTAACGTCAACACCTTTTTTAAAAATTTTTTGGTATAACTTTACAGTTTACCCTGTATAAAGATTCACAAAGCTAGATTCCATGCGCTTTTGTGAGCTAAATCACGCTTGAAAAATTTCTAAAAATTTCCTCTTGTCTCGCCTCTATTTAGAGCCATAAAATGGTAAATTTACCATATTATTTTGCATAACATTTCATTAATCATGTAATACTTTTTTGTAAGCCCCCATTCAAAAAAATTTTTCTCCCCAACTTTCATGCCCCATATTAGCCAAATACTCTACTTTTTCCCTGCAACTACAGCTTTTAAAAGCTCAAAAGCTCAGTAGTTCAGCAGTCAAACAAAGCATTCATACTTCTACAAAACACCTACTTTACGTAAAACATTCTGCCTGGCTCAAAACATTAGACCTTACCCAGATCACTTTACCTTTTAGCAGACGTTTATGCATTTATGTGGCAACTGCCGTAACAGTGCACTTGCAGTGCGCATCCTCCTGCAATGCTAACAGTACAGAGCAATGCAGTACATTATGCTGTGCAGCAATTGCTATCTAAACCCTATACCAAACTGGAACTATCAGATGAGTTCAGGAGGAATTAGGGGATTAACTAGTAGATAAGGACTATGAACTAAAGTAAAGTCCAAAATAGTATAAAGTGGCAGTTAATAGCCTTCGACGGTGGTTAGAGGAGGTTAGCTACAGTTAGGAGCTGCATAGAACGGTTAACGGTAGTCAGGAGAAGTTAGCAACAGTTAGGAGTAATACGCAGGATGAGACAGATCAAAGTGAATGAAAATTATGGATGTACAAATGCAACAAGGCCCCTTGAGTTTTCCTCAAGGGGCCTTGTCTTAGAAAAATTAAGCCTGGCGATGACCTACTCTCGCACAATCGTACGTTGCACTACCATCGGCGTGACTACATTTCACTTCTGTGTTCGGAATGGGGACAGGTGGGTCTAT
>NZ_JALKIM010000179.1 GCF_023050945.1 Anaerobiospirillum sp. NML120448 | reverse complement strand
AGGTCTCCTGCTATGAATAATATTAACAATACAGCCCAAGATCAAGCTTTACGTAATAATCTTAATCCTTCTGAATATGACAAATTGCTAGACTTCTGCTTACAAGGTTTGCAGTTAGATAACTGTGAGGTATCTGATTTAGAGATAACATCAAAGGAAGTTGATGGCACAGTGCACCAAAGCGTTATAGTGCATATTCGCTCAACAGAAAGACTATCCCAATGTCCCCATGAAGGCTGCGGTGCCCACCTCCACTCACACGGGCCTTCTAAAGTTGGATTTAGGCATTTGAGCCTAGGAGACAATCCAATAAATATCTGCTTCTACAAGAACAGGTATAAGTGTAGCAAATGTGGCCGCACTATATCTACAGAAGCTCCTTTCCAGTATGGCAACACAAGAATGACCACTGCACTTGCTAACAACATATTGAATGGCTATGTAGATAAACTTTCCTACACAGGAAAAGCAGTAGCCCGTTATCTTTGTGTGTCTGAGTATTATGCAAACCTAGTGATTGAACGCTATTGCGATGAAATGTTTCGTGGAGGATTAAAGGGCATTGAAAATGCAGATCAGTGTATGCTTTTACCTCCTGAATATCTAATCACAGACGTTCTTGTAGATGAAGTATCAATTAAGGGACGAAAATACGTAACATGCGTTTATGATGCTAACAACTTACGCCTTCTTTTTTATGTATTGAAGAATAACAAGGATGCAATCAAGTCTTTTATTGAGTGGGGTGGAGATAAAATATCCCCTGAATTAAGAGTTGCTTGTGATATGAACGCTCCATTTGTAAGCGCATTTAAAGAAGCTCTGCCTTCTTGTCAAATTACTTTAGATCGCTTTCATGTTATGGTTAATATCGTAGATGATTTTGAAAGAGCGTTTTTAGACATTGCCTTCCATATGCCTGATAGTAATGAGGTAAAGTCCCTGCTCCTTGATAAAAACAAGGAAGCAATTAAGGTTCTTGTATCAAGAAAATCTGAACTTGATAAAGATCAAAAGAAGCTGCTTAAGAAGCTTTTGGAAAATAATTATGATATGAAAACACTGTATGAATCATATCAGTCAATTATTAAATGTTATGACAAGTCAAAGTCTATAACAGAATTTAGGGCCTCCATCTTCAAAATTATGGAAGATCTTCTTTGGGTGGATGCAAAATCTGAAGCTTTTAGTGAGTATTCAAAAACTACTGATGTTTATCAAGATTGTCATTGCAAGCACTATCTTACCCCTTTTCCTGGCAGTGATAGCGATAAAGGCGCACTAAACCAGCAAACTGACAA
>NZ_JALKIM010000178.1 GCF_023050945.1 Anaerobiospirillum sp. NML120448 | reverse complement strand
AGTTCTTTAAAAATGTATTAGACAAGCTTATTTATAAGTAATAACTCAATTAGCAACTAATTTAATGGGTAAAAGACCAAATGTCTTGATAACCTTTCGGCAGTTGTTAAAGTTACTTGATCCAATCATGATCAAGGCCATATAGACCTTTCGGGGTTGTATGGTCAAGCATGAAAGCGCACATGGTGGATGCCATGGCGTCAGGAGGCGATGAAGGACGTGCCAATCTGCGAAAAGCTAAGGTAAGCCGATAAGGGGCGCTTGAACCTTAGATGTCCGAATGGAGCAATCCAGTAGTTTTACTACTATCTATAACTTAAGTTATAGAGGCGAACCAGGGGAAGTGAAACATCTCAGTACCCTGAGGAAAAGAAATCAAAACCGATATTCCCTAAGTAGCGGCGAGCGAACGGGGAGGAGCCCAAAAGTTATTACTGTTCTAGTAGAAGTAGTTGGAAAACTACAGGGTACAGGGTGATACTCCCGTATACGACAGAGCAGTAATGATGAGCGTGAGTAGGGCGGGACACGTGATATCCTGTCTGAATATGGGTGGACCATCATCCAAGGCTAAATACTACCTGACGACCGATAGTGAACCAGTACCGTGAGGGAAAGGCGAAAAGAACCCCGGGAGGGGAGTGAAAAGAACCTGAAACCGTGTGCGTACAAGCAGTGGGAGCCCTTTTAGGGTGACTGCGTACCTTTTGTATAATGGGTCAGCGAGTTATCTGTATTAGCAAGGTTAACCTTGATGGGGGAGCCGTAGAGAAATCGAGTCTTAATAGGGCGAATAGTTGATACAGGTAGACCCGAAACTGGGTGAGCTAGTCCTGGACAGGTTGAAAGCAGGGTAACACCTGCCGGAGGACCGAACCCACTAACGTTGCAAAGTTAGGGGATGATCTGGGACTAGGGGTGAAAGGCCAATCAAACTCAGTGATAGCTGGTTCTCCTCGAAAGCTATTTAGGTAGCGTTCTACGAGGACGAACGGGGGTAGAGCACTGTTATAGCAAGGGGGCCATCTCGGCTTACCAAACTATTGCAAACTACGAATACCGTTCAGTTGGAAGTAGAGGACAGACGGTGGGTGCTAACGTTCATCGTCAAGAGGGAAACAACCCGGACCGCCAGCTAAGGTCCCCAAGTTCTAGTTAAGTGGGAAACGATGTGGGAAGGCATAGACAGCCAGGATGTTGGCTTAGAAGCAGCCATCATTTAAAGAAAGCGTAATAGCTCACTGGTCGAGTCGGCCTGCGCGGAAGATGTAACGGGGCTAAACTAGACACCGAAGCTGCGGATTCA
>NZ_JALKIM010000177.1 GCF_023050945.1 Anaerobiospirillum sp. NML120448 | reverse complement strand
ATGTAATTTTAAATGAATTACGTGACAAAATTAACAGCAATGAGAATCTAAAAATAGATTTTGATAAGTGTGTTAAGTACATTAAGCAGCAGAACATTCGACAAATTAACCTTAAACGAGCCAAAGTAATAGTATATGCTTATGACGGTAAACACAGTATCAAAGAAATTGCTGAAATACTTGATTTAAGCCAATCTTCAATCTACCAAATTCTTAATAGTTTTATTAAGTTAGGTTTTGATAAGTTCATTGCACCTCAAGTTTTTACTAGACAAAAAGCTCTTGTAATTACCGATGAAAAAGCAATTGTACTAAACCAACTGATTATTGCAGGAACTAAGGGTGCTTTAAAAATTCTAGAGAGCAACCAATTCAATCTTAAATCAGATGATTTCGACTCGTTGATGGCTGATCTTCAAGGCAAAGAGGTGTTTACTCAACACATGTTGGCTAAGTGTATTAATGTTTCTGTAGGAACACTTAATACATATATCAAAAGGACTAAGCTCCAAATAAGAGCTTCGGGAAGTTATTGTGTTAGTTTAGACACCCAATATGAGGATAAAGCTAGGAGAATTGACTTTTTATATAAGACTCCTCCTGCTGAAGGTGAGTGTGTTCTTTGTGTGGACGAGAAGACATGCATTCAAGCCAATTATTTTATCAAGTATAGAACTTACAAAGGTAGGTTGTATTGCAGTTGTCGTTATACTCGTAATGGAGTAGTTAATTTAATTGCTGCCTTAAACCCACATACTGGCGAAGTTTATTATGACTTTCAAGAAACAAAGACTAAAAAAGATTTTCATCAATTTTTAGCTGATTTGGTACAAAAGTACGAGTCACTAAAAAGTATGAAGAAAATTCATTTAGTTCTCGATAACTTGAACACTCATAAGAAATATGATGCCGATTGGTATGAACAGCATCATATGTTTACTTTTAACTTTACCCCAACTTCCGCAAGCTGGATCAATTTGGTTGAAAGCTTTTTTGGAAACCTCACAAGATCTGCTCTTAAAGGGGTTGCTTGGAAAGATAAAAACCACCTTAAAGCTGGTATTTCGGATTTTATTAACTACTATAACGATCGGAAGAAACAGCCTTTTAAGTGGAGGTTTGATGTACAACATAACCTTAATCAAAGATTGCACACTCTAAAAGCGCTAGCTGACGCAGGCGTACCAGCTGCTGATAAAGCATACAGAGAGGAGTTTGCAAAACGAAACTCAGCAGAGATAGTTGCAAATCATGTAAATGAAAACAATCCTAAGCCTGAGTACATTGATCTTTCAGGTGAGGAGGTTCCTTTGCAATTTTCTTA
>NZ_JALKIM010000176.1 GCF_023050945.1 Anaerobiospirillum sp. NML120448 | reverse complement strand
AGGAATTGTCAACAAATTAAAAGAACAAACTAGGTACAACATATTTTATTAAATATGTGTATATTGTAAACTAATACTTTATGTCTTTACTTTAGGGGGTTGTCATGCGTGATACTTACGAAATTAGCTGTGAATCGCTTCAAGAGTTTATCCAAATTGTTAATCCAACTCTTAATGAAAGACAAAGTAGGATCTTTTTAGGAGCATTATCTAGTGCTTTAGGCACTCGCTGCAATACGTTAGTTCAACAATTATCTGGCGCAGATAGAAAGAAAATTATCAGAGGAAAAAAGGATGCTGAGGAGTTAAAAAATCTTCCAAAAGAAGAGTGGCCTGACTTTGTCAATCAAGTGCGTGAGTCTGGGGCTGGACGTAAACCCATATCAGTAGTTAGCCCTGAATTAATAGAAGCTGTTAAAAAACTGGTAGAGCCTCATACTGTAGGAAATCCTGAAAATCCTCTTACTTGGACAACAAAAAGCTTAAGACATATACAGAGCAAACTTATTGAGCAAGGGTTTAATATCAGCCATACCAGTGTGGGTCACATATTGGTAGAGCTTGGTTATAGCCTGCAGCAAAATCTAAAATATATCTCTGCTACTGAATCTCCAGTTGATAGAGATAAGCAATTTCAACGAATTAATGGCTTTGCAAAGAAGTTTCACGCAAATAACGACCCTGTCATATCAGTTGATGCTAAAAAGAAAGAGTTAATTGGTAATTATAAAAATCAGGGAGCAGAATACTGCCCTAAAGGTCAACCAACTAAAGTTTTAGATCATGATTTTGGTACTGTAAAAGCAGCTCCATATGGTGTATATGACTGTGGTGCAAATAAAGGATTTGTCAGCGTTGGATCCTCCGCAGACACAGCATCTTTTGCTGTAAACAGTATTGGTTTATGGTGGGAGCATATGGGGAAAGAAATGTACCCAGAATGTACCAGAGTCATGATTACAGCTGATTGTGGAGGGAGCAATAGTTGTAGAAGTAGATTGTGGAAAAGTGAATTACAAGAATTGGCTAATAAGATTGGTCGTGAGTTATGGGTTTTTCACTATCCTCCAGGAACATCTAAATGGAATAAGATTGAGCACAGAATGTTTTGCCATATGAGCAAGAATACTCGAGGACGTCCTTTGGTGAGCATGGAAACCATTATCAAGCTAATAGCTAATTGTACAACATCAACTGGCTTAAATATCAAATGCGTTCAGGATACAAATACTTATGCTAAAGGTATTAAAGTATCAAATGATACTATGGATAAGCTTAATATTAAGCACTCCAAGTGGCACGGCGAATGGTTTTACATAATTAAACCTCAGAATCAG
>NZ_JALKIM010000175.1 GCF_023050945.1 Anaerobiospirillum sp. NML120448 | reverse complement strand
AAACAACTATAAGGGATGCATAGATATAAGGAGTGAATTTAAATAGCAGTTAGTGATTACTAACTAGCAAAAGGGGCAGGTGTGCAGGCAGGTAATTATTTATAAAAAATTAGTTGACATGATCAATACCAGAGCTTAAGCGCTGATAAGTAGTAGTTAACTGGTTTTGTACGTTATTTAAATAGCGACGGCCATTTAAGGAAGAAACGTTAGTATTTACGTAAACTGCCATTTTTATTACCTCTATATACCCTTTCTATTAGCTGATAGGGATAGTGTATAAAATTTATAAAATCCCTTAAGGCCTCTGATTTGGCTTAAGGGATTTAAATTATCTAAAAATTAGATAATTATTAATTAGCCGAGCATAGAGAGGGCTAATTGTGGACGGCTGTTAGCCTGCATTAACATGGAAGTAGCAGCCTGCTGGATAATGGACTGCTGGCTTAAGTTTGCAGACTCCTCAGCAAAGTCAGCATCACGAATGCGGCTACGTGCATCAGACTGGTTAGCAGCTACGTTAGACTGGTTGCGGATAGAGGACTCAAGACGATTTTGGATGGCACCTAAGCCTGAGCGCTGGTTGTCTACCTTAGCAATCATTGCATCCATCAAAGTAATAACTTCTTTAGCGCCAGAAGCTGTATCGAGGTTTAAAGAGTTTACAGCCTGGTTTACAGCCTTGGTGCCTGCTGTAGCTTTAGCCTCGTTAAAGATGCCTTTAAAGGTAAAGTAACCTACATCAAAAGAAATTTCATCTTTATTGTTAGCACCAACTTGAAGTGTCATTTTGGCACCCTTAGATGCCTTATCAGCCTGAGAGCCATAAATGGTATTTGCACTAGTTGCGCCATTGAGAATGGTCTTACCACCAAATTTAGTTTGCTCGGCAATACGGGTAATTTCAGCTAATAGTTGGTTACCTTCGCTTTGAAGTGCGGTGCGATCTTCTTTAGTATTGGTACCATTTGCAGATTGAACGGCTAAGGTACGAATCTTTTGGAGCATTGTGGAGGTCTCATCAAGAGCGCCTTCAATGGTCTGAGCTAAAGCGATACCGTCATTGGTATTACGGTTGCCTTGGTTTAAACCGTTGATTTGAGTGGTTAAACGGTCAGCGATTTGTAAGCCAGCTGCGTCGTCCTTAGCAGAGTTAATACGCATGCCAGAGCTTAAGCGCTGATAAGTAGTAGTTAACTGGTTTTGTACGTTATTTAAATAGCGACGGCCATTTTGAGGTGCGCAAGACCTTTCTTAGAAAAACATTACACAAACGTGAGGTAGGTCAAAAAATGGAGAACTAGCGGTTCTAAGCCATAAAACCTCCAAATAAAGGCAGAATAGAATTTGTC
>NZ_JALKIM010000174.1 GCF_023050945.1 Anaerobiospirillum sp. NML120448 | reverse complement strand
ACCTTTTCTAAGTGCTTGGTTGCATCAGGTAAACAGTTAAAGTTACGAGATAGCATCTCGATAATTTTCTTCTGTTCCTTTTTTGCCTTCTTTTGAATAGTCCTTTCTTTTTGAGACTTTAAAGATGGGTTGTAAACAAGTAATCCAAGCTGTGGATAGACAAAAGTTTGATTATCCTCTTGATACTCCAAAGGTGGTAGATCGCGTAAGAAACGACCAGTAGGTATTTCTTTTTTAACAGTACCAATACCAGAAATACCATCATTCCATTCTTCCTCAGAATAGATTGGGGTTAATGGCTCTGCTTGAGTTAAAGCACTTTTAGCAACATTGTATGAGTCTGGTATTCTAGTAATCAAATCCATATCATTGCTCTTTGCAACATGAGCCATTTTAGGACTATAAGCAGCACTATCGGCCACAACATATTTAAGCTGGTTATTAAGATTTTGTTGTAGACAACTAAGTGACTCACGTGCAAACTCAGGAAAGTAAGAGTAATCGTTTGTGTTTCCATTCTTAAGCTCAAATGCCAATGGAATACGGCATTCCTGAGCGGTTAATCCATAAGTCATAACCTGAGCTAGATTACGGCCATCTTTAGATTTACCGTACTTAGGAACAGCAATCTTTATACATACTTGTTCCTCATCGTCATTAACTGCATCTAAAGGTGCAGATTGGTCATTAACAATCTCAGACTTCCCTTCAACATTATTAATCTCAGACTTCTCTTCAACATTATCAATATTGCTGATATCAGGTGAATTAACGTCTTTGGCACTACTCTCATCTTCAGACAGATGCTTACTATTGTCAGAAGGATATGCTTCATGGTACATACCTCTAGCTGTTGCATAGAGATGAACAGTTGAAACATGAATACCAAGATATTTCATAACAGACATTGCAAGATCGGTATATACCTCTGAACCTTTTTGGCCTAGAGCCTCTAAGGCTAAAGCAAAATTCTGCCTGTTAAAAGCATCAGTATCAAGTTGATCTACATCGTCAAATATAGCCTCTAGCGCTAATGAACCAAGACTTTCATCTATCTTGATTAATGATTTATAACTACCAGTAAAGATTGTAGTTCCCATATAGTTAAGCAAATGACCATTACCTACCTTATGATGGTAACCACCCTTTGTCATATGTCTGTCAAATAATTCAACAAGTTTAAACTTCTTAATAAAGCCAGCAAACAAAGGATATGCGCCAATAGACTCTGTTTCTTTAGCGCCTCTTGATGCGTTTAAATTGATAATAGCTTCTAGCTCTTGTGACAACTCGATTCGCTCATGTGAATTAGTTTTAGCAAGGGTCATATAATTTAAGCTCATATTAAGGTTAATTCTTTAGGGAAAGAGTTGCATCAAACTTTAAAC
>NZ_JALKIM010000172.1 GCF_023050945.1 Anaerobiospirillum sp. NML120448 | reverse complement strand
CATAGACTCGGCACAGATACGCCCAGAGCGAGGGGCTTGGTAAACACCCCAAGGTGGTTGAGAACTCAATCTCTCTGTGTCGTAATTGTCTCTGCTCAACTAAAACCGAAGTTTCAAGCTCCATCCTAAAATGAGCTAGGCTCATTTTAGGATGGAGTAGTTGACTATTTTAACATGCTGCTAAAGATAAATCATGATTATACAAGGCTAGAGCCATAAGAAAAGCATGCTTTGACAAATAAATTACCAAACAAGCCCAAAACCCTCGTTCTCCTACCCTCAAGCTCCACCATCTCAAAGCCCCAATCACCTCAAAATTATTACCGCCCTTACCCAAAAAATAATCACTCAAACCCAAAGCCTAATACTCCCCTTTAAGACCTAAAGCACCAGCACCACACTCCCTTTTAATGGCTTAGTGCTTAGCTCTTGAAAGGCATTGGCATGACCAAGAGTTTAGACCTTCTTAAGTATGATGAAAGAGCTCAACTAAGGCTAATACGACCATAAGAGTAAGCGCAGCCACTCTCCACTTTACTGATGGTTTTACTGATTGTCTTGTGCAAGCATTGGCTCAGGCAAAGATCTTAAACCTACTAAGAGCTCACCCATCTAAAGGCTTAGCCTATCGCTCAGCAAATACAATCACCTCAACTAAGCCTAATAAGCCCCATAAGAGTAAGAGCAATAGCAACAGCACTCCAGCATTCCCTATTGAAGGTTGATTGATTGGCTTTTGTAAGGATTAGCTCTGACAAAGATCTTAAACCTACTAAGAGCTTACCCATCTAAAGGCTTAGCCTATCGCCTAGCAAATACAATTACCTCAACAAAGGCTAATACGACCATAAGAGTAAGAGCAATAGCAATCCAGTACACCATATTGAATGTTGCTTGATTGTCTTTTGTAAGGATTAGATCAGACAAAGTTCTTAACCCTACTAAGAGCTTACCCATCTAAAGGATTAGCCTATCGCTCAGCAAATACAATTACCTCAATTAAGCATAATAAGCCCCATAAGAGTAAGAGCAGTAGCACAAGCATTCCAGCACCCAGCACTCCCTATTGAAGGTTGATTGGTTGGCTTTTTGATGGATTAGCTCAGGCAAAGATCTTAAACCTACTAGGAGCTCACCCTTCTAAAGGCTTAGCCTATCACTCAGCAAATACAATTACCTCAACTAAGGCTAATACGACCATAAGAGTAAGAGTAAGACCAAGTGCTGCCATAATTCACTTTACTGATGGTTTTATTGGTTGACTTTTGTAAGGATTGGCTCAGGTAAAGATCTTAAACCTACTAAGAGCATATAGACCG
Organism: Anaerobiospirillum sp. NML120448; assembly: GCF_023050945.1. GTDB lineage: Bacteria > Pseudomonadota > Gammaproteobacteria > Enterobacterales > Succinivibrionaceae > Anaerobiospirillum. Next base: position 113 of record NZ_JALKIM010000172.1, on the reverse strand, counting down.
ACAATAGTATGATTTCCGTCTAAATTACCGAAACAAATCTGTAATCATCTATATGTATGTATAAAACCAAAATGTCAATATAGTATAGTTTCTTGTATCGATGCTATAATAGA
>NZ_JALKIM010000171.1 GCF_023050945.1 Anaerobiospirillum sp. NML120448 | reverse complement strand
ATAGACTCCCTGAATTGCTGTACAATTTTGGCAGTTGCAGGGCAAAAATTTTTGTTATTATTCATGCCCTGCATACTACCAAATCAATCTGTTTATGTGCAATGGGTTTTCAATTTAACCACTAGCCACACCAACTAAGTTGTCTAGGCCTTTTATTCATTCATGGCCCACGCAATTCCCGCTCAGTCCAGTCCAAACCCCAAACCTAAAGGCCATCCTCAAGCCAGGCTTTACCAAGCCTTTTGCTTCTATCTCTAGTACTAGCTTTCAAAAGTTTCTCCCCTGTTTTAAAGCAGTAAAACCTCGAATTTACTAGCTTTAAGTAGCATTTAGGGGGGTGACGAACTTTTGAAATCCAGTACTAGCATTTCCCTAATGCCCATTCTAAGCACCAATCCTGGCAACAGCTCTAAAACATAAGAACTGCAAACTCCAGAACATCACGGCCCCGAATCAGCTCTAAGCTGTCACTTGTCGCAAGACTTGTATGCTGTCATATAGCCTCTAAGAGAACCCCAAGCTTAGCTTGGACGCTTAAGTATGAATTGACTGCAATGCTAACATAGCATTTCAAGGCAACACTCCCATAAATGCTTGCGCTCCTAAAACAGCACTATTCTGTCTCGTGTCTATGGCTTAGGCTTTCACCCTTATTTCGTTGTTAATAAAACAAAAGACCTCATTAGGATTGATGCAAAGGCTGTTGAGCCTACTATAGCAAACAACAATATAGGAAAAAGTCAGTCTCTTGATTATTTAGAGGGGTGTTATGACTTTTCTGCTTATAAGCTTTTTAATCTGGGTGCTACAGAGGATATTCTAACCATGCTTACAATGTTTTTTCTCAGGCCTATATTTACCAAAAGGATCATCAGCTCTTAACTACTATTAGTTCTCCATGATCTAGCTATTTAGTAGTGTATAGTGTCCCTAATAAACCTCAGATGCATGCTGTTAATGCTATTAATTTGCCATATAAAACAGGGCTAACCTTGTTAACTAAAGGACAAAGCCTAACTTATACCTGCAAGATTAAGGTCGAAACTGGAGTGGTATCTTTATAAGAGCCAAAAGCTAACAGTTAGAAGCTGATAGCTTTTATTTTTTCAGTCTAACTAACTATAAGAAAGCCTGGCTAATCGGCGGAAGTACAGGAGCTGTAGCGTTAATTAAGGGCCTGGAGCAAGCGAATATAAAAGCTCTGTTGATTTTACAAAGTTAGACGATCGAGGGAGTTAGAGCAGGTGGCCCGCAGTGCACCAGCATGGGGATTTGTATTAAATCAATTTGGCATTAATACTATAGAAGATTATTTACAAACGATGGATCAATTGAAAATCTTGTGGGATTAGTTGACAAAAATCGTGCCAATTAGTAAAAATTATTTTTTTCTAAAAAATATTGACATTATGAAATATATATGGCGACAGAACTTGATTGTGTATGATTTG
>NZ_JALKIM010000170.1 GCF_023050945.1 Anaerobiospirillum sp. NML120448 | reverse complement strand
CATCAATTAAGTTCCCCATGTATGGCAGAGACGCAGCTTGAAGTAAAGAGATTTGAGGTGGAGTTTTAGGCTTTGTTATTGCCAGATCAATTGGAATTTCATACTTTTGACAATCTTCCTGAACTTCCTTAATTACCATGGCAGTTTGAATGTTCTTATAGCCTAGTCTACTCATAGCCTTATCAAACTTAGAGAATTGTTCAAGAGCATATGCATCTCCGTGTAGTGCACTTCTTAGAAGGAGCTCTCTTGCATAAGCAGATAAATTTAAAATTCCTAAGTTCTTGCTACGAGAATTTTGTAGAGCTCTAAAGTCTTCTGCTCTAAAAAATACTGTTCCTTTAAAGTTTTGTTGCTCTTGACGAGCTAACTCTTGAAGAGCTTTAGGCAAAGCAGCAAGTGGGTTATATGAACTCTTAGGAGTTTCATTGTTTGAAAGCATTTTTAGTGCCCCAAGAAAGTTATTTAATTCCACATATTCTCTAGTAATACCTTGGCTTGCAGCAAATTGATGAATAAGCAAATGATCAACATCATATGCTGCATCCTCATTGCTTATAAATCCTCCAGCTTTACATATTTCGAAGCTATTTAGCGCACCTAGAATTAGACTAGCTATCTGTAAATTAACAACAGTATTTGGGTGGCGAGCATTGGTCTTTTGTAGAGAGTAATTTTGTTTCTCAGTCTTAGCAAAAAGCTCAATAACCCATCTAAGAATATATAGCAAACGTACATCTAATGCAGAAGCTTGGCCTCTTGACAAGTTAGTTACCAGATACATAATTTTATCGGAGGAACTTTCACTGTTAACCTCATCAGCTGCACCTTCGGTTTCAGCTTTATCATTGGAATTGTCGCCTTTTTTCCTAAAAGGGGCGGTATTCATATTATTGTCCTCATAGTCATCATCAAGATCTAACTCTGGACGTGAGAGACACTCAACAATTAGTCTATGATCATCTTTGTGCTTCCAATTTCTAGTTGCAGCAATTATGCGAGTTTTTCCCATGCAAGCTCTACGTCGCTGTTGATTTTTAAATCTTGCTTTATCAATTAAATGGTCTATTAGATCAGGTATTGTAGGAATCTCAACATAGCGAGAAGCAAACACAGTAAAATCTAGAATACCTTGTTCTTCAATTGCCTTTTGTGCCTCAGGAGATGTCACTTTTTTGAATTGTAATTGCTTGGTCAACTCTGGTATTTCATTACCATGGAGATCTCGCACTTTCATGATGACGAAATTACAATTTGTTAGTTCTCTCGCAATAAAATAATGCCCATAAAACTGAGCTAACATTAAATGCACAATTGAACGGTATCCTCTATCCATTATCAAGCAAATCTTGCCAAGCATAGCTAATGCTTTGCTATCTACATTCATTGCCTCACCAGCAGTACCCTTGGTTATAGTATTGTTTACAGGACATTTTGTTGGTAAAGATAAAGCGCAGT
>NZ_JALKIM010000169.1 GCF_023050945.1 Anaerobiospirillum sp. NML120448 | reverse complement strand
TGGGGTTAATCCTACTAAAAAATAAACTAGATGCATTAAAATACAGAATTATAACACAGTTGCATCTAGTTTTGTAGATAAAATATTAATTTTTTTTGATAGATGCACTAGAATTAACCCAAAAAAGAAAGTAATGATGCTGCATAGATATAAATCAATAGATATAGCAAAACTTAACTACTCAAAGCTGCAAAAGCCAGATTAATATATGAAATTAATCTCTAAATTTTAAGAAAATAATAAATAAATTTTCCAAAAATAAACGTTTTTTATAAGCCGTAATTCATCGCAATATAATCATGCCCTAGATGTAAATCTAAATAGCTTCACAGAAAATTACAAATAGCTAAAAACAAAAAGGCGAACCTAAGTTCGCCTTTTTGTATTACAAGAAAGAAAAGATTTATATTATTGTTGACCTAACAAGCTAAGAGCAATAGTTGGGCGCTGGTTAGCTTGTGCAAGTACAGTCTGAGAAGCCTGCTGAATAATGTTATTGGCAGTTAAAGCGGCAGTCTCAGAGGCAAAGTCGGTATCACGAATACGGCTACGTGCATCGGCCTCATTTTCCGCAATAGAAGCCTGATTACGAATGGTGCTTTCCATTCGGTTCTGGATCGCACCTAGCTCAGCACGCTTAGAATCAACAACTTGGATAAACTTATCGATGTTTGACAATGTAGCAGTTGCTAAAGCCATAGTTTCAACAGCCCAACGAGCTAGAGATTTTTTATTAGTATCAGTAAGAACATATCCTGTAGGATTTGCTGCTCCTACAGTATCTTTATGTGCAACGCTAGCCTGTTTAGCAATACCAGTCATATTAAAAGGCTCATCCCAGGTTAAAGATAAAGTATCACCTGCATTAGCGCCTACTTGGAATAATAACTTGCCATCAGCAGGGATTAAGCTCTTTGAATTACCAGCTTGAACATATTTACCATTTAATACCAGACCACCAGCAAAAGTAGTTTGCTTGGCAATACGTGTAATTTCGTGAGAAAGCTGAGTAACTTCTTCTTGAAGGGCTTTGCGATCACTTTCGGTATTGGTGCCGTTGGCAGCTTGCACAGCTAGTACACGGATACGCTGGAGCATGTTGGTGGTTTCGTCGAGAGCACCTTCAATGGTCTGGGCTAAGGCAATACCGTCATTGGTATTACGATTTCCCTGATTTAAACCGTTAATCTGAGCTGTTAATCGATCGGAAATTTGAAGGCCAGCAGCATCATCTTTTGCTGAGTTAATACGTAAGCCAGATGCAAGACGCTGATAATTAGTGTTCAGACTATTTGTTGCATTGGTTAACTTTCTCTGCGCATTAATAGAGCTAACGTTTGTGTTTACATATAAAGCCATAATTACTCTCTCTTCTTTCTCATATAGACCGACAATAGTATGATTTCCGTCTAAATTACCGAAACAAATCTGTAATCATCTATATGTATGTATAAAACCAAAATGTCAATATAGTATAGTTTCTTGTATCGATGCTATAATAGAATT
>NZ_JALKIM010000168.1 GCF_023050945.1 Anaerobiospirillum sp. NML120448 | reverse complement strand
CATATAGACCGACAATTTGATGCGTCAGATAAAAACAAATAATTAACGTTGTTTATAAAATATAATACAGAAGGATAAAATAGTGTAGTTTTATAGTCAGGACTTATAAGCTATTAAACACTTATGTAGCAAGAGCTAAAGATTCGTAATGAAAGGCCGTTTTTAATTAAGAGTTGCCCGTTTTAAAGGTTGGGCAACACCAAAAAAATTAAAACGGGTTTTATTATATGTCTAAAGCAAAAAAGAATCACCGTAATAATCAAATTCTAGCTCAGAATAAGGCACATCGACGTTCTTCTCGCAAGGAAAAACAACAAGAATGGCGCATACCACACGGAAGCATGTTGTTAAATGCTGCAAATGTCTATTCTATTCATGGAAAAGTGCCTAAGCTTACAAACTTGTTTAGTTGTAAGGAAATTCATAAGCTTTTTGAGGATAGTGGCTATGAGCATAAGGACTACCGAAATTCCTTATGGCAGACAATGGGATTCTTTGTATTATCTTTTGTGTTTGCAGCTCTTGCAGGCAATGCCTCTTTGGCACATGTTCAACTTGAGTATAATCATTTATGTGCTTTAGCAAATGTAAAACCAGCATCCCCTCGAACAGTTGAGAGAAGTATGGAGCAATCTAAGGCTATATCAGCCGCAATGAAAGCTCTGGCTTCAAAATTCATAACTTCCTATCATCAATTGGTCGATAATCTCGATTATATAACCGTTGGCGCTGATATTGTCCAAAAACTCAAGAAACTTGGCGATATCGATAATATAAGACTCAGTGATGGTAGTGAATACAGGCTTGCACGTGAGGAAAATGATGGTGACTGCAAAGGAAAAACAGTTGCTTCACGAAAACTGCATGCGGCAATGGATTTAGTGAGAAATTGTTTAGCTAAGTTGAACCTTGGAAGTGCTACATCGGATGAGCGTTATGCATTTATAGAAAATACAAATTCTCAACACGAGGGATGTACACTTGATTTGCTTGATGCTGGCTATAATAGTGAGGAATTAAAAAACACAATTAATAGCAGAGGCGACAAATTTATTATTAAGGGAAGAAATCAATTAAATCCATCCGTTCGATGTGTTACTAAGTATGAGGTCAACTATGACTCTAATGGTAATTACAACATAGGATCTATAGTATCAAAGAAAGAGTTTAACTCTGCTACTAAACTTAGTGATCTAATAAAAAATGGCACTGTGGTGGCTTATGAGATTAGTCAAGGCAAGATCATCGGTTATTGCTATGACTTGGTTTTGTCGGACGGCTTTAGACTTTTACTGATATACAACCCAAAGAACAAAAGCTTTAATCCGAATAAACAAAGAAGCTACTGGGTTTTTCTTAACACCAATCTTTCGCTTGATTTCAATATAGAGGTAGTAGCAAGCCTGTACCGCCTAAGATGGCAGATTGAAATCATGTTTCTTGCTCACAAGAGTCTTGGATCAATTGAAAGTTCACCCGACCACAACAGTCATACTGGCGACATATGTGTTTATGC
>NZ_JALKIM010000167.1 GCF_023050945.1 Anaerobiospirillum sp. NML120448 | reverse complement strand
GCAGCTTACTTATATAAAACGCTAGCTATAAGCTGTTTTTCCCCCTAAATTTACATTTAGGAACCAGATATACCTGGATATTGGTTACATATTTTAGGGGATAATAGGCTTAAAAAAATAGTACCGCCATACTTTACAATTACAATCAAAATACCCTTAAGCATCCATTGCTTAAGCAAGAGTCATTACAGCATAAGGCTATTATTCTTGCATATCTATTATCTAAGCTAAAATTGCTTAAACACCGTCTTTTATACTAAATCACAAAAAACTGTAAAAGAACATTTTCCCTAGTCGTTGATATTATTGTAAACACCAACAAACACATGCCGTTTTGGTCAATTCCAGCATCCATTTAGCTGTGATGACACACTATCTACTTTTTTCTTTATCATGTGTTTTAGCTTTTTAATAGAATTTTATAGAGGTACTCATCATGGCAGTTTACGTAAATACTAACGTATCTTCATTAAATGGTCGTCGCTACTTAAATAATGTACAAAATCAGCTGACTACCACCTACCAGCGTCTTTCCTCAGGAATGCGCATTAATTCAGCAAAAGATGACGCTGCAGGCTTACAAATTGCCGACCGTTTAACCACTCAAATTAATGGATTAAATCAGGGTAATCGTAACTCTAACGATGCTATTGCTTTAGCTCAGACCATGGAAGGCGCTCTCGATGAGACCACTTCTATGCTCCAAAAGATCCGTACTTTAGCGGTTCAAGCAGCAAACGGTACCAATACCGATGCCGATCGTACTGCATTACAACAAGAAGTAACCAGCTTATCAACTGAAATTAATCGTATCGCTGAGCAAACAAAGTTTGGCGGTCAGCAAATCTTAGCTAGTGCTGGTAAAGGATTCATCGCAACTGATAAGACCATCACTTTCCAAGTAGGTGCAAACAAGGGTGATGAAATTATCTTTACAGCCCTCTCATCAGGTTTCACTATTAGTGGTATTGCAAGTGCCTCAGGAAAGCTAGCACTAGCAGGTGATGCTAAAAATGCTAAAGATACAGGTCTTGTTAAGATTGGTAATGGTACTGCTCGTTGGAGCGTATCCTCTGCTGAGGCTGCTAAAAAGACCTTAGAAAACATTGATAAGTTCATTGCTACTGTAGACAGCAAGCGTGCAGATTTGGGCGCTTTCCAGAACAGACTCGAGTCCTCAATCCGCAACCAGTCTAATGTTTCAGCCAATCAGGCTGATGCACGTAGCCGTATTCGTGATGCTGATTTTGCCGAAGAGTCTGCTGCTTTAAGCCAGCAATCCATTATCCAGCAAGCTGCAACTTCTATGTTAATGCAGGCTAACAGCCGTCCACAATTAGCCCTCTCTATGCTTGGCTAATTAATAGGATAGTGTTTAGCTATTAACCTTATGGAACTGTAACAAATTAAATTGATCTTTTAAAACCCCTAATTCTATAGTTCCACTGAGGAAACTCACCAATAGGTTCAATATCAATATTACTCATTTGTTCATCAGTAATTTTAATGCCTGTATTGT
>NZ_JALKIM010000166.1 GCF_023050945.1 Anaerobiospirillum sp. NML120448 | reverse complement strand
GTCTTGAACATTGCGCTCTTGCCGTCGCAACGTGGAGCAAACCAAGTGCAAGGCCAAGTGTAGTCAGTACGCTTCCAGAGCTTCTCAGTTACTTCTTGTGGTAACTCTACAGACCAGCCCTCAGCAATCTGAAGAACTGGGCCTAAGCCCTTAACTAAGTTTAAGCGAACCATGGTCATTGGAACCTCAGCGTCGGTTAAGAAACGTGAGGAGTAACCACCGCCACGGAAGTAGCCTAAGTCAGCAGCGTTCCAAGTGGTAGCCTCTAAGCACTTTTGGATGTCCTCATCGGTCATCTCGTACCATGGCTTAATGGTGCGTACGCCATTTTCAGTTGCTTGGCAGGAGAAATCTAAAGCAGAAGCACCAGAGTTAATTAAGTGTAAGAAACCATCACAGTCTTTTGCGTGACCTTGTAACTCGTAGCCAGTTACACGCTTAACAGCGTCACCTGACCAGTAGGTACGTACGTCAGAGAACATGGTAGCACGGTTGGTTAAGAGCTTACCAAAGAGCATACCAAAGCCGTTTAATACGTCATTCTCAGTTGCTAAAACCATGGTCTCACGACGGCCATTCCAGTCAAAGCTTGAGTTTAATAAAGCCTCAGCAAAGTCGCCGTTTGGATAGAAGTCAGTCCACTGACGTTGGCCTTGGAAGCCTGCGGCAATAGCGTTGTGACCTAAAGCCTCTTCCTCGCAGCCAGCTGGTAAGTTTGGATTGCCCTTGATGAGATCCTTGATGATGACCATCATCTTAACCACAAACTCCCACTGCTCTTCCTTAACCTCAGGGGAATTTTGCATGCTCTCTGGGTTCTTATCGAAGCCTTCCTTGCAGTACTTCTTAGTCCACTCTAAAGCCTTCTTGAACTCCTCAGGATCATAAATGTTGTTCTCCATACGACGGATAATTTCTACCTCGTCAACGGACTCAACACGCATGCCTAAGTACTCTTCAATGAAGTTAGAGTCAATAATGGAGCCAGCAATACCCATGCAGATAGAGCCAATCTGTAAGTAGCTCTTACCACGCATTTGAGCAGCAGCAATAGCAGCACGACCAAAGCGTAAGATCTTCTCTTGTACGTCAGCTGGGATGGAGGTGTCATCAGCGTCTTGTACTTCATGGCCATAAATACCGAAAGCTGGTAAGCCCTTTTGAGCGTGGCCTGCTAATACAGCAGCTAAGTAAACAGCACCTGGACGCTCAGTACCGTTGAAGCCCCAAACACCCTTAATGGTGTGCTTGTCCATATCCATGGTCTCGGAGCCGTAGCACCAGCAAGGAGTTACAGTCAAGGTTACATCAACACCCTCACGACGGAACTTCTCAGCGCAAGCAGCAGCCTCTGGAACACGACCAATAGTAGTATCAGCAATAACTACCTCAACTGGGGTGCCATCAGAGTACTTTAAGTTAGCACGTAAGAGCTCAGCAGCGCTCTTAGCCATGTTCATGGTTTGCTCTTCTAAGGACTCACGAACCTTTAATGGGCCACGACGACCATCAATAGTAGGACGAATACCAATCTT
>NZ_JALKIM010000165.1 GCF_023050945.1 Anaerobiospirillum sp. NML120448 | reverse complement strand
GAATGGTTTTACATAATTAAACCTCAGAATCAGTAAAAGGAAGTTTCCTAAAAAATCTAAATATTTTTTGGGGAGAGCTTTTGCAACTTTAGTGAAAATTCGTGTGTTTTATTTTTTTACAGTTCCTTAGCTTGAGAACTACCTATCAGATCACATTGTTTAATGAATGAATCTTTACTTTTAGCAAGCTTTTCTGGCCACTCAAGCTTTTGTTCTAGCAGGGAGACTACTTGGCTATTAGCTTGAGCATTAGAGCCTATTACGCAAATTAAGAGCCTTTGCTCTTCATCGTAATGCAAATATTCTTGTATCTGCTCAAAGTAGGGCTCAATCTCAGCCAACATGGTGTTAGTGTCTTGTTTGAGATTATCCTTCATAATCACATCCTCCTAAAGCATATGCTTGTCAACTTAATTGCAAACACAAAACGCCCCATCAAATAGAATGCTAGCCCTTAATAATAAGACTATTGCCGCCATTGCAATATCAGCTAAAGCCTACGGTCTTACCAAGGTGCCTAAAACACAATTTGTTGCTACAACTCTTAAGGCTTATCAAAGTGAGCATGATTGCTCAATACAGTAATAGCAGCTTCCTTAAGTATTTGATGTTGCTGGCTAAGTAAAATCCTATAGCTCAGATTGCTACTACTGCTCTCAGCTTTTGCTAAGCAGTATGCTCACCATATCATGCCCTCATGAAACAAAGCTCCTTAGAAAAGTGATGACGGCGCAGTATGTTTTTCTGATTCTAACATGAAAGCTAAAACTGGCTGAATCTGGGCAAAATTGCGCAATTTCTTGGCATTTTTAGCCCAAAAACATCAAAAGACCCCAAATTAATCACTTTAAATGTCCTTATCGAGAGCTTTTAGTTTAGTGCCCTAACTTCACTTAGTATTTCATTGCTACAGCTATGATTTAGGGCAATTTAGTTATTATTGCCCTTTAGTGTCTTAATTAAATTTATTATTGCACTGTTTACTCACCACTTCTTCTAAAATGCCTTATATATCTTGTTTATTGAGATCGATATCACGCAAATAAGTTTTTTGCATTAGTACCTTATAGGTAAGTGTCTATAATCAAAAGAAATAAGGTCATTAGTTTTCTATTGATTAAAGTTAAAACTAGTACATGCTAGTGTATTTATGTACTAATCAGCATGGATTTTAGGAGATGGCAATTATGGTAGGCAAAAAAGCATTGGCCAATAGAGCCTTTTTAATTGATGCTTGGCACAATTCTGTTAATGCAAACCGACCTCCAATGAACAGGCAAGAGCTATATGACACCGCAAAAGCTTCTTATGCTCATATTAATGATGAAGCAAATTTTACTTGCTCAAGCAATGATCTCGCCATGGTTTTGCATAACTTAAAGGAGGAATATTATAAAAAACCTTTGGACGATCTTAGGAACTGTAACAAATTAAATTGATCTTTTAAAACCCCTAATTCTATAGTTCCACTGAGGAAACTCACCAATAGGTTCAATATCAATATTACTCATTTGTTCATCAGTAATTTTAATGCCTGTA
>NZ_JALKIM010000164.1 GCF_023050945.1 Anaerobiospirillum sp. NML120448 | reverse complement strand
CAATACCTATTGTCAATAGATAGAATAAATTCATAAAACTACACTATATTAACCTATATAAGATTTCCTGATAAGATTGATATTTATCAATATATTGAGTGAGCTTTATACTTTGTCTGTCTACATGCCATTAATGCGCAAAGAAAATTAACCAATGCAACCAATAGCTTGAATACTAATTATCAGCGTCTTGCATCAGGTTTACGTATTAACTCTGCAAAAGACGATGCTGCTGGTCTTCAAATTTCCGATCGTTTAACCGCACAAATCAACGGTTTAAATCAGGGAAATCGTAACACCAACGATGGTATCGCCTTAGCCCAAACCATTGAAGGTGCTCTCGACGAAACCACCAACATGCTCCAGCGTATCCGTGTTTTAGCCGTTCAAGCTGCAAACGGAACAAATACGAACGAGGATCGTAAGGCATTACAGCAGGAAGTAAGACAGCTTTCTGAGGAAATTACTCGTATTGCCAAGCAAACAACTTTTGCTGGTGGTACTGTTCTTAATGGACCTGTTAACAACAATAATAATAAGACTAGCTTAATCCCTGCTAATGGTAAGATGACTTTCCAAGTTGGAGCTAATGCTGGTGATACCTTAGACTTAAATTGGAACAAAGCCTTCTCAATGGATGGCATTGCTACAATGGCTAAGATTACAGCAGCAGGAAATAAAAATGATATTGCCAATAAAGGTCTTGTAGTAAGTAACGGCTCATATTTCTGGTCAGTAACTGGAGCTCAAGCTGCACAATCAACTTTAAAATACATCGATTCATTCATTCAAGTTGTAGATTCTAAGCGTGCTGAGCTAGGCGCGATCCAGAACAGAATGGAAAGCACCATTAGAAATCAGGCTTCTATTGCGGAAAATGAGGCTGATGCACGTAGCCGTATTCGTGATACCGATTTTGCCTCTGAGACTGCCTCTTTAACTGCCAATAACATTATTCAGCAGGCCTCTCAAACAGTATTAGCACAAGCTAACCAGCGTCCAACTATTGCTCTTAGCTTGTTAGGTCAATAAGCTTCTTAAATCGTAATAATCTCAATACACAATTACAAGGCGAACTCAGGTTCGCCTTTTTTATGCCTTTTGTACCATTAGCTACCACTTTAGCATATGCTCATTGCCTAAAAGGGTGTTTTTTGCTTCACCTATTGTTTCATTTTTGTGTGGATAGGAAATATTGGTCTCGATAGAGTAGTTAGTTGTTAAAAGCGGCAATTGAAAGGAAGCGCCCGCACATAAAAGTAAAGGAATATAGCTTATAAGGCCATGACAAAGTGCATTTATATAGGAAGTTCAGGCAATAACATACATATTGGCATATATGTTGCTCATATCCATTTATAAAAAGTAATGCAGCTATCTTATTGGAGTGGCTGATAGTTTTAACAGACTTGTTTGTTGCAAAACAAGGAACAAGAAAGAAGCATATCGACCGACATTAAGCGCTGGTTGAACAAAATGTGGCAAAATCTTGTAAAAACACCATCGACAAAACTACACTATATTAACCTTTATGCAAAGTAAATATGTGATATAAGTCACATATAG
>NZ_JALKIM010000163.1 GCF_023050945.1 Anaerobiospirillum sp. NML120448 | reverse complement strand
CTATTATATTATTTATGATACCCTACATAATATAAATGTGGGGTAACAAAATGCTTTATGAAAATATTTCTCTTATCATGCCAGATGAGCCTAGGTATGAGCTAAACAAGAAAAGTGATGACCTTATTTATGTCAAGTATCGCATCAGTAGTAGCCGTGTTAATGGAAAGCTTAAACATAAAAGATTGCTAATAGGCAAGCTTAGTTCTGAGCAAGAAGGTGATTTAAAGATTTTTCATCCTAATACCAACTATTACGAATTTTTCAAAAAGCCTCTACCGTCTAATGCAATTGTTAAAGGCCCTGGTAGACCAAAAAATGAGGTTTCCACTGTTACTATAAAGCCTAAAAACATGGGATACACCTCCTTTGGCTATACTTTAGCTTGCCATGCAATAGCTAGGGAGTGTGGTTTAGATTCTATGCTAAAGAACAGCTTTGGTGAGTCTATGGCAAACAAGATTCTCGCCGCTGCTGCTTTCTTTGCTGCGGGGGCTCCTGGTGGCTTATCAAATATTGACCACTTTACTAGCAAGCATATGTGCTTCACAAATAAGCCAATCACCTCACAACGACTAAGTGAACTATACCTGGATCTAACCCCTATTATGGGAAACGACTTTTTTAGACAATGGATTGGTCATTGTTGCAAGGGGGACTGTGTTTGTTATGATGTTACATCAATTTCAAACTACTCTACTTCTATGCCTATGGTTGCATGGGGATACAACCGTGATAAAGAGAAGCTACCTCAGATAAATGTTGGCATGTTCTGCACAATCAAAAGCAAGCTGCCAGTGTTTTTTAGCTGCTATAACGGCTCGATTAATGACTTTACAAACCTGCCTTATGTATTAGGGCAGGCTAAAAACAATGGCCTCATATTAGATACCCCGCTTACATTGGTATTGGATGGCGGATTTGCTGTAAAAGCATCCCTTGAAGAGGCCAGAAGATATGGGTGTGAGTTTATCGTAGGCGCACCATTAGACTTCTGTAATAACATTAGAGATGAGGTTCTTAACTGGAGACGTAGTCCAAGTTATGACAATAACTCACAACTAATCGTGCATAGAAACGAGACAATACGCTGTAAGATTCAGGACTTTGAGATTGGTCGTATCAAAACAAAACTAATGATGTATAAGTCCCCTAAATCCTCGGCTAGAGATGAAGCCGCACTTAGTTCATATGTGGCCAAAATGGCAGAAGAACTTAGTACTGTTAATCATTTAGGAACTCACAAAGTAAAGCAGTATTCTCAATTCTTTAACATTAGCCAAGGTGAAGATGGTTTGAGTTTTGAGTTAAAGGAGCACTATTTGTCCGAACTTTTGGAGTTATGTGGTTGCTTTGCCTTGTTCTCTACTCGTTCTGATTTGGGTCCTGAGAGTGTGCTAGAAATTTATAGAGAAAAAGACTGTGTTGAAAAGATCTTTGGCCTCTTAAAGAATGACATTCTTGATGAGAGACTAGAGGTTAAAAATCAAGACAGCATCTACGGCAAACTATTCATTGCCTTTATTGCTCTCATTATTCGTAAGCTACTGGATAATAAGCTTAGATCCTACCTTACTAAGAGCCG
>NZ_JALKIM010000162.1 GCF_023050945.1 Anaerobiospirillum sp. NML120448 | reverse complement strand
AGGATTTTGCCCTTATTTCAGCCTTATTTTTACATATGTTTAACCAGAGTTTTCCCTGATTTGGGGAAAAATTAACATTTTAATGTTTTATATGCTAAAAATCTGATATTTAAGCTATTTAAAAAAGAAAAGGCCTCCTATATACTGTTTAAAAATTCTAAAAACTAATACAGCAAGGAGGCCTTATGGAAATCTTAGCATCCGATACAATTTCAGGCAAATCTAGTAACGTAATTCCTAACATCATTAATGTTCTTAAACTGCAATTTCTTGTCGAACGTGCAAAAAAGCTAGGCGCTCAACAGAGAGTAAGAAAGCTTAACATTGTAGAAGTTGCTATTGCTTTAATTGCCTATTTAGGGACTCAAGGTAACTCTTCAAGTGAAGGCTTTTGCATCGCAAGTTTGCATGCTTTTTTTGACGAGAACTTTAAAAACTGTAACGTTACTCCAAAAGCTTTCCATAAGGCTATTGATAAAGAGGGATTCTACCTCTTTATGGTAGATATAGTTAATAGACTAGCCGCAATGAAGCCAAGCTCTTACTTGCCATCAATGGATGATTTATTCAATGTTTTTACAGATGCTCTTAGATTAATGGACATAGTTGAAGTTGATGGTTGCGAATTACGTGTTATTCCTTCATGCCATAAGCAATTTGCTTGTAAAGCAAAATCCAAATCAAAGTATCAGTGCGTTATACCTGCTGCAGGCATCAAAATTCATTTTGGGTACTCGCCAATCAGCTGCTCCCCTGTATTTGCGATAGTCACTCAAGCAACTGATAGTGAAAGAGCGTTTGTTTTAACTGATAACGATCATGATGGTATTCTTTACATCTGTGACAAAGGATATATTAGCGAACAGCTATGGGCTGACATCCATAACAGAGGCAACTTCTTTATCATGAAGGGGTTTAAGAATATGGCCGCTGAAATATTGTCAGCACATGATCAATATGGCAACGAGCTTACAGAGTTAAAAGGATTAAAGGTTTCATGTGAGCTTAACTCTAAGCTTGCAAAATACCAGCTGGTTGATTGCATGGTTAAAACAGCTAAAGGCTCCATAGTTCGTGTTGTGCGCTCTTTTAATACAAAGAAGAAAGAATATGTTTACTTTGTTACCAATATTCCTCAAGACAAAGTTTGTGCAAGAATTATTGCTAAAGCTTATCGTATTCGTTGGCAACAAGAAATTTTCCATAAAGCACTGAAATCTTTTAATGGTTTAAAAACCATTAATTCTCATAGCAAATGGATTGTTCTTGCTTTCTTTTATGCATCATTGGCTTCATTCTTACTTAAGATGTTAGTTGGAAATTACATTGCCAAGAAGCATAAATATGCTTTTGAGCTTAGTATGCTTAAAGTTCAAATGTACGTGAATAACACAATATATTTGCTTAAAGGTATGCTAGCAAGTAGCAAGCATATTATTTATGATTTACTTAAGGAATATTCAGACCGCTTAAGAAATAGAGTACTAAGATCTAAACCCTCTAAACGTGATAAAGAAGCAGGCAAAGATCTACCTCTTCTTGCTCAGTCAATTGTCGATGATCACAAGTCTGGCAAAGGTACATTCGAGGGTAT
>NZ_JALKIM010000161.1 GCF_023050945.1 Anaerobiospirillum sp. NML120448 | reverse complement strand
CTAGTACTAGATTTCAAAAGTTCGTCACCCCCCCCTACAGTATAGGAGGCAAGTTATAGTTATAGTTATAGTCGATTTTTATAAAAGCTTTGATAAAAATTAGATTATAATCAGGGGCTATGAATATCTCCGAAAAAGCCCCTGCACTACAGGCTGATAATGTTAGTGCCTGCAAATCTAGCATTTTATCTAATTTTCAATCACAATTTAATAATGATTCTGAAGATATCCATAAATGCCGTTCTTATTGCAATAAAAGGATTGATGAGTATGGGATTAAAAGTAGATGTGAACTTATCCTTACAGCTTTAGACTCAAATTCCATTAACGAAATGGTAAGAGTAACAGGCAAATGCAAGAGATATATCAAGAATTGGCTAAATAGGTTTTGTGATTTAGGCTTCAATGGTTTGTACGACTTACCAAGATCTGGTAGGCCTTCATTGTTTGATCATTCCTTTGCAGAAAATGTAAGAAAAATCTCTATTTTTACGCCCGACTCTATCAATAAAATTGCCTCCCAAAAGTTGTCTAATGAGCCGATATCAATTGACCAATCAGAGCTTGCAAACATTATTTCTGATAATGCAAAAGTACCAATGATTAAGGGCAGTAAATGGATTTATAGTAACATTGGTGCTGTTTTTGGCATGTCTCAATCAACTGTATGTAGAGCTTTCAAGAAATTTAAAGTAGGTAATATAAGACCTGAGGGCTCTTATTGTTTTAGTGTTGATCCTGAGTATGAAACAAAGCTCAAAATTGTTCACGAGATTTTGTGTGCACACTATGACTATAAAGATACAGTAGTCTTAAGTTTTGATGAGAAGCCATGTATTCAAGCAATCGAAAAAGATATTGTTATGACATCGAATATGGGGGTAAGCTCTGGATGTCGATATCATAAACATGGTTATGTTAACTTAATTGCAGCCCAATGTCTTCAAACAGGCAAAGTTTATTATGAGCTTAGTAATGAAAAGGACAGAGAGTTCTTAAAATCATTCTTTGAAAGACTTATCCAAAATAATAAAGAGCTACAGAATAAGCAAGTCATTGTTATTTTAGATAATCTAAGTACTCATTTGTTTGATCAAGAATGGTTTGATCTCAATCCTCAATTTAAGTTTATATTTACACCAACATGTTCTTCTTGGTGTAACCCAATAGAATCATTTTTTAGCCAGTACTCTAACAACTGTTTGAAGCATGCATCATGGACAAGTGTAGAGCATCTTATCAATGGATCAAGAGAGTGGCTTGATTATTTTAATGATAATATGGCCGCTCCTAGATCTTGGTCTTTTGATTATGATGCAAAATTACAAGAGCGCTGTAATCTTATTACAAATATGAGAACTCAGTTTCTTTCAATTAGTAAGTTGGTAAAAAGTGGAGTGCAGTTAATACCATGGGCTAAAACCTATGTTAGGCAGCTTGGAGTTAATATAAACAAGCTTAGGTATAAGAACAAGCTAACTAGAAAGCAGCTACAAAAATTAGTAAGAGGTTTAAATAACCGTTTTGGAATTGTTTAGTATGCTAAAAGTTAGATTGACTTTACCTTTGTTAAAAGCTATTTGCTGCACCAACAATTTTATTTTGTCTCCCCCATATTACTCATAATAGGGGGGGTGACGAACTTTTGAAATCTAGTACTAG
>NZ_JALKIM010000160.1 GCF_023050945.1 Anaerobiospirillum sp. NML120448 | reverse complement strand
CTTCAACGTAGCTTTTTTAATAACAGTGGGTCTATTCAGACTATCTATATGGGAATTGTTAAGTTTATGTATGGGCATACAGAGCAACGCTTTATTGCACTTACATATCTTAAGACTCTCATAAAACCATGTCCCGAGCTAGAGGGTGAAGGTGCAGTAAAGCGCATTGAAAAGATTTCTAACAAGATTGCTTCTTTACTTAGAAAAGATATTCCTGATGCTGCTGACCGTGACTATTTGATAGCCGCTCTCAAAGACATTAAAGCTGACACAAGCTTTACAAGAACATCTGTAACCTACTCAGATGATATCAAAGCCATTTTTAATAAATATGGAGTCAAATTTGAATAATACAACCACTTTGTCAGATGCTCTCAAAGATGTTGCTACTGTTATGGCTCCTCTCAAGAACAAGATACAATCTAACAGGAAGTTTGTATCTACCATTTTGCATTTCCTTAGCGGAGTAAATGACTTCAGAGAGCCACATAAAATAAGATACAACCTTGAAAATATCTTATGTATCTGCCTGTTGTTAGCTATGCAAGGAAATTTTACCTCATTTGCTCATGCTGCCTCATGCATAAAACTTAGAGTTTCGTACTTTAAATATCTTAAGCTTATTGATGGTGAAAACTTTCCCTCACATGACACGTTAAGACGCATCTTTATGTATATTGATGCAAAAGAGCTGAGGGACGTAATTATTTCACGTTTTAATAGGATGATTGACAAGATTACTGACTCGCTTAATAGTAAGGAAAAACCAAAGATAAGGCTATTAAGTGGAGACGGCAAGATGTTTAATGGCTCTGGCCGTAAGAATGGTGCAAGCAATAAAAACGTGTTTAATTTTTTTGATGCTTCGAGAGGTATATGTCTATTATCAGTGACGCTTGATGACAAAGAGTCTGAAATACCAGCTTTCCAGTATATTCTTAAGAGATTCAAACTAGATAACTCTATGATTACAGCTGATGCGCTTCATTGTCAAAGAAAAACATGTCAAATAATAACTGATAAGAATGGTCTATACACATTTAAAGTCAAAGATAATCAGCTTGCTTTAAAAGAGCATATGACATTTGTAATGGACAAGAATAAAGACAAGTGTATTAAAAAATCTTTTAATAATTGCGACTATGAAATCTTTATTCTCGACTACCCTATTACAGAGCAGGAGTTTCCTGGTACAAAAGCTTTTGTTCGTATGGTTAGTCATAAAAGAAAAGACCAGCAAGACTATAACCCTGAAACTCAATACTTTATATCTTCGGCTGATAACGTCCAACTCATTATTGAGGCTATAGATAATCGTTGGCACATAGAGTCAGGTCTGCACAAGTTTAAGGATACATCTTTAAATGAGGACGAGTGTACCTTTATGGATAAAAACTGCATTGAGGTTATGGCTACACTCAATAACATAGTGTATACACTATACTGTTTAGCTGCAGCAATTTTTCATAATGAAGTGATAAATGACGCTAAAACACGCTTTGAACATAACCCTGAAGAACTACTAGCTTTAATAGTGCCACTAATGGAAAAACAAAATCTTTCAAAGTTATTAAAGGAAAATATGCGTGGCAGAAAAAAGTGTAAATCTCAGGGTTAAGCTTCTGTAAGTGTCGATGTTTTTCAAGTCTTTATCCATAATTTTAGGTCGTCAAAACTTTTCCTAAAAATTATCGATTTCGAAAACATAAAATCCCATAAAATCAATGTTTTTAAACTTGATAATGTTCTCACGCGTAACTACTA
>NZ_JALKIM010000159.1 GCF_023050945.1 Anaerobiospirillum sp. NML120448 | reverse complement strand
ACAGCTTGTATTGCTGTTAGCTTGAGCTTGGTTAGAGCCGTTTGAATTGCTCTTAATAGCAGATGATTGCTGTTGAGCATTAGACTGAGCTCCATTAGTATTTAGGGCCACTGCACAGCTTGTATTGCTATTGGCATTGGATTTGACAATACTTCTTCCTCTTTTTGCCAAAGCTGAAGCATTATTCTCCTCTATAATGAGGGTGTCACCTAAACTACGGATATAATTAACGAGCTGATTAATACCCAGATGGATATTAATGGACTTCCTTCGGCAACAGTCTTTAAACTGCGATATTTTCTTCTTGCAGTTATTAGAGACCTTCCAGATTAGATTACCTGATTTCATAGATCCATCATCATTAAAGTTTTGAGGATTAGTTGCTATAAGGGATCTAGCAATTGCTGATTGTAGATTAGCTATTTCCTCTTGAACAGCTTCTGGTTTCTTACCGACACATCTAATGTTTTCTAGAAACACACCGTCCTTATGAGTGATAGCAATGCTTCTAGGGCCTAAATCTTCACCAACAACACCTTGACCTAGAGCATGTCTAGGTTGGCCATTTTTATTTCGCTTGACCTTAGGGGTGCCCTCTATGCAGATATGAATATAAATGCGACGCTTGCCTCTTATAATTTGAGGCACAAGGGATACATAGCAAGGACGATAGGTGCTAATACAGGATCCATTGTCTTTATAGCAGTCAATGGCGGCCTTATCCATTTGACTTTTATTAGTCAAATAATGGATAACAGCATCAGCTTCCTCTTGCTCAAAGGTATCATTAATTTTGGCACCAAATACCATTGAGCCATACTTAAACTGCAAAGAACCATCTTTGGCAGTTAAAATAATGCACCTATTAATTTGCTTGGCAATTAAAGCAGGGTACACGCCTTCTTCAGTAAAGTGAATGGTTTTGCCATTACGATATAGACAAGTCTCTACACCTTTCCATACAGCTTCTGCCTTTGTTAAGGCCAAAACAGCATCAATTTTATAGTTAACTTGAAGAGTTTGCATAGTCTTGCGACAAAAATCCCAAGTTACATTTTCGTTTTCTTGCATTTGCTTGAGCTGCTGCGCATAATTTTTCTTATCAGCAGGGTTATCGGCCTTACCATAAAGCTCTAAAAGATTGCGATACTGTTTAGTGCGAGTAAGTCGATTGAGATTCTTGCGCATTTTATTAGTCAACTCATTACCAGCAAGGCGTATCCTGTTAGATACTTTAAATAACTGACAAATATCTTTAGCAGAAAGAGTGGACTCTAACTTAAGTACATGACGGCTAGACTGTTTATGAATTTGCTTTAAAAGCTGTTTATCAGCAGAGCTCATAACCTCATCAGAGTTCATACTCATAAGTGCATCAGTGCTCATAGCTGCATAAGGAGTCGTAATCATAATTTGCCTCATCTTAAAAAAAGCAACAATATAATATTATTTATAATATCATATTGTTGATATCATTGTCAAGTAATTTATTAAAAATAATACAATTTTATGAGTTCTCTTTATGTCATAAAAACAAATCTGTATAAAACATTACTCTTGAATGTCGACTACTATCACGTTTTAATAGCTACTGAGCTCTGCATACAAAAGTAACCTAAAAATAGATTTGCCTTATATATCGCATTTATCAAAAATAGTAGAGGTTACCTAACATTAGCTTAACCTCTAGTCTTGCTCCATGAAAACAAGATTTATATGGGGGTTATTAAAATTTGTTGTTTAGAGGTTACTTTAGTATGCAGAGTTCAGGATGTAGCTTCTTATAGAGCCACAC
>NZ_JALKIM010000158.1 GCF_023050945.1 Anaerobiospirillum sp. NML120448 | reverse complement strand
CCACTTATGTTATTCCCATAGGGAAAGGATATGGTTAGTAAGTATTATACTATCATATTTGTATTTAGTGCTAAAAAAAAAAAAATATATTTAGTGTGATTTATTTCTAAGAATTAACTTAGATGTATATTTTCATTGTGTCTTTAATCTAAAGTATCATTTGTCTTAGTAATAATACATCGTAGATAGGTATTTACAACAAAGTGCTTTTAGAGCTGGAAATAAAAATGAAGGAGCTTGCTGATAGATGGAGGATATCTATCTTGGAATTTAATGGAGAGCAGGATCATATTTATTTGCTTGTTGACATGAATCCTTCGATACTGCCAAGTAAATTTATCAAAAACCTCAAAACCATTAGCTCAAAACACATAAGAAAACACTAATCTGCTTATTTAAGTCAATTTTATTTGGGAACAAATGCTATGTGGTCAAGAGATTACTGCTTAATTTCAGTTGGAGGTGCTCCTCTATCTGTTTTGAGTGAATATATAGAAAATCAAGATAGACCGCTATAATGTTATTAAGATGTAGGCTTACATCTCCACCTAAACTCTTCGAGTTATAGGTGGAGAATTACGCCTATTTGTTAAAACGTGAATCGCTCATGCAAAACAATACCTAGAAACAAAAAACATACAACTACAAAAAACATGCGCAGAATATTAGCTAAATCCAAGACTTTTGTCATCCAAGATTAATAGCTCTCTACTAATATCTCGCATGCGTGCATGCTAAACAGTACAGTCACTGTACAGTCAAGAGCAAGTTAAAGTTAAGAGCAGTAAGCTTGCACAAAAAACAGGAGCCCAAACCCTACCACCGCCGCACTGCATTGCATTGCATTGCAGTGCATTGCCATGCGCCGCAGCCGAAGCATATTCGCAGCCATGCCGCTTTTGCTTTGCAGCTGTCTTAGCCGTAGCCACAGCCCAGCGGTCTTAACAGCACTAGTCACATTAGCGGGCAATGCCGTAGGCAATGCAAGATTGCTGGCGCTGGCGAGAGGGTATGTTAGTGTTAATGTGAGTGTGGCTGATGCGGCTGTTTGCGCCCGCACTAATGCCCGTCATATGCTTATGGTTAGCCTGTTTAAGAGAAAGGTTTGAACGGTGTTGCTTCTTTATACTACAGCTATCTGTAGCATTCATAATGGTGGTTAGGACACTTCTGTAAAGCTGTAGCCTTTACTTTTTAAGACATGATAAAGGCAGTAAAAGGCGCAAATACTCATAGTGTGTCTATTGGTAGTGCTAATGTCATTAGGCTCTACTAGTAGTGGCCAACTAAAAAGTTTCAATAAATTACTCTCAGCTGCTGGTAGTGAACAAGGCAAAGAGACAGTAATAAGCTCATTACTGGTACTTACCTTAATACTGCCAAGCTTATGATGGTGATGCCAAATAGCATTAGCAAACAGCGTATGATTTTCGCTATTGGTTTGAGGATTGTTAAAGTTTTCTAGCAAAAAATTGGGAATGATGGAGTATAAGCACTCACTGTCATGCCAGTAATAAAGGAAGTATGAATAGGGAGTGATATTAGTAAAGCGGCCTAAGCCAAAGTTCTGGTTGTTGGTGCTTTTATCAGCCTCACAAGTCCAACGAGTTTTAAAGTCAATTTTATGGGCTTGTAAAAACTCACATTGACTATCATTGGTCAATTTTTCAAAAGAACCATTATCATATAGACCGACAATAGTATGATTTCCGTCTAAATTACCGAAACAAATCTGTAATCATCTATATGTATGTATAAAACCAAAATGTCAATATAGTATAGTTTCTTGTATCGATGCTATAATAGAAT
>NZ_JALKIM010000157.1 GCF_023050945.1 Anaerobiospirillum sp. NML120448 | reverse complement strand
CCAAATCTGTCTCCCCTAAAAAACTTAAGCTTATTCAAAAGCGAAAGACATTTTTAACTGCAATCAAAAAGGAGGGCGCTTCCTCCCCTGTCTAAAGACAGGGGTTTCCGCGCTACTAATATTATGACTTTTGTGGTGTAGACGACACCTTTATCACCATTGGTGATTACTCTATGATTGGCCCACGTGTCGTAATTGCCACTGCTTTACATCCAGAAAACCCAGAGCTGCGCAATAAGACTTATCAGTACAATAAGCCAGTTACTATCGGTAAGAGCGTTTGGATTGGTGCTAATGTTACTGTTTGCCCAGGCGTTACTATTGGTGATAACTCCATTATTGGTGCGGGCTCAGTAGTAACCAAGGATATTCCTGCTAACGTAGTAGCCTTTGGCTCTCCATGCAGAGTAATTCGTCCACTTAAGCCAGAGGATTTACAAAACCCACAAGCTGCTAACTAAGAGCTAGCTTTCAGGCCAACAAACGCCTATCTTATCAAGGGCCTAAGGACAAAAATTTCAATAATAAACACTAAGTTCCTATTATCTACCTCCTATAGGCCCTTCTTATTAAGACGCAAACCAAGGCTTATCTTTTGCTTTTGCCATGCCGACCCATGGCTTGAAGCCACCAAAGCAAGCTTATCAAGTTGCATCCTTTTCCTGTGTCATTGTAAAGACTATTACCATGACCTTATACAGAACCAAATCTATAGCTATAATTTGTGGCTTTCATCCACTGGGCAAGACCAGTGGTTTGTCGCCACTATCTTTACAACTATAGCCATAGCGCTTAAAGGCTAAATACTTTTGTTTTAGTATTTATAAGGCTATACCTTAGTTAGGAAGCAAGAGGCTTTCTGTACAGATCTTTTCCAGCTTTAGTAGCTTAGCTTTTCTATCAAGACCTCCTGCATACCCTGTTAAATTTCCCTTTGCACCCACAACTCTATGGCATGGAACCATAATCGAAATTTTATTGCGGCCCACTGCCCCTCCTACAGCTTGGGATGACATTCGCATAAGCCCCTGTTGCTTCGCAATTTCTTTTGCTATCTGCCCATATGTAATGGTTTTGCCATAAGGAATTTTACCAAGCATTTGCCACACACCAAGCTCAAAAGGCGTACCCACCATATGCAGTGGTGGCATAAAATCTGGCTCTTTACCTGAAAAATAAATATCAAGCCAACGTTTTGCCAAATGAAAAACTGCAATATACCTTTCTTTACAATCTGAGCTAAGCCCTTTGGCATAGTTCTTTTGCCCCTCAAACCATAAACCCGTCAATCCCACATCATCACCAGCTATGATCACTTGTCCCAAAGGAGAATGGTATGTTGTTGTATACTGCATTGTCTTACCCCTAACCAAGCCTCATTTGTTTCTTTGTATTCATGTTCCCTGTCCAAATCACACCATATGAAGCCTTATAGCCTACCCTCAATTAATATCAACCACCCTAACCACCAACAGCCCTGCCAGAAGCCATCCATGGCTCAATAGCCTTACCTCATGATCAAGACCAGTCCCTTGCCCAAGCTCAGACCTCAGCTAAGGCTCCAGCCCTTGACTAGGTTCAGGCCCATGCTTATGAGTAAGCACTGGCATTACACAACAGTCATTGATAATCCATTTTTGCACATTTTTTTTACAAATTAGATTAATATGAGCTTCTACAGTAATGTTGCATATGAGCCAGTTTAAAGTTTGATGCAACTCTTTCCCTAAAGAATTAACCTTAATATGAGCTTAAATTATATGACCCTTGCTAAAACTAATTCACATGAGCGAATCGAGTTGTCACAAGAGCTAGAAGCTATTATCA
>NZ_JALKIM010000156.1 GCF_023050945.1 Anaerobiospirillum sp. NML120448 | reverse complement strand
TAGAAATTCCAAGATTCTAATACGTATATACTGTAAACCACTTATAAATGCGGTACAATATACGTACCATAATGATACGTATAGTTGATATGAATAAAAGAACCTCAAATTGGGATTACTCAAGCATCAAAAACTTTCCTGAAGGAGCTACAATCCAACGAAATGGAGAGGCTTTAATAGTTATCCGCAGAAAAACAATCTATGACCCAACAATTGGCCGAGGCAAAGATGCGTCACGTGAATACTTAGGTCGTGTCGTTGATGGTGTGTTTTATTCTAGAGATGAATACCGCTTAAAGTTCCAAAAAGGAGGAAAGCCAAGACGAGTTCCATTGATACCTCATGTTTCTACTCTTGGTGTACCAGAAGCATTCAAAAGTCTTAGTGATGATGAGCTAAAACAACTATTGATTGCGGAAACTGTAGATGTTCCTGTCAGTTGTGTTCCTATCTTGCACAGAATTGCTCTTGAACTCAATATTATTGAGGATCTACAAGCATCGTTCGGTAACGCTGCTGCTGATGCAATATTCACAATAGCTGCGTTTCATATTTGTACAGGAGATAACTCTGCAAGAGCTTTTGAGCATTGGGCTAGAAATAGGCTTTTACCAGAAAGTATTGATCTTAAAGATGGTAGAGATCTTAGCAATCTCTACGAGCAGATCGGAACAAATCTTGAAAATGTTCACAGATATACAGCCTGTCGTATAGCCAGAAACAAGCAAGCTAAGCTGTTGCTCAGTGTAGATAGTACAACAATAGCATGTGGCTGCTCAAACTCTGCAAAAGCAAAGATAGGCAAAAACAAGCGAGGTCAAATTGAAAGCCAGATTAACTTAGCTGTAACTTTCAATACAACGACTCATCAGCCAATTCTCTACAGGGTTTTGCCAGGAAATATAAATGATTGTCAGACTGTATTAGAACTGTTGACTTCTTTTGATGAGTACAATGTCAACATCCCTGAGTGTGCAGCATCACTTGATCGAGGTTACTTTTCAGAAGAGAACCTGCTGATAGCTTACAAAGCTAAAGTTAAGTGTATTTTCGCAGCAAAGATTAATATTGGCTGGATTGCAGAATCTATAGACAGAGTTCGTACAAAGTTTGTCGATGCAAAGAAAGGAACTGGCAACCATGCATATGCTCTAAAAGATGGATCTTGTCTAGGACTTACTATTGAGCGACGAATAAAGGTAAATGGTACTCTGTTTGCTGTTTACGTACATGTATTTAAGTCTGAGCGAACTGCATCATATCAACTAGAGCGCTTCTACTCTGAGCTTAATAAGTTTGAGAATCTATGGATTAGCAAAGGAAAACTAACCAAGCGTCTCAGAAAAGAAAGTATCATGAAGTACTTTATAGTTGACGATGGTGATGGTAGTTGTGTGCCTAAGCTGATTCGTGATAAAAAAGCTATAGATGATGCAGTTAAGAATTTCGGCATCTTTGTTGATGTTACGACTTGGAGATGTTCCGCACAAGAGTGCTATGAGTTTTACGGATTCAGGCGAGATATTGAGCGTATATTCCGAACAGGAAAGTCAGATTGCAACATGAATGTTCAGAGAACTCATAATGATAGAACTATGGAGGGAAAGTGTTTCGTAAACTTCATCGAACTATCAATCTTGGAGGAGCTCAAGCAAAGATTAGCAACTGATCAAATGAAAGTTTTGAAAAGCGGTAAAACACGTGTTGAGCTTGCAAAGCATACATTTGATATTGATGATGTTATCAACGGCTTAGATAGTGTAGCTTATACAAGACGCAAGTCTAATGGCGCTCTAATAACCAGAGAGGTGGTTGAAAAGCAACGAGAAATTGCCATTGCCTGCGGTTGCCGTGGTATTTTTGATATGCCATATACGTATTAAAATCTCGGAATTTCTAA
>NZ_JALKIM010000155.1 GCF_023050945.1 Anaerobiospirillum sp. NML120448 | reverse complement strand
TCTTTAGCCTCTCTTGAGAATAAGTTATTTGGTTACTTTGATAAGTACAAAGCTCCAAATGATAAGTTCAAAAGTTTATGTTCTTTCAAATGTTTTAATACCTAATTATTTTTGTCGTTTACTATAAGCCCTTTGTTCTAATAGTGTTTTTTAGGCAGTCTACTAGAAATTG
The DNA here is from genome assembly GCF_023050945.1 of Anaerobiospirillum sp. NML120448. Lineage (GTDB taxonomy): Bacteria > Pseudomonadota > Gammaproteobacteria > Enterobacterales > Succinivibrionaceae > Anaerobiospirillum. The sequence continues at coordinate 1,734 of NZ_JALKIM010000155.1, read as the reverse complement.
GTAATCCTCCGCACTCCAATCATCCACAAAAGGATCGGCTTTTATTACCCATTGCTCATTAACTTTGCGCCAGCAATCATTAACCACCTGATGACGTATAAAATGGGCAAACAAATCACTTGTGATTTCACCATCTTGAAGTGCCCTATACTCAACTTGCATAAAATCTCCCTCACTACAAATACGAACTAAAAACCAGCTCACTAGAACCAATAGACATACATAAAGCTAATATGCCCATAATCATACCATTGCCACCTTATGCTGGCCACTTGCTAACTTTTGGTAGCCTCAGCGAGGCTGATTTGCAAAGGCACTAAATTTCAGGGTAAATACAGGGTTTAGTCGTGATGTCTGTTAAAATATCCATTACAAGTTCAACCCCTCAGACAATTAAACATTAATTTTTTCATAGAGTTGAAAGGGATTGTTTTAGGAGTTTTATTGGTGAGTAAAGATCTAGAACTTTATAAGGCCTTTATTGATGGGCTGGTAAAGAGAAAGCAAAGCGTTGCTGCTCAATGGGTCAAAGAAGGTAGCTTTCCTAAGACTGAGGACAATAAGGCTAAAAACGCCCTACTGGCCTCATTATCACCAGAGCAAAGGGAAGTATTAGCCCAAATCTTGGAAGATGAACATATTGCAGGCATGCACACTGCTTTAGCTTACCTAAATGAAATCATGGATCTTGATGGTCTGGAACTTAGTCAAGATGGGCAAGCCATTAAAAACAACTATTTTGAGAGCCTTCATTACGACTTTATTTGCCGTTGCGAGGGCGATGACTGGCCTGAATAGCTGTCCATAATCAGCTTTAGAGCCTGTAAGCTGGTACGCTTATAAACTTATAGGCCTATATCCCAGTTGCTGTTAATGGTTTAAAAATCTTTATTAAGTATGGAATAAGCGCATTACTCTTAAGCAATCACGCTTTTAAAACAAGCTGGTGTTAAAAGGCGCAAACTTGCCTGCAACATGCCTTTAACTGCCTTAAGTGCAACAACTTTGCAAGCACAAGAGTAACTAATATGGATTCAGTAATACATTCCTTTGCTGGTTTGCACGACAATATAATCATACGCTACAGCGTTGACTTTGATAGGCAAAGCCTACATTTAGAGACCAAAAATGAGGCAGGCAAACAAATATCTGTGAACTTTAGTGGTGTCTTGGCACACAATTTTGAGCATGTCTCTCAGGACAATATTATTTTTGGCATAGATGAAATTACGATTAACAGCTTTTTTGAGCTTTACCAAGATTTGCTTATCAAAGCTATCAACTATGGCTTCCCAACCTATTGCAGCTCATTAGATCAACTGCGTGACTATCTAAAGCAGGAGAACATTAGAGCTTTCGTGATTGATTCTTCTCTTGGCTTGTGTGGTTTTGTTTTGGCCAAGAATATTGAACTTACCAGGTAATCAACATTCATATGAAAGACCTTTATTCCTATGGCAAGAAAACAGATCATTAAGGGGAAACCCTACTATTGCGCTGGTGTCTTTATTACCAATGAATGAAAAGTCTAAGCTTCCTTTCCTCGCCCGCTCATAAAACAATGCTGAACCAAAAGAAGACCTCTCATTTCTTAATATTTTTCCAGCACCATTATGACAGCACAAATTAAATACTAACGTTTGATATCAAACTTAAAAAGTTCAACTAAAAAAGGCTAATACTATGGTTTGACTTTACCAAACCTATAATATTAGCCTTATTAAATTACTTAAG
>NZ_JALKIM010000154.1 GCF_023050945.1 Anaerobiospirillum sp. NML120448 | reverse complement strand
GCACTTCAACAAGCTCTTTTTGTTGCTTGGAAAGAGCTGATGATAAGATCCACATCTGATCCTTTTTAATACATTGAATATCAGCTAACCGCTCAATCGCACTATCTAACCCAATACGGCTCTTAGTCAGATATGATCTAAGCTTATTGTCAAGTAGCTTACGAATAATAAGAGCAATAAAGGCAATAAACAGTTTGCCATAAATACTGTCTTGATTTTTCACCTCTAGTCTCTCATCAAGAATGTCATTCTTTATGATGCCAAAGATCTTTTCAACGCAGTCTTTTTCTCTATAAATTTCCAATACAGCCTCAGGCCCCAAATCAGAACGAGTAGAAAACAAAGCAAAGCAACCACACAGCTCCAAAAGTTCAGACAAATGGTTTTGCTTTAACTCAAAACTAATACCATCTTCACCTTGGGTAATGTCAAAGAACTGAGAATATTGCTTTAGTTTGTGATCACCTAAACGAGTAACAGTACTAAGTTCTTCGGAAATTTTGGCCACATATGAACTAAGTGAATCTTCATCCCTAGCTGAGGCTTTAGGTGATTTGTACATCATTAGTTGTGTTTTTACACGACCAATCTTGAAGTCCTGAACCTTACAGCGTATTGTCTCGTTTCTATGCAGGATTAGTTGTGAGTTACTGTCGTAACTTGGATTACGTCTCCAGTTAAGAACCTCATCTCTAATGTTATTACAGAAGTCTAATGGGGCACCTACAATAAATTCGCACCCATATTGTCTTACTTCTTCAAGTGAGGCTTTTACAGCAAACCCACCATCCAATACTAATGTAAGAGGGGTATCTAATATGAGGCCATTGTTGGTAGCCTGCTCTAACGCATAAGGTAGGTTTGTAAAATCATTAATAGAGCCGTTATAGCTGCTAAAAAACACAGGCAGCTTGCTTTTGATTGTGCAGAACATGCCAACGTTTATTTGAGGTAGCTTCTCTTTATCGCGGTTGTATCCCCATGCAACCATAGGCATAGAACTAGAGTAGTTTGAAATCGATGTAACATCATAACAAACACAGTCCTCTTTGCAACAATGCCTAATCCATTGTCTAAAAAAGTCGTTACATGTAATAGGGGTTATATCATTGTATAGCTCGCTTAGTCGTTGTGAAGTGATGGGCGCATTAGTGAAGCACATATGCTTACCAGTAAAGTGGTCAATATTTGATAAGCCACCAGGTGCACCAGCAGCAAAGAAAGCAGCAACAGCGAGAATTTTGTTTGCCATAGACTCACCAAAGCTGTTCTTTATCATAGCATCTAGCCCACACTCCCTAGCTAGTGCATGGCAAGCTACAGTATAGCCAAAGGAGGTGTATCCCTTGTTCGTATACTTTACAGCACTAGAGGACACATCCTTTCTTGGTCTACCAGGGCCTTTAACAATTTCAGCAGACGGTATAGGCTTTTTAAAATATTCGTAATAGTTGCTATTAGGGTGAAAAATCTTTAAGTCACCCTCTTGTTCAGAACTAAGCTTACCGATTAGCAGTCTTTTGTGTTTAAGCTTTCCATTTATACGGCTACTACTAATGCGGTACTTGACGTAAATAAGGTCGTCACTTTTCTTATTCAGCTCATATCTAGGCTCATCTGGCACTATAAGAGAAATATTTTTATAAAGCATTTTGTTACCCCACATTTATATTATGTATGGTATCATAATTAATAAAATGGGGCAACGCATAAACTATCAACTAAAGGCTTATATATGCAGAATGTAGATACGGCCTATGTCTTTACTATGGTGTTACCCTATATTAAAATCGGGGAAGTAGGTTTGGTTCAATTAGAAACCAGGTGGGATTCTAAAAAATTATAGGTATTAGTTTCAGTTTTCAGATCTAAAGCTGTAACAGAAAACTACACTATATTAACCTTTGATATACAGGGGATTTTAGCAGAGA
>NZ_JALKIM010000153.1 GCF_023050945.1 Anaerobiospirillum sp. NML120448 | reverse complement strand
CGCAACTTGGGGAGATGGTTTTTAGCATTTTTTTATAAAACCCCACGCATAGGCCATTCTGAGTAAGGACGGTAACATACAGGGAACAAAAGCTCCCACCACGGTTTACCCAAAGCTTTTAATATGGCCAATGCCACAGGATTTACGTGATTCAAGTTTACTTCGCCATTCTTATAAAACAGCACTTGTAAACCTTTGAAGTAGAAATCAATGTTATCCATCTTAGGACTAACAACATTGTGGCCAGGGAAATCTTTTGTCAAAGTAATTTTTTCTTCGGCAATGTGGTTAGTAATCATTTGCTGCATAAACTTTCTGGCAAATACTGCAACCATAACTAGCCACAAAAGACCTTCTACACGCTCTGTTTTTTGCAGAAAGAATCTTGATAGGTAAAGTTTTCTATTCTTGAGTTCTTTCCAAATGTTTTCAACCTGCATGTTGTTTTTGTACTTTTCAAGCAACTGAAGTCCTGTCCAATCCCGATCTGTATCTGTAGTGACCAGTAGATACATACACTCCTGTCTGATTGCCTTATTGATCTTATCTTCATCAAGTGAACAAGCGGAGGATATTTGGATGTGATCAATACATGTTTCAGAGGTACCATCTTTCTTTGGTCTACCTCTTGTTTTCTTCTTCTCAACACAACTAAAAGTAAACTCTGACAAAGAACAATACTTAAGATCTTTAGTTAGAGCCTCATAAGCTGCCTTGGCATCTTTCTCACAATAAAATGCATTTTTCGATAACTGCTTGTTAACTTTGTTAAGCTCTTTGTTAGCCTTGTTCATCACTGATTTAGTCTTAGTTTTGGCTAGGTTTTCATTGAGGTACAAGCAACCTACAACTGGTCTATCAAACAATGTTAGACCATAAATCATTCTGTGTTTAGGAACAATGCTTTTCTTAGAGTGTAAATCATCCCACTCTTCTTGAGAGCATACTTCTGTAAGCTCCAAATCAGAAGTGTATTCATTACGTGCAATGTTTAGGTTGTCAGGCACTCTTGTTATGATGTGTAGTCCTCTTTCCTTTGCAGCTTCGAAAGATCGGCTAGTGCATAGAGCTGAATCGCCTGTGAAGTACTTAAGCTTCTTGAATGATGTTGCTATCGCATCAAAGATCTCTGTAATCATGTCAGAAAAGTTGAGCTTATCACTACGATTCCCATCCCATAATCTAAAGTAAATAGGCAGACCAGTATTTTCATCGGCAGCTGAGCCAATAATCACCTGCGGCTTATCTGGTCTATGATCTTTTGAATGCCCACATGCAAAGTCTACAGGGCGCTTTCCGCCATCCTTTATAGGTTCAAAAGTATCAGTAAAAGTCCAATGCTTAAACTCAATTACGCTATCTAAGCTTTCATCGTAAAAATTTAGATCCTTCATCATAAGAGCTTGAAACTCAGCTTCGTTCAAAAGCTTAATCTCTGCTTCTTTTTGTTCTTGATTTGTAGTTGCAAGCCCCATTTTCATCATACTTGAAGTATCGATGTGTACACTGTCTGAAAAGTTAAGTTTAGTTAAATTCAAGCTTTTTACATGTGCCACATACTCTGAGAAAAGTTTATCACTACCATAGCTATATATGCTTTCTAAAGCATCCGCAAAGACATCCCGATTAAAATACTCAGGCTTTATCTCAGGATCGATTCTCAAAAGTGCAGGTAATGCAGTACCAATAATGTGGCTTTCAGATGCATTTAATGAGCGATATGAACCGTTGTAAAGAATGATAAGAAGCGCAGCTAAAGCTTGCCCTCTGTCTACCTTATGCTGACCCTGTTTGCCTATTCTTTTATTAACAAACTCAACAAAACCAGTTGCTGACAGAAATCCTGCCATAAGAATCATATGGTCAATAACTAATTGACCAGCAACTTTTAGATTACAGAAAAAAGAATCTAATGAATCTATTGACTCATTAATTTTAGGTGCAACATAAGGCTCGGATTTAGGCATTCTAGCTCCTTGATTACGGTTATACTAAAATTATACAAAATTCATCTCCCCAAGTTGCG
>NZ_JALKIM010000152.1 GCF_023050945.1 Anaerobiospirillum sp. NML120448 | reverse complement strand
CATATCGACCGACATTAAGCGCTGGTTGAACAAAATGTGGCAAAATCTTGTAAAAACACCATCGACAAAACTACACTATATTAACCTTTATGCAAAGTAAATATGTGATATAAGTCACATATAGTTTTGATGGATTTTATAAAAGTCATTAAATAATCCTATTTAAGGAAATTTACCATAAAAAAGAGCATATTTATCATATTTTTGACGTAAGAAGCCCTACCTACCTTACAGTAAGCATAATAACGCACGATTGTTATGCAGCTTTTAATCTAAGTTACAGCGCAACAGGGTTTAGATTGTTCAAGCTCTTCTATTAGGCAGTCGGATGTTTTACCCCTTTGTTTTTGTTTCTTGGATACTCGGCCTTTAGTAAGGTAGTATGCGATGGTTTTAAATATTGCATTTCGCTTTGCTTTCTTAACGATTGGATCAACTAAATCATCAATTGCAAAATGAGACATAAACCACGTACAAGCACCTGAAGATAAGTATTTAGCAGTTTTAAGAATAGAGATAGTTCTTGGTTTGCTGTTTTCACTGCTAGCGTTATTCCTATATTTGTTTTGTGCAGTATATGCCATTAGCAATTTTATCGTATAGGTAATAATAGAGGCGCTCATAAAACATTTGCACAGGTAAAAATCTCCACAAACACCAGAGTCAAAGCTAGACGATGTTTTTAAAGATTTGTAACCTAGTTCAACTTGCCAACGTAAGCGATATAACTTCGCTATTATATTTACGGAAACAGTATCTGGTAGATTAGTTCTAAGAAGAACCCAATTAGTTATAGGGTTATTTGGGTCATTATCTTTATTTTCTGGGTTATATACCAAAATTATCCTGTCACCACCTTTAATCTTAATATCAAAACAATAGTTTTGATTGGTATTTACCTCTTGTAATTGATTAAGAATATCCTGTAGTTTAACGGACTCAAAGGTTACAGGCTCTCCTTTAGTGTGAGTGTCTATTTTAAAAGTGTCGACTTTTGAATCTCTTTTTACCTTCCACTTGGTTATTGACTCAACTTCAGGATTTAAATTAGTTTTACCACGAATGATATAAAAACATTGATGCTTTGCAATATCGTCAAACACCTCTTCTCCGTAGTAACCTCTATCAGCAAAAATCAAACTCCCTATTTTAAAATCAGGAAGCATATCTAATAGACTCTTACGTTCGCTACTGACAGCACTATCTATTAAGTAATTAACAAAAAAGCCTGTTGTAAGATCAAATACACCATGAAACTTAAGACCAGCCTTTGTTGAACCTTTTGTTTCATTAATGTTTTGCTCGTTACTTAAGGACACAATACTTCCATCAACAGCATATATTCCTGTTAGTTGGGGCACTAATCCTTTGAGCAAGTTAAATACTCTGTCTCCATCAGTATGAACGTTTAAACGTTTTTTCTGATTTATAGCTATGCCTGTACATTGCTTTGCTAAATCCTCCAGTGTTAAGGCTAATGCTTGTCTATTATCATGTGTTTTAAAGGCTGTTTGGGCCTTGGATTTAGCTGGGGTAAAGAGACGCTCTATTGTGCGATCACAACATGGATTAACATTGCTATTGACGCATATTTGATTATATTCAAATGAGGCAGCTTTCAATGTTGTTACACCTTTGAAAGTCGTCGTAATCATAGCTAATATAAAGGCACCTATTGAATTCCATAGGGATCTTGGATCCTTATAAGGGTTCATGCCATTCGCCATCAAGAGTTTTTGTATATTAATTATTGAGAATAAATTAGTAATCCTTATTAATGAAGGGAAGTGACGACAGAGATACGAAACTTGGTCTTGAGCCAAATTTGAATTTTTGTTGGATTGAGTATGCTTTTTAGCTTTGCGTTGTTTTCGAGATGCCATATACTGTAGTCCTTTTTTCGAGGTTTGCTCTTGTTTTGTTAGAAATTTTATGGCAAGAGCAATTCTATTATAGCATCGATACAAGAAACTATACTATATTGACATTTTGGTTTTATACATACATATAGATGATTACAGATTTGTTTCGGTAATTTAGACGGAAATCATACTATTGTCGGTCTATATG
>NZ_JALKIM010000151.1 GCF_023050945.1 Anaerobiospirillum sp. NML120448 | reverse complement strand
TCCCTATGTCTTAAAATAGTTTTCAAAATTAGTTCCCAAAAATTTATTATACTCTAGGGCGGTTCCTATGGAGATTTTAAAATGGCATACCCCCTTGATTTGAAGCTAACTGTTGTAAGACACGTTCTCTCAGAAAATATTTCAGTTTCTGATGTTGCTGCTAAGTATGGATTATCAGATGCATGCGTTAGAAACTGGTTAAAGAGTGAGGAATTAACTGTTTCAGCTTTGTTAGAAGCAGACGATGCTCGTAATTTAGCTAAAGCTACTCCTCCTGCTGGTTTAAAAACAGAAGAGGCTGTTGCGCTATACACTCTTGTTATTAATGCAGAGGCACATTCATCAACAATGGCATCCCATCTTTGTCGCCTATATGGTGTTTCTTTGGATGATATTGTTGAGTTTGGTAAAAGCGTAGGGCATAGTCTAGAAACTGCTCTTAACAAGAGTGAGCAACAAAATGCTATTCTAAAGCAACAAGTTGCTGTATTAGAAAAACTACCTAAAGAGGTAGATGATTTAAAGTCTGAGCTTCGCAAGGCTAAAGCTTTGATTGCCGAGAAAGAGGAGATGATTAACTTCTTAAAAAAATTGAGAGCGGCCTTCAAAGTATAAGCTTTACTCCATTCTTTAAAGAGTTAATCAGCACTGCTGAGGGTCGCAAAAAGTTTTTATCTGCCTTTGACGAGACTATAGAAACTGGGCTCGTTAGAAATGGTGAGCTCTGTAAATTAGTGGGGTTACCAGATCGAAGTATACGTAACCTTAGGGTCAATCAAGATTGTCACGATGGTCGTAAAACTTGTCAGCGTAAAAATGTTAAGTCATTAACTGAGGATGAGAAACAACAGGTGATTCATCTTTTGAATTTGCCTGAGGTTAGAGACCTCAGTGTACGACAAGCCTACTTTTTTATTGAAGACCATACTGAACACTCAATGCCTTGCTCGTTAAGCACTGCTTATAGGATTGTGAAGGGAATGTATGTACGACGTGATGGCGTTAAATCTCCCGATATTACTAGTCATCCTAGTAAAGAGCATATTGCAGATCGCATTAATAAGGTATGGAGCTGGGATATAACGTATTTGCATGACGCTAATGCCAATAACAAGCATTACTATGTCTACTGTGCTCTTGATATTTATAGTCGCAAGATAGTCGGCTGTAAAGTGTTTGAAACTCAGTCTGGAGCAAACGCAGCAACCTTCTTTAAAGAGGTTTTTGAACAAAATGGTATTACCACAGAGACTGGATTAACGTTACACGCAGATAACGGTACTCCAATGAAGTCTAAAGAGCTGCAAGAGCTATTAGAGGGGTATAACGTAACCAAAACCCATAGTAGACCTTCGGTTTCTGATGATAACGCCTTTAGTGAGTCAGCGTTCAAGACATTGAAATACTCAAGAGGTCTTGGCAGGAAAAACTATATGGCTTTAGAGTTATGTCAGGCCGCTGTTGATAAGGCAGTTGAAAAATATAACAACTCAGCTCATTCTGGCATTAAGAACGTCTCTCCTAACATTAGACATTCGGGTAGAGAACAAGAGATTGAGGTTCTTCACAGACGTGAAGAAAAGGCGACAAAACGAAAAGAAGCTCATCCAGAACGCTTTTTTAGTGGTAAAACCGCAGACTATACTCCTGCAGGTTCAGCTTCATTAAGGTTTGGATATAAATCTAAGTCTAAGTCTAATGATGTTCCTCTAGCTGAATCTGACAGTTAGTAAGCATAAAGGGCATAAATAGCTTAACTTTATGACTTGCTACTAATACTACCTTGGACTAAGGAATTAGCCTGGGAGACAGCATAGGTGATTAACTGAGTAGGAGCTATCCTCGTTGTCACTTAGCTGGCTCTAGACTAAGCATGTGGTTGCCTGTACGCCTTTATTGGGTGTGCTTGGCCTGATAGCTTACCACTGCTACCTTGGCCCTTGGAATTAGCTCGGGAGACAGCATAGGTGATTAACTGAGTAGGAGCTATCCTCGTTGTCACTTAGCTGGCTCTAGACTAAGCATGTGGTTGCCTGTACGCCTTTATTGGGTGTGCTTGGCCTGATAGCTTACCACTGCT
>NZ_JALKIM010000150.1 GCF_023050945.1 Anaerobiospirillum sp. NML120448 | reverse complement strand
CCTAAAAGTTAGCGAATAGTGTCATGCAAGAAGTATCCTTGTCAGGAACACTAAGATTCGATTAAACCAATATGCTGAAAAAACATCTTGTCACGCTTGGTCATTTCTGGAGTGAATCTTGCGCAAGCTATAGCATTTTTCAGATGCAAAGTCTCTGGACAATCAAACCACTTTATAAGCTCATATAAAGACTTATTGTTTAGCCATGAAAGTAAACTCTTGTGCTCTTTAACAATAGTTTTTTTGCCAGGAACATTTTCATTAGTTTTAATAAACTCAGAAAGTTTTTCTTTGCACTGTCTAATTAATCTAAGCAAAGACTCTCTTATTGAGAGTGCATAAAATTGAACAAAAAGTCGCCCCATGTAGCGATTATCATCCTGCACTTTAGTAGTAGCGCCATCTGCGTGCTTTTTGTGTTCCTTATAAAAATACTCAACACCATTGCGCTTACGATATAGCTGTAAAGCTTGATCAGGAGTTAGATCTACATTTGATAATAATACAAAGCAACCAAACTCCCTGCTATATTTAGTTATTGCTCGAGAGTTAATATCCCATTGACCGTTTTCTGTCAAAATAAGATATTTATCTCTAAATTTAATCTGCTCTTCAGTTAACAAACTATTATCATTGCTTAGCTTAAGGATTGCTTTGGCTTCAAGAGAAATTTTTTGGAAGATTTCCTGATTCCTATTACGCTCAGAAAAGATATATAGGAAATGAGGTTTTGAAAGAATACTCTCATCAATTTCGTCATCATCACCCAAAAAAGCCTTAATGAAAGACTCATTGCTAATCTGTATTTTTTTACAAGATACAAAAGGGTCATACTCACAACAGCACTTAGGATCCAGTTCAAACTCACATGGATCTTCAGGAAAGTATTCCTTTACTAAGCTAAGTGAATTACTGATACGTCCTAGATAATTAACGCCATCTTTCTCATATTGAGTAATATTAGCCTTTTTCATAAAGCCATTATCTGTTACCAATATGTAATCAGTAACACCTAGACTTCTTAAGTACTCAGTTGCATATTGCGCAAAGCTTTCATCGTTAATATTTGCTGGAACTTTAAATAATGCTAAAGGGTGATTATCTAAAGTATAAAGAGCCATTACCTTTTCTGCCTTGCTGAAAGAGCCTTCCTTGGTAATAGTCCATCTTGAATTAAGTTTTTCAGACTCTGTAGGGACAATCGTTGCATCATAGGCCACATAGATAGTTTCACCTGGATGCTCCTTAACATAGCGACTTACCCTTGCTGCAAAAAAGCGGTGAATAGTACTGTAGTCATGGCCCAAGTTATCAAAAAGATTATTGTATACAGCCTCAGTAATACCATCAGTATATGGATAATCGTGATGTAACTGATCATGATAAATTCCAGTGAATGATTGGCCATTGTTTAAATTAACAAACAAGCCTAAAGATCTTATCTTGTCAGCAATTGAAATATCTGCAACAACGCTCTCAATATCTTCTTTGAGACCAGCCTTGTTCTCAGCAAAGAGTAAAAGCTCCATAGCACTATGACGGGTTGCGTTCATACTGATATTGGATACATCAATAATATTTGAGGTGTTATCACCAGAAGCGGCAGAAGCATGAGCAGCTGGAGCTGTAGGAACAGCAGGAGCGGCAGTAGCTGTAGGAACAGCAGGAGCGGAAGTAGCTGTAGGAACAGCAGGAGCGGAAGTAGCTGTAGGAACAGCCGAGGTATCCTCTATGCTATCCTTAAATAGCGCCTTTTGCTTATGAGGCTTAGCCTTGTATCGGGTTTTGACAATCTCTGAATCTGGAGATGTCTTCTTGCCAAGTAATCTTGATGAAACATAAACCATGTTTTTCTTTACAGGATCCCATCTTTTAGTAAGTTCCATTACATAAATTTCGCCATTCTTTTGCTTACGCTCATTAATGTAGACGGTGTCTTTTCCTGAAGATTTGCGGCCCATGATTAGTTATCTCTTTTAAACAAACAAAACCATGACATTATATCACATATAATGTCATGATTTATAGAAAAAATTATCTCCCAATAAACATTTTTTTCGATATAAATCTTGACTTTTAATAAATTACATGACACTGTTAGCTAACTTTTAGG
>NZ_JALKIM010000149.1 GCF_023050945.1 Anaerobiospirillum sp. NML120448 | reverse complement strand
TTTATTATGAAAGTGCCCAGGCTCGCAATTAACAAACACGATAAATAAGGGATCCTGCCATTTTGGTTAAATGATAACGTTAGATGGTAGATCTTTAACTTAGATCTGAAAAGATACTAACAGTATCGATATGATTGAATATATGCACCTCAAATCACTCCCTTAAATAGAACATACAAAAACTATATTAAAGCAAGCTGCACAATTTAAAAGACAAATACGATAAATAAGCCGTTTCTTTTAAAGAAACTACAAAATTATTGGGTGTAAAAAATCTAAGGAAGCAAATCCCCATAAAATCCATAGACACTAATGAAAGTGTAAAGCTATTCTTAAGTTTGACCGAGCGGCTCGGCGCTAAATAATTGGTCAAGACCTAAAGCAAAAGAGAATAACGACCCTTGTTTTGGCGTTATTGGCTCATCAACACTCTGTTTTAAGGCAGAGATTGGTTTTGCTACAACCTTAGAAAGCTTTTGTTCATTTGGTAATGAAGTATTGCCAGCAGTTGTAACTTGCTTTGAGGATACTTCCAAAGAGTCCCCATCACTAGCATTGGATGAGTTATCAATAATGATATCTGATTGACTCTTTGTGTCAGCACTCTCAGAGACAGCTAATGACTGCATATCTTGGGAGTCATCAAGATTTAGAACCATATTAGGTTCTTCAAATAACTTTAACTCAGCAGACACATCATCAGTTGCAACACAATCCAGTGTAGGATCTTTGTATAACTCACGTTTGGTCATTAAAGCGTAAGCTATTCTCAGCATTTTATGAGCAATGGCAACTACGGCTTTATGGTAGCTGTGCAATCTGCTATAAAAACGATCAAATCCAGATTTTAAATGACCTGACTTCATTCTATAAACAGATTGTGCCGCTTCAATTAGTACTTTGCGGATGTACTTATTGCCCTTAGTAATTCCTGCCTTTTTACGCTTGCCAGCAGACTCGTTATTTCCAGGTGCAAGACCAACCCAAGAACAAAATGCTTTGCTGTTGGTAAAAGCACTCCAGTCATCGCCAAGTTCACTAATAATGGTGCAAGCAGTTTTCTGGCTGATTCCAGGAATTGAGGTAAGCAATTCAATTGAATCATAGTAAGGCTTAAGTCTTTTATAAAGTAAGTCCTCGTAACGCTCAATTTCAGATTCAATTTGATCTAGCTTTGTGCTAATATCAAAGTACAGAGGTGATATTGCAGTGATATCTAAATGGGATATTGCTTGAGAGATCTCGTCAGGCTGGGCTTTAAGCCTTTTGCAGTTATCTGCAATTACACATTTGAGACTTTCGGCATCATCACCTCTCATAACTGCATCAAGAATAGTCCTCGCCGCAACGCCTCTTATATCAGAAAATACAGTCGAAGCTTTAATTCCACCCATATTCAATAGCTTATGAAGTCTGTTCTTGTTCGTAACAGCATCCTTCTTTAAAGCATTTATATGACGAGAATAGATTCTAGTATCTCGTATATATTTACAAGGTATAAAAGAACCAACAAAGGCACCTAAACGACCCATCTGAGCCAAATGCTTAGCATCACTAGCATCTGACTTTTTGCCTAAAGCTGTTTTTGCGTTATAAGCATTTAGAACAAATGTTTTATCTGCAAATCCACGCTCTTCAAGCAGTAAGTATAAAGGTACCCAATAAACGCCTGTAGACTCCATTATGATCACTTCAGGATCTTTAGTTGCAATCCAGTCAATAGCTCGGTTTAACTCTTCAATGGTTCCTTTTGTAGTTAAAGCGTCTTGAATAAGATCTTGCGATTCAGGTACTGCTCGCTGATAGGCAAGAGCCATTTTGTTAAGGTGAACATCAATACCAACAGCAGAATTATAGCTTGCCTCAAATACAGTAATGATAGGAGCTTTATCCTTAGATAAGGTGCTACTTATGCTATCTTTAGCTGCTTCTGGTATGGATGGCTTAAGAGTAGAGTCACTCATATTAATCTCCATGTTTTAAGAAGCATGCCTAATAAGGTTCTAGAGAAGGAAACGGAGAAATGACTTATTGCAGTAATTTAATGTCCGTTGACCCCCACATAACAAACAATGTTGTTACAAGGGATACTACAAAGTTCAATTTATTATACGGGTTCCCCAAAAGTATAAAGTATACTTAAGGCCCAATCGATGGATCCGATTGCCCACTCTTCAATTTTTTGACGTGTTTAATACACAAAAA
>NZ_JALKIM010000148.1 GCF_023050945.1 Anaerobiospirillum sp. NML120448 | reverse complement strand
ATTATGTTTACTGTCGTTATACTACGGTAAGAATAGTTACGCCTTGATAACGCCTAAATTCATAACATAATCAGAATTTTACGGACATATTGATAGTAATGAATATATGCACAAATTTAAATTGTGATCCCAGTCACATATATCTATATAAAAGGTTAAAATAGTGTAGTTTTATTAATATTCAAAGTTATCGATAATAGCAATGATTATAGGCTGTTTGTTCGCTAACACCAAATTGGCGGTCTATATGGCTGTCCTAATCTTAAAGCTAAATACAGTGAAAACTGGGGCCTTGATGATCCTTCTGGTAAAGATGATGAGGTTTTTATCTATACGATTAACACCATAGAGCAAAAAGTACTAGAACTCAAAAGCAAGTTAGCTCATATAAAAGAGGTTCTTGATGGCAAACAATGATGAGGTTAAATTAGGGCGCTTTATAAGTTTAGTGTTGCGCCATAAGCCAGAAACTATTGGACTTACGTTAGACCATGAGGGTTGGGCTAAGGTTGATGAGCTTATTGAAAAAATGTGTGCTCATGGAGCTTTTATCGACCTTGCTACTTTACAAAGCATTGTTGCCAACAATGATAAGCAGCGCTACAGCTTTGATGCGCAAGGGACTAGAATTAGAGCCAACCAGGGACACTCCATTAGTGTTGATCTAAAACTTTCCCCACAAAAACCACCTGCGCTGCTCTATCACGGCACTGCTCTACGATTCCTAGAGTCGATAAGAGCACAAGGCATTTGCAAAATGAAGCGCCAATATGTACACCTGAGCGCTGATATTCCCACAGCTACCAAAGTCGGCATTCGCCATGGCAAAGTAGTGGTACTAACTATTAATGCCCAGGCTATGTATGAAGATGGTATTAACTTTTACTTGTCAGAAAACAAAGTATGGCTGTGCGATCACGTTAGTACCAAATATATTAATTGGGACGCTATGAATGATTAGCCTCTTTCCCCAGCCCAGAGCTATCTTATAGATTTAGGATCAAGTAAAAATTCTGCGGGATCGCTTAGGAAGATTAGATTAATGGTTTATAAGAAAATGGGAATAAACAGCTAAAATAGCTTGTTCTTAAAGGTGCTACTTTATAAGTACAGTATGATTAGCTTGTTGATCCCGCAACATTTTTACTTGAACCAGATTTATTAATCAAACGATTATTAGTGGCTATATGTTTTTCCTAAAGAAAGCCCTTAAGATAAGAGCACAAATCAGGTGCTAGTTGTTCCATGTTTGCTGCTATGTTCTGACGAAGCTCCTTATTAATCTCAAACTCACTATCAGCTTCGTCTTCATATTCGTCCTCATACTCGTCCGTAAGGTCAAACAATATTTCATGATCGATTTGACAAATAGGACAGCTCAACTCGTCTGGGAGATAAGACAGATCACAGCAAATTATGTAGTAGCCATCCTCATCCCAAGCAAAAGGCAAATAGCCGCACTGAACTAAATATGGGTTCCAGGCTCTTTTTAGAGCCTTAAATGGCTCTGAGATAGGATTGGGCCCAATAGGATTATCAAAACAATGATAATAAGTGCCTAAAAAAGCTTTAAAAATCTCTGGAAGCTTGATATTAAGCTCATTTTCTAACTTTCCAAAGTCAGACTCCTTGAGGTCAGATCTGACCAACTTCCATTGCTTCCACTCACTTTTGATCATAGGATCTAAGAACATAGACTGATCTTTATCACTCAAAGGAAGTCTTAGCGCTAGAGCATCATTTTCCCCTGCTAGTTTTTGATAGTAAGCTTGGAAAAACTGCTCCATAAAGTCCTGATATGAATTATTCAGCATAGCTGTAGTTCCTATCTAAAGATGATGATGATGTAGAAACCATTAAGTCTCTCACGAAATTGACACGCCATAGGGCTTATTTAGCTAATCTTACGCATTTTGCCACAAAACTTGCCTTACAATTAAAGTTAGTTTTGAGTCTGGTACTTTTTTCGACTACTTTGTTCAAACTCACTACTGATTAAATTGAAAGCCTATTACATACTAACGAACCAAAGTGGCACCTTAATTTGCTAATTGTCTTGTGCTTTTCCACAATTTTACTGGCTGAGTAGGTTAGTGGTATTTGTGCAGTGAGATTTCAATCATAGCCCGGCATTATTGATAGGTATCGATTGGTGCTTAAAGAAAAACCTAAAAATTTAGTGTGAAAATTTGGATCGTTTTGATCCATTTTTTTGCCAAAATGTTGTATCTAGTAAAGTGATAAAA
>NZ_JALKIM010000147.1 GCF_023050945.1 Anaerobiospirillum sp. NML120448 | reverse complement strand
CCCACCTGTCCCCATTCCGAACACAGAAGTGAAATGTAGTCACGCCGATGGTAGTGCAACGTACGATTGTGCGAGAGTAGGTCATCGCCAGGCTTAATTTTTCTAAGACAAGGCCCCTTGAGAAAAAACTCAAGGGGCCTTGTTGCATTTGTGCCTTTCTAATTCATGCTGATTAGATTTTTGCTAGTTTTGAAGATTGACGAGCAAACAACTCAGGCTTAATCTCTAAACACTCAATACTTTCATTGTGCTCAGCACTAACCTTCTTATGTTCACGATGAGCCTGCGCTACTAGTTGGTAAGCTTGTTTGGCTATTTTTGTAATAGGCTGACTAATAGAGCTCAGGTTTAAAATTTGAGCTAAATAGGTATTATCAAAGCTAATTAGCCCGACATCCTCAGGTATTCTCAGCCCTGCCTTTAAACACTCCTTCTCTAAAGCCAGAGCACACACGTCATTGTAAATCCATAGGGCTATGGGAGCTTTACCTTGTTGTTTACGCTCTAATAATATTTTCACAATAGCAAGAATATGCTCATTAAGGCCATGCGACAGAGTATTGCTGTCAGAGCCATCTTTGTGCTCTACTGATGAAGACGAGCTTTGCGCAATGCTAATGCTTTCTGCTATGCCCTTAGGAAGCCAAAAGATACATTCACTATCTAAGCTGCATCTAATTGGTAGTTCATCAAACGATTCTTTTAGAACGCTGTATTTTTCTACATCTACTCCTTTTTGACCAATAAAGCCTACTTTGCTCCAGCCCTGGGCTTTAAGGTGAGATGCCACTTGAACCATACCATTACGATAGTCAACTAAGATTGAGTTAAAAAACTTGGAGCGTTGTGTAACCACGACAGTAAAAATACCACTACGTCTAATATCATCTACAAGCTCACTTTCAATGGTAAAACTGGCCTCTACGTAGATTGCGCTAATGATTCATTTTGCATTAGAGACATGGGCTTTATCTATCTAGAGCATGCAGTTGCTATTCGTGAAGCTGATGCTCTTACCATCGATAATAACTTTATTGCAGAGTGCGGTAATTGTGTAGAGCTGCTCACCTGTGGTCAAGCTTGTAAAGTAGCCAATAATTTAATGGGGGCAGGCTACTGTGGTCATAACATCTACGCAGAAAATTATGGTGGCTTGCTAATTAGCGCCAATAATGTTTTCCCTCGTGGCAGAAGTAGCATTCACTTATTAAACGTCTCTCGTTCTAACATTGCTTCTAATAGATTGCACTCTTTCTATCCTGGTATGGTGATCTTAGAGGGACAATGCTGTGAAAACCTCATTAGCTCTAATCATTTATTAAGAGATCCAGAGCCTTGGGCTCCAATGCAAGGATTCAATAATGGTATTAATGATGACTATGGTCTTGTGCATATCAATGGTGCCAATAACTCCTTGATTGCAAATCATATCTCAAGCTCCATTGCTCCTGAGCATTTGGTAGGTTCAGACCACAGCGTGATTATCAAAGTGAATAGTGGTAGTGGTAACTATATTGCCAACAATCATATTGTGGCAACTGATCCTAGCCTGAGCAAGGAATTAGAGGTAAAAGAAGCAAGCTCTTGTTTTGCTACTCAAGTTGAGGCCATGACTAGAATTAGTAATTTAAAGCCTTTTGAGAATGTATGTGATGTTGTCTTGGAGCCTGCAACTCATGATAACCAAGTTATTTTTACTGCTCGTAAAGATAAATACCAAGACCAAGGACTTAATAATGTCGTAATGGCTTTATAAGTTCATTAAAAATTTCACACACAAAAGCTTTAATGAGCTAGGTCAAGTGATCTAGCTCATTTTTGATTTTGATGGCTTATAAACCAAATTTTAATTAATTTACAATATTTCTATTTTTGATTTTACTGACGAATTTTACATTTATGTAAGTAAAACTCTAGCAAAGAGTTAAAATAAATTAAAAAAAAATTGTTAATAAAATCCGATATATATCGGAAATCTTAAAAAGAAACTAAAAAAAATTTAATTTTTCTTAAAAAAGGTGTTGACGTTAGGTTAAAAATCATTAAAATACGTCTCCGCTGTCACGCACTAAAGCGAACAGCTGCAAAAACCAAGCGTTTTGAAGTTCTTTAAAAATTGATAAGTACAGACAATCTGTGTGGGTTCTTTAAGTTAAGAACTTTGAGTTTTAAGCCAACATACTGGCAACTAGTTATAGTTGCAACTTCAAACGAATCATTAAAGTGAAGAGTTTGATCATGGCTCAG
>NZ_JALKIM010000146.1 GCF_023050945.1 Anaerobiospirillum sp. NML120448 | reverse complement strand
GCTAATTCTCAGAAATTCTGCTGATCCAAAACAGGCCTTGAAAGACTTATATGATTACATTGTTAAGGAACTGGGATTCAAAGTTAGTCAAATTCTGCCATGCAAAGAATTTGGTATTTCTAAGCTACTAAAGGGCTATTAACATGAAATGCAAGTTTTGTCTAGATTCATTTTTCTAATTTTGTGACAAGGGTAGACTCATGAAATTGCCCTAAAACACAAGAACAAGCATTAACCATAAACCACATCAAAAAAAGCACCACCAAAGCTTAATAGCAGTAATCCACATTAGATAGAAAAGAATATAAATGGCATTTTATCAACCCTTAGCAGCACATAGCAACCACTAAGAGTCTTTGCTTTGATTTATCTTAACTGATATGGTGCCCGACATTAGTAGCTACCTGATACAACTACAAAACAGGCCATGAAAAAACCGCTTAGATCTTAACTAATCCAGAAAATTGATACAAGCTTGCTAGAGCTTATTGTTAATGACTTAGTTGCTTTAGTACTTCCAAGCTTTAGTAGATTGTCAACTTTAGTGAATAGGTAATCTTAACTAACACTTAATTTTTACTAAGTGTCATAGCATATGATCAAGTTTTTATTGAGCCTTGTCTCTAGCCTTGGGTGAGGCATAGGAGGCATATGAGGCTAAAGATAAAGAGCCAATATGACAGTAAATTTGTCCAGGTAGCGCTATAAGAAGCTACTGCTGGCAAGGCACTTATTTATAAAGCTAAGGCAATAGAGAGCTTGGTTGGCTTAACGGGGCTTTAATTAGGGGTTAGGTGGCAAAAGAGGAAACGGCGTAATTGATTTTGGTCTTGACTAAGGATTTGCTAAGTTTGAGTGCGTAAGATTTTATTAAAGGGCAAACAGGCACAGTGGTTCTTATAGGTGCCTTAAAAGCAAAGATCAATTACGTACATGCTTTGTAGAAAAGTTTTTTAGTATGTAAATCTTCGGTTTAGTGTTGTGATGGTCTTTAGCTTTAAAGCAGTAATTTGACAAAAGCCCTTTTTCATTGGATTGGACTTGGATGTAATACTCAATAAGGGGTAGTTTATATGAATAAGATCAAGCAAGGTTTAATTGCCATCTCTTTAGCTGCTTTATGCTCAAGTGCTGTATTTGCTTCTGATGGAAAGTGTTCAATGGATTTTGGTAAGATTTCTGTAACTGGTCAGGGTGAAGTTCGTGTAATGCCTGATCGTGCCTCTTTAAATTATCGTGTTGTAAGCAATAAACCAACTCCTGCTGAGGCTCGTGAGGAAGTTGAAAAGACTGTAACTGCCTTTGCTAAGGCAGTAGAGGCTCTTAAGCTGGATAAGAATGCTTTTGTAGCTGATTCAATTGTAGTAACTGCTCAGTATCGTTATAACGAAAAGGATAAGAAGCAAGAGTTAGTAGGCTATGAGGGTAGCCGCAATGTTACCATTAAGGTTTCTGACTTTGCTTTAATCGGTCAGCTTAACGATGCTGCTATTAAGTCAGGCATCAATCAAATCTCTGGCTTTGAATATACTTTATCTGACAAGAAAAAGTATGAAAAAGAGGCCGCTAAGTTAGCTATTGCTGATGCCAAGGATCGTGCTCAGCTATTAGCCGATGGTTTTGAAGTTAAACTTGGTACTCCATGCTCTTTAAGCTTCCAAGAGCGTAATTATGGTGTTTATCGTGCCTATAGCAACCGCTCTATGTTATTAGCTGCTAAGGCTGAGGCTGAGCCTGTTGAGAGCACCTACAGCATCGAGCCAATTGTAGTATCTTCATCTGTAGAGGCTATTTACAACATTAAAAATGATAAGAAGGATAAGAAGGATAAGAAGGATAAGAAGGATAAGAAGGATAAGAAAGATAAGAAAGATTAATAGCTAGTTCTTGCTTGCTTACTATCTTTTAACCAAGCTCTAGGGATTTTCTCTAATTCCTAGAGCTTGTGCTTTTTAAAAAGCACAGTTCTTTCAAAGTGTTGTGTTGGTTAGAGGACAACCAATGAAGTACTTTGAAAGTAGATAGCACCTTGTTTGAGGTGCTTAACAATGTATTACTATTGTTAATAAACCTTTAATCTATCTATTCAAATGGAGCCACAGTACTCTTATTGGGTTCAGATTAGTATAGATCTCTGCATAACAACTAAGAGTGAAGTTTCAAACGACATCCTACGAATGCGCTTTGGTCATGTTACCTGAACTCTGCAATTATAGCATTACAAAAGTAACCTAAAGACTAACTATTTATATACTTCAATATTAGTGATATTTTTTTTAAATTTTGTAAAATATCACTTGTTTTAGTTGAAAAATATGGT
>NZ_JALKIM010000145.1 GCF_023050945.1 Anaerobiospirillum sp. NML120448 | reverse complement strand
TAGTATGCTAAAAGTTAGATTGACTTTACCTTTGTTAAAAGCTATTTGCTGCACCAACAATTTTATTTTGTCTCCCCCATATTACTCATAATAGGGGGGGTGACGAACTTTTGAAATCTAGTACTAGGGTGCTAAAGGAGCAGGCCATAATGCGCTTGTGACCTGCTTTAGTGGATGGCTATACTTTGGTAGCTGCTCAAAGATAAGGTAGATATTGGTTGCAAATCCATACAACCCAAGCCCCAAGTATCCATGAGCTGATACCCTAAGCAAGCACAAGCAACCCAAAAAGTTTAATTAGCCTAGAGGACAACTAATGGCTTGGGGCCTTATGAATTTTAAGGTTAGCCAAATAATCTAGCCATAAGTCTGAGTTGCCTGGCATACTGGTAATTACACGGCTTTCTGAATCTACATTGAGTACTTTAACTCTATCTTGTGCTTCTGTAGGGTCAATGCGTAGTTTTTTGCACACTTCTTCCCTTTTATCGTCCAGAGCTTTCTTAGTATCAGCACCTACAGTAATAAGAACTAAAGTCTTATTATGGTTCTCTACTAAATCACGAATAATAGTGTTGATATGATTGTCATCAGAGTTAAAGTTAAACCCAATTACTACAATGATATCAGCCTCCTTAAACTTACTATACATCTCAGTATAGAGACATGAAATATCAATAGCAGTCATTGGCTTAATGCCGCTTTGAGTAAAGAAAAAGGGAGTTACCAGCTGATTTTGGTAAAGGAATAAGTTGTCGCTATTGTCTTGGTCAGCAGCTGTATTAACAGGCTCTCTTTTAACTAAAGAGTTTTTGTATGGATTATAGAACTCTCCTACACCACCATTAAGGCGCATCACTTTGCCAAATCTTGCTTCTAAGGAAGCTTCATCTAAGGTACCATCCTCAATTTTGCTCTCATTACGAAGCTTAATCAACCTGCCATAATAATCATGATAATTGGTAGAGGCTAAAGCCTTAATCTCAACACTGGCATTGTCATTTTTTAGCTCAGTAATAATGTCCTTATAATAGCTATCTTGCTCATTGAGGGCTTCATCACTTAGGGTGTTTTCTTTGCTGGTAATAGCATCATAAGCCGCTCTAAGAAAGAGGAACATTTTGGAAAACTTTGCCCAATCTGTTTTAGGGGACAGGATATATCTAAAGTAATTATCAATGAGCATTTGATAGTCAATAGAAGTAGAGCATAGCTTAAAGGTCAACCTATGGATAAGGTTAATAAACCTCTCTACAGTATCAGGGAAGTCTTCAAATGCTGGTCTTTGCTTTTGGATAAAATCGTATATGATGCCTGCTGCACGATCATACTTCATTGTGAACATTTCTTCGAACAACGCAAGGTAATCATGAGTAGTCTCATTTTCAGAGGTGAAAATGCCTCTATTGAGCTTTTTAAGCAGCTCATCGCCACAGGTAATTACAATCATGAATAAGAGCACACGAAAACACTCTTTTAAGGTCTCATGCTGTGATGGGTTGATTGTTATTTGATTGCTATGGGCCTGACTTAAGGTGCTTATGATTAATGAAATGGTCTCAGATGTTAAGAGGGCATCATAATCATTCTTACCTGAAAAGCTTTGGTTAAACTCAACAATTGGTTTTTTATCGGAATTGCCAAGATTCAATGTCTTTTTCAAGTCTTCATAAATAGTGTTCTTGGTAAGAGATTCATCCCCAATAAGTTTCTTACACAAAGAGCAGGCATTCTTATCAATATTAACTAAAAAATCCTTTATGTCTTGCTTCTTTTGCTCGGCACTAGACATGATGACTTGCTCAAAATCATATTTACCAAAAGTTGAGATTCTGTTGATGCTGGGGCTAGTGTAATTGAGCCACTCAATGTAGTTAAAATTTCTTGGTTGCTTGTTTGTAATGGTGTCTAAAGCTTGTCTTAACTCTGATCTAAGTGAGTCGTATTTTTGAGTAAAAAGACTAATGGCAAACTCTCCGCCATTAGGTAAACCTAAAGATTGCTCTGCTCCTGCGCCAAAAAGAATGGCAAGCTTATTTTTTGCTAACATCATAATTCATACTCCTTAATGAGCGACTTTCTTTTGTAAGACTAAGACTAAGACTAAGATAAAGCCCATATTTATCTTAAGTTTAAATTATTTGCAGTTAGATTAGCAATTAGCGCTCTATCTCAAGCTTAGCTTTTGAGCTCTATGTAACTGTAAAATATCCGAAAGTTCCTTTAAGCTAGACCTTCCCTTATAATCTGTACTGTGGCAGAAGATATATTTTGTATCTCTGCCTAAGGACTAATCGAAATTTTGGGGCAAAACAGAGCATAG
>NZ_JALKIM010000144.1 GCF_023050945.1 Anaerobiospirillum sp. NML120448 | reverse complement strand
GACAAAGCGGGGCGCAATTAAGCTTTTCAGGGGAAAAAATTACCAATTTTTGCAAGATTTTCTCAATTTTATTAATAAATTACCTTTTGAATAGAAAAAATTACCATTTTTAATCGCAAAATTAAACAAAAATAGACAAAGTTGTTAGCTATAAGGTCAGTTTAGCTAATCTGTTTAGGATTGTTTTAGGATGTTAATTCATCCTCTTGTTTTTGCTTGTTAATGTTCTAGTCTGTTCTATGTGAAATTGGAGCAGATTACTCACAAGGTAGGTAGTTTCATGCTTAAGAATGTTCCAGCCATCATTTCCCCTGATTTATTAAAGATTCTTTGCGAGATGGGTCACTCAGATCGTATTGTTATTGCTGATGGCAACTTCCCAAGTGAGTCTATGGGTGCAGATTGCTACGTAATTCGTGCTGATGGTCATGGCGTAGTAGAAATTTTAGATGCTATTTTAGAGCTGTTCCCACTCGACACTTACTGCGATAAGCCAGTTTCCTTAATGGAAGTTGTTCCAGGTGATCCAGTAAAGACTCCAATTTGGGATGAGTACAAGCAAGTTGTTGCTAAGCATGATCCACGTGGTGCAGATTGCTTTACCAATATCGAGCGTTTTGCTTTCTATGAGGAGGCTAAAAAAGCATACTGCATTATCGCCACCTCAGAAAAAGCTTTATATGCCAACATTATGTTACAAAAAGGCGTAGTTTAATAATTTGTTATTTTAACTGCGCTTTAGAGCTCTTAAGCGGCGCAGATATGATGTGAGCTTAAGAGCTTTTTTTATTATTTAGCACTTTATTTTTTTAACTTTTATGTAACCTCTTCACAGCCACCTCTTTACGAGCTTTGGTGAGTAAAAATAAAACTTACTTACTTAAAGGCATAAGGCGATGAGCGAGCGTAGAGGCCTTGATTTTGTAGGAAAGAACATGGCTAATCGTATCGTACTCAACAATATCTCTTATCATGGCAAGGGCGCTATTTTATCTATCGTTGAGGAAGTTAAAAAGCGCGACTTTAAGAAGGCTTTTGTTTGCTCTGATCCAAGCTTAATCGAATTTAAGGTAACCAATAAGGTAACCGACCTTTTAGACGAGGCTAATTTAGCTTACGAGCTTTATTCTGATATTAAGCCTAATCCAACTATTGAGAATGTACAGCACGGTGTAGAAGCCTTTAAGAAGTCAGGTGCCGATTACATCATCGCTATTGGCGGTGGTTCATCTATGGATACTGCCAAGGCTATTGGTATTATCATCAAGAACCCAGAGTTTGCTGATGTTGTTTCCTTAGAGGGCTTAGCCCCAACTAAGAATGAGGCTGTTCCTACTATTGCTGTTCCTACCACAGCAGGTACCGCAGCTGAGGTTACTATCAACTATGTAATCACCGATACTGCCAAGGAGCGTAAGTTCGTTTGTGTTGATCCACACGACATGCCAATGATTGCTGTAGTTGATCCTGACATGATGTCCTCTATGCCAAAGGGCTTAACTGCTGCTACTGGTATGGACGCTTTAACCCACGCTATTGAAGGTTTAATCACCAAGGCTGGTTGGGAATTAACCGATATGTTCCACATCAAGGCTATCGAGTTAATTGCTAAGCACTTACGTGGCGCTGTTGATAATACTCCAGAGGGCCGTGAGGGTATGGCTTTAGCTCAATACGTAGCTGGTATGGGCTTCTCTAACGTAGGTTTAGGTATTGTTCACTCTATGGCTCACCCATTAGGTGCTTTATACGACACTCCACACGGTGTAGCTAACGCTATTATTTTACCTACAGTTATGAAGTACAACGCACCAAATACTGGTGATAAGTACCTCCACATTGCCAAGGCTTTTGGTGTTGCTGGTGCTGAGAACATGACTCAAGAGCAATATCGCCAGGCTGCTATTGATGCTGTAGCTCAATTATCTAAGGACGTAGGCATTCCACAGGATCTCAAGGGCATTGTAAAAGAGGAAGATCTCGACTTCTTATCTAAGTCTGCTTTTGCTGATGTTTGCACTGGTGGTAACCCACGTGATACCTCTGTTGAGGAAATCAAGGAATTATACAAGTCCTTATTATAGTTTTTATTAGCTAGCTAATTGTTAGCTATTAAGTGCCTAGCTAAAGGAGGTTAGATTTAGCTAGGCATTTTAGAGATTGTCTTGTCTCTCATGCTTATTTGTCTATGAGCTTTTAAATTTAGCCAAAATAGAATTCTATCTTACTTATAAGAAATTATAAGTTTTTTCTAGGAGTTAAAAATGTCAAATCAACATCCTAAGATTGGTATTCGTCCTACTATTGATGGTCGTCGTGGCCCATTAAAGGTTCGTGAGTCCTTAGAAGAGCAAACCATGAACATGGCTAAGAGCGCTGCTGAGCTCTTACGTGCTAACTTAAAGTACT
>NZ_JALKIM010000143.1 GCF_023050945.1 Anaerobiospirillum sp. NML120448 | reverse complement strand
GTTCTTAACTTAAAGAACCCACACAGATTGTCTGTACTTACTAATTTTTAAAGACCTTCAAAGCGCTTGGCTTTTGCAGCTTCACGCCTTAGTGCGTGACAGCGGAGACGTATTTTAATGATTTTTAGATCAACGTCAACACCTTTTTTTAATTTTTTTTGGTGAATTTGTAATTTTATCTTATCTTAAGACGCTTAATCCCCATTCTCATGCGCTTTTGTGACCTGCATCACCATTAGAAAAATTTAAAAATTATTTATCAGAGATTTAATTTTAAATAATTAAAATGGTAAATTTGCCATTTTCTTTAACAAAACTTACATATACCTTATTGCCAACTTTGTGCAGCATAGGCAAATTTGCCTAGCAATGCAGCAAAACATGCTAGCTTTACATGCAAATGCCTAAACTTTCGCTAGCTTATTGGGCAAATGGTTTTTATTAATTGCCAAAAGTCATGCTTACATCGAAAAATACAGATGTACACAAACTTGAAAAAGGGCAATTATTATGCGACGTTTCTCTATTGTACTCATGCTTTTTGTAAGCATGCTTTTGTCTCAAGGTTCCTTAGCCGAGCTTTTATCTGGGGATATTGCAGTTTCTAGTAGTAGCACTACAGACATTACTACTACTACCGAGCAATATCCCCCAAGTAATGAGGCTGAAACTAAAAGTGAGCCTTCTATAGCAGATAATGCTTTTGTGATTACTTGCGCTATTTTAGTAATTTTAATGTCAGTGCCAGGAATCGCACTTTTCTATGGTGGTTTGGTAAGAAGCAAAAACGTACTGTCTATATTGCAACAGTGTATGGTTGTTTTCGGTATCTGCTTTTTACTATGGTTCATAGTCGGATATACTTGGGCCTTTGGCAGTACGGGCGATGCTAGCTCGTGGTTTAGCCTAATTATAGGTAGTTCCGACAAACTTTTTCTTAGCAATATTACTCCTGATTCAGTATCAGGAACCTTATCTGAGTACAACTTTGTAGTTTTCCAAGGAGCTTTTTGCGCTATCTCAGCTTGTCTAATTGTAGGAGCTACCGCTGAGCGTATTAAATTTGGCGCTTTAGTAATGGGCATTAGTTTATGGGCCCTCTTCTCCTATATCCCTCTTGCTCATATGGTATGGGGTAATGGCCTAATAGAATATTGGTTTGAGGCTTGGGATTTTGCTGGTGGTACCGTAGTACATATTAATGCTGCTGTTGCAGGTATTGTTGCAGCCTTTATGACAGGCCCTCGCATTGATCTCAATCGTATTGCTATCACTCCTCACTCTCTACCATTTACTTATACTGGCTGTGCTCTCTTATGGGTAGGTTGGTTTGGATTTAATGCAGGTTCTGAACTTAGTGCCGATGGTGTAAGTGCACTAGCTTTTATTAATACAGTATTAGCTCCAGCCTCTGGCGCTTTAGTCTGGTCTGTATGCGAAAAATTTATTAGTGGTCATTCATCATCATTAGGCTCAAGCTCAGGCGTACTTGCAGGCTTAGTAGCCATTACTCCAGCTTGTGCTTTTGTAAGTCCTTTAGCTTCAGTAATTATAGGTGCACTATCTACTTTCGTATGCTTATGGGGTGTACGTGGATTTAAGAAGCTTACTAGAGTAGATGACAGCTTGGATGTATTTGGTATTCACGGCTTAGGAGCAATTGTAGGTGCTATTCTTACAGGTATCTTTTGCTCACCAGATCTTGGTGGTACAGGCTTTAAGGGTAGCCATGATGGCATGCTCAGCCAAACTTTAGGTCAAATAGGCAGTGTCATCATTACTATTATTTGGTCAGGCGTAATATCAGTACTAGCCTTTGGTATTGCTGGAAAATTATTTGGCTCCCTTCATGTATCTCATGATGATGAGCGCACTGGACTTGATTTGTCCTTCCATGGTGAGCGTGGCTATACCAACTAACAAATAGCTAACCTTCATTAAAAAATAATAATAGCCTCATAGAGAAATCTAAGAGGCTTTTAATTTATGGCTAAGACTAAAAGGCTTTTTTATCACAAATTTGAGATAAATGTACAAGAAACTAATATCTAGAAATAGTATGATTTAGGGCTGTTCATTAAACTACAGCTAAAATCCTTGACCAAAACATATATAAGATTTTCTTGATACATAAGGACATTACAATCAACTGTTTTAGTTTAGAACTAACTTACATATACGAGTACATTTGCTGATAGTTATTTTTTAAATAAATTCCAAAGCTATAGCTTTTTATCTTCTTTGATCGTGGTGCTAAATGCGTATCAACTTTTCAAGCCTTTCCACTAGAGCTTTAATACTGACAACAGTATTCACCATTGCTCTGGTAGGAAGCATAGGTTCAAATAGATCCCCTGGGGGATTTGAAAAAAACTATACGTATCAAATCGGCACTCAACTTAAGGCGTTCAAAAGCGGGTATCAAAAAGAAACCTGATAAATAAGGCGTTTTAGTCGCCTACTTA
>NZ_JALKIM010000142.1 GCF_023050945.1 Anaerobiospirillum sp. NML120448 | reverse complement strand
AGCTCCAGGCTTTTAGGAGCATTTTTACAGGCTGCAACCAATGCAGCCTCATTATTAGGTCTTCCAGTATCAGGATTAAAATCATGTTTCATTAAAATATTGCTTCTTTGCTCATTAAAAGAGGCTCTAATTAGTGTTCCCTCCCTTTCTGCAAGATCCTTAAGGGTGGATACACCAATATCACATATATTGTAATTTTTAAGATCGCTCTGTACATCCCTATATGAAGAGTGTGTGAGTTGGCTTAGTAAAGCAAACATTAATTTAGGAGTCCTAAAAGTAAGATTAGGGTTATGTTTAGGAACAAAAACAGCGTTGACATCAAGTTTGCACACACCATCCAAGGTCTGAATGGTTACTTGTTTTTTTTTGAGTTGACATCATTATTTTGAATAGCGGAACATACAGATGAGAGTAGCTCGTTCTTAACATTGCCAATGTACTCTTCTGCCTTACAAACACTATTCATAACATCATCCATAGATTTAGGGGTTACTTTATCGACCTCTAATTTACTGCTCAATGGGATTGTAACTACCTTGCCATCTTCTTCAATTTGAATACAAGTAGTGATAACAACTTTAGGATTTAACTTAGACATACTGCCCCCTGCTTGGTACAAACTATAATTGATATATAAATTATATCATTTACTGTTGGTTAATTAAAAGTCGTCCGTACAGGTGGAAAAAATCCAAATCATGTGCGAAGAGCTAGCTTGACCAACTCTAGTCTTTAGAAAGACTACACAGCAAATGCCATTAAGGCCACGCTTAGCGCATTCTACCCCTAACAAGCTCTTACTTTAAGTACAAAAAAGGCGGACATGCGCCCGCCTCTAAATATAAAGAGAGAGATATTGTTATTCTATTAACCGCCTAGCAAGCTTAAAGCGATAGTTGGGCGCTGGTTAGCCTGAGCAAGCACTGATTGGGAGGCCTGCTGGATAATGTTGTTTTGGGTAAGAGCAGCAGTCTCAGAGGCAAAATCAGTATCACGAATACGGCTACGTGCATCAGCCTCATTCTCAGAAATATTGGCCTGATTACGGATAGTGCTTTCCATACGATTTTGCAGGGCACCTAAGGATGCACGCTTGGAGTCAACAACTTGAATGAATTTATCGATATTAGTCAATGTAGCTGTGGCGGCTTTAGCTGAGCTTACACTCCAACGAGCCCACAAGCCTTTATCAGCAGCATTGGCTCCTGTCATTAATAAGCCTGTATGGGATGCATCTGCGAGTGCATTTTTAAATTCAATTTTAGCTTGGGAGGCAATACCTTCCATTGTGAATGCTTGTGACCAATTTAGAGCTAAAGTGTCACCAGCATTAGCGCCTACTTGGAATGTTATTTTACCATCAGCTGGAATAAGGCCTTTCTGTTTTCCCTGTAACACAGTTTTACCAGCGAAAGTGGTTTGATTAGCGATACGGCTAATTTCTTGAGAAAGCTGAGTTACTTCTTGTTGGATAGCCTTACGATCCTCGGCGGTATTTGTGCCGTTAGCTGATTGCACGGCTAAGGTACGGATACGCTGGAGCATGTTGGTGGTTTCGTCTAAGGCACCTTCAATGGTCTGTGCAAGGGCAATACCGTCGTTAGTATTACGATTTCCCTGATTTAAACCGTTGATTTGGGAGGTTAAACGATCGGCAATTTGAAGGCCAGCAGCGTCATCTTTTGCAGAGTTAATTCTAAGGCCTGATGCAAGTCTCTGGTAGCTAACGTTCAGGCTATTGGTAGCATTGGTTAGCTTTCTTTGTGCATTAATCGAGCTAACATTAGTATTAACGTAAAGTGCCATAACAATTCTCTCAATAAATGATAAACATGTGTAATGTTATCTGACCAAATAGATAGAGTAATAGGCTTATAAATAGGATTTAGCAGTAATTGTGTGTGCCTAAAAGCTTTATTGTTTGTCTGTGAATTTTAATAGACAACATCTCTATCGTATAGTCAAACCAATAGCTGTTAGCTAAAGGCTGTGTATATCTGAAATAATCCAAGCAATATTAGTGCCAGTAGTTATCTATTAACCTTCAAAAATGACGCAATACCTAACTAAACACAGCTATTAAAAGTCTAAAGCCCGAGCTCGTAATATGCCTATAAGCTAAAGTACCTATAAATACGCTAAAATGGACTTATTATAATGGTACACATATTTGACATGAAAAATAGAAATACAAAGTGGGATTACTCACGCATCAAAAATTTTCCTCGAGGAGCCACAATCCAACGAAACGGCGATGCTTTAATTGTAATCCGCAGAAAAATAATTTATGACCCAACTATTGGCCGTGGCAAAGATGGGGCACGTGAATACTTGGGTCGTGTCGTTGATGGTGTCTTTTACCATAGCCCGGCATTATTAAATTTTTATTTCTAAGCAAAAACCGCTTATTTATCATATTTCTTAGAAATGCTACCCTTGAGGTAGTTTTTTTGTGCCAAAACTACTACTCCGCCCTAATA
>NZ_JALKIM010000141.1 GCF_023050945.1 Anaerobiospirillum sp. NML120448 | reverse complement strand
ACCTGTGTTTAGTAGCAAAAAATCATGAATGCATTATACAACTCTGATATTTATCAGTGCTAGCTATAATTTTGTCTTGTAAAAATTTTTTATACTTGTAGGGTGTCGTGTAGGGGCAAACATGATACAATAAGGCTTCTTTAATTACTGACAATTAAGAGCGTATATATGTACTTTAAGATCAAAAACAGACAAGGCATAAAATACCTTGTCATGGTTGAGTCCTTTAGAGATCCTGAAACAGGCAAAGTTGTAAAAAGAGAAGTTAAGAGCTTCGGTAGATTCGATCAGCTTCCAGAAGAAATTCGTCAAGCGTATGAACAGAGAAATGTTCGTAAAGAGCTTGCTGCTGTGTTAGCTCGTGAAGCCACTGATAAAAAGCTATCCAAGGCTGCAAATATTGCTTTCAAAAGGGCTGGTACAGTCGGAAAAGATGATGCAGTTATTGAAGGTCTTGTTGATGATGATGAGTTACAGTTCAACGGCAAGTATGATCTTCAGTTTGGTCACCTTGCTTTAAAACCTTTCTGGGAGAATGAGTTGGGTCTTAAGTATAAAATCAACTATCTTCAGAAGGCTTATACTGACATCGACTCATGGTCTTTGAATGATCTATTGTTCTATTTAACATTCATAAAAATCATAAATCCTCAGTCATATCTACACGCCAGCAACCACAGAAGCAATTTCATTTACTGCCCATGGAGTGATGCCAATCAAGACTGCTACTATCGAGCTTTAGACTTTGTTCATAACCACAAAGATGAGTTATTAAGTCACGCTGTCAAAACTCATATTGAACGAAGAGGAACTGGTATAAGGCTGGCTTTTTTTGATTGTACAAATACATGGTTTGAGACTCCTTATGATGATGTAACATGGCGTGCAATTCGATATGCTCGAGATGTTCGAGAATCTATGCTTAAGCAGGGAATGACAAACGATGATGTCAATGCTTACATGGATACCGAGGAGTACAAAGAGAACCTTCAGTGTTCCTTAGAGCAAGGAAAAGAAGATGACTTACGTATGAGAGGCATGTCTAAAGAAGGTAGATATGCACAGCCTCTTATATCAATTGCTCTTGCTGTTGATGATACTGGTTTTCCAATTGATTGCCGTGTTTTTGCAGGTAATATTTCTGAAATACATCAGGTTGAGCCTGTGTTGAACAGTCTTCAAGAAAAGTATGGTCTTAAAGACTTCTACTTTGTAGCTGATCGTGGTATCAATGGAACTGAGGTTTTGAGCAAAGTTCAGGAGAAAAATATTGGTTTTGTAGTTGCTCAAAAGGTCTCTCAGCAAAACGAAAAGACCAGAAAAGAAATGCTGGATCTCACAGGCTACAGGAACTATAAGCCAGATGAATTAGGAGCTTTTGTATCTTCAGAATGCAGTGAGTTAATTGAAGACGCTTCTAGATTCAAAGTTTGTGACTATATTAAAACTGCTCGCATAAAAGGTGAGATAGATCCAGACACTGGTAAGGCTAAAACTACCACCGTTAAGGTTCCATGCAAAATTATTTATACTTTCAGTCCTGAAAGAAAAATAAGAGATCTTGCTAACCTCGAACAGTTAAAGAATAAAGCAATTGAGGCTGTTTCGAAAAGAGAACTCATCGGCGCTTCATTGAGTGGATGGCGTTCTCTTGTTCAAACAGAAAGGACTAAAGCTACAGCTAAAAAGAAGGGAAGAAGTCATGCAGATAAAAGTGAAAAAGAGAACTTTAGAGCAATCGGTCTAAAGGAAGACGTGATTGCTAACAGAGAAGCCATTGCTGGTTATGCAGCGGTTATTTTCGATCACCCTAAGTCTTGTGATTTAGAACCACTTTCAGCTACAGCCGTTCTGGATACCTATCACAAGCTGGTAGGCATTGAGGAGAACTTCAGAGTTATGAAGAGTACATTCAATATAAGACCTGTTTATGTTCGCCTTAGCCAAAGGATCGAAGCTCATTGTTATCTGTGCATATTTGCATTGATGATGCTGCGTCTGCTTCAAGACACTCTACTAAAACAAGGTTATAGAATGTCCGCAAAGCGTATAAGTCAAGCCTTGTCAAATGCTAAGGTGTCAGCTCAAAAAGTAACTAAAGATGACATTTACTTCGATTGTTCTAGAGCTGGTGCTGGCATTTTTGCTCCTGCTTACACTGGCAAAGGTTGCCTGCAAGAGCAAAGTAATGACCTTGTTGATAAGCAAGAAGCATTACGTAACTTTTTGAAAGATCAAGTTAATGTTAAGGGAGAAACAAATATTGTACTTGAGGCAGCAGGTCTTGAGTCTGTTGATGGATTGATCTCCTTGAAGCAACTAAAGAGGAAACTAAAAATTGGTGCATA
The DNA here is from genome assembly GCF_023050945.1 of Anaerobiospirillum sp. NML120448. Classification (GTDB taxonomy): domain Bacteria; phylum Pseudomonadota; class Gammaproteobacteria; order Enterobacterales; family Succinivibrionaceae; genus Anaerobiospirillum. Next base: position 153 of record NZ_JALKIM010000141.1, on the reverse strand, counting down.
CCCAGACAGTAAGATTCTCTCTTATGATCAGCATGAGCTAATAAAACTAGCTTTGCAATAATATAAGTCGACCCCCCACAAGTTTAAAAAAAAAATAAGCCTTAAACCCTTGATGGATAAGGCTTTATCTAGATTTTAGCTCCTAAACACAGG
>NZ_JALKIM010000140.1 GCF_023050945.1 Anaerobiospirillum sp. NML120448 | reverse complement strand
TTACCTGAACTCTGCAATTATAGCATTACAAAAGTAACCTAAAGACTAACTATTTATATACTTCAATATTAGTGATATTTTTTTTAAATTTTGTAAAATATCACTTGTTTTAGTTGAAAAATATGGTTTATAATAGTAGGTTACCGGTAACCTCTATAAAGGATTTCATTATGATGCTCGATACTGTTGTTGACATACCTACATGCACTGGTCACATTGTTTTACAAAAAAAGTGTTTGTGCACATATGTCCTATTCACAGTATCTCGCTCCTATAACAGTAAAACCAAAAAATCAAATCCTGTAAGAGTCACAATAGGCAAGGTTTGTCCTGATAATCCTTGTAAAATGATTCCTAATGAGAGATTTTCTGAGTTCTTTCCTAATATTGACTTAAACCTGCCTAATGTAGAAGATAAGTCAAAGAAACAAAATGCTGATACCAGCATTACTGCTTCTGTTCAAGCTTCTAACTTACAGGAGACATTAAACGCTCACTCTAATGAATGTCAGCAACCTTTAGAGCAAGAACTATTGCCTGTACCTGATGTTGATAGCAGCATTACCACTTCTGTTCAAGCTTCTAACTTACAGGAGACATCAAACGCTCACTCTAATGAATGTCAGCAACCTTTAGAGCAAGAACTGTTACCAGCGCCTGAAAGAGCTGACTCTTTAATTATTGGGCCATATGCTGTAGTTAAGGCAATTAATAATGATTATGGCCTTAGAGATTGTCTTGTAACTGCAATTGGTGAGGACAAGGCTGACTTTACAATTGATATTGCCACTTATCTTATTGTCACAGAAGGTAATCAGGCACAGCACTACCCTGCATATGCATGGGATCATAGCCTATTTACCAAAAACATGCGTATCTATAGCGACAGTACGATCTCACGTCACTTGCGTACAATTACGCAAGGGACTATATCTGACTTCTTTAAAGCATGGAATGTAGGTATAGCAAAAGATAAGAAAATCAATATCTCTTATGACAGTACAAATAAGAACACTCAAGCTGGAGATCTTGAGTTTGCTGAGTTTGGTCATGCAAAGACTGATAAGGGAACTAAGATCATTAACACTGCTATTGCATATGATCCTGAAAATAAGTTTCCGTTGTTTTATGAGGCATACCCTGGCTCCATACCTGATGTCAGTCAGCTAACTTTTGCTATTGATATGGCCGATGATTTGGGCTACGAAAATCTAAGATTCATCATCGATCGAGGTTATTTTTCCTTAGCTAATATCAATTATTTGGATGAGAAAGGATATGATTTTGTCCTAATGGTAAAGGGCTTTAAAACTCTTGTTGCTCCTATGATTCAGGACAAAATTGGCACTTTTGAAAAGAAGATTGCTAATCAAATATCTGGTGACTTATTTGGCATTACTGTTCATGAAGAGTTCTGTGGCAAACAAAGATACTTTCATATCTACCACAGCCTCTCCACTGGAGGACAAACTGCTCAAAATTTCCTAGATAATATTGATGCAATGGAACGAACTCTAACAAAGCACGTAAACCGTAAATTTGCACCAACTGCAGAACACTCTAAGTTCTTTAATCTTAATATATCTAAAGGAGACTTAATATCTTTCTCTCGCAATGAGAAAAGTATTGAGGAGCATTTGGGGCTATGCGGATACTTCGCCATAGTTACCTCAGAGCCTATGGATGCTAAGACTGCCTACAAAATATACTCTAATAGGGATGGATCAGAGAAATTATTCTGCTTTGGAAAAAGCTTTATTGGCGGTAATAGCTACAGAATTCACTCCGATGCAGCATTGCGTGGCAAAATGTTTATTGAGTTCATTGCTTTAATTTTAAGAAGCAGAATGTACTCACTACTAAAGGACGAATTATTAAGCCAAGGAAAATCTTGTAAGTACTTAAATGTACCAGCAGCAATTCGTGAGTTAGAGAAGATTCGTATTACACGTGCACCAAATGGTTCATATAGACTTCTTTATGGTTTAACCAAGGCACAAAAACAGATCTTGTCTGTCTTTGGTATTAGTATTCAAGATCTAATTAAAACTTCAATTGATGTATCAAACATCCTTGCAGCCTTACCAGCGAAAAATAAAACCCCAGATAGTCTAGAACAACTACTGGATGATGAGTTTTGTAATGAGGAAGATATGCCAGCAGATAGTGAGTCTATCTGGGAAGATTTATGCTCAGATGATGATGAGAGTGATTCTTATTCCTCTTTAGAAGGATGCGAATATGCCTAAGTATAAGAGCCAAGCTGTTTGTGAACGAAATATTGCTCAACTTCAAGCTAAAATTGAAAGAACTAAAACCAGGCTTGAAAAAATGGAGAATGAGCTAAGAAACCTGTTATCAGAAAAGGAACAGGCAGAGGCTCGTCAACTATATGATGCCTATAAGCGTAGCAATAAGACCTTTGATCAAGCAATGACCTTCTTTGGCAAAAAAGGGTAATTTTAAAAGATCCTTGGTTTATTGCGCCTTTCAAGGTTACCTAATATGCAGAGTTCAGGT
>NZ_JALKIM010000139.1 GCF_023050945.1 Anaerobiospirillum sp. NML120448 | reverse complement strand
TTCTTGATGAGAGACTAGAGGTTAAAAATCAAGACAGCATCTACGGCAAACTATTCATTGCCTTTATTGCTCTCATTATTCGTAAGCTACTGGATAATAAGCTTAGATCCTACCTTACTAAGAGCCGCATTGGGTTAGATAGTGCGATTGAGAGGTTAGCTGATATTCAATGTACTAAAAAAGACCAGATATGGATCTTAACATCAGCTCTTACAAAGCAACAAAAAGAGCTCGTTGAAGAGCTGAAGCTTCCTATAAATTACTTAGATATACCTATACATCAGAGTACCACATGATAATTGGGGGTATCAAGGTACAAAAATTATCATATAATGATACCCAACATTTTTTTCGGGGATGTAGGTTATATGTTGCCATGGTTAATTGGAGCTGCTGTTGTTGGCGTGGGAGCCGCTATTGTTGCGGCAGCAAAAGATAGCTCTAGTAGCTCTTCTAGTTCTAGTAGCTCTGACTACGACGACAGGGTTGAGGAGGCTAAAAAGCGTGAACGTCAGGCTGCCATAGACAGGTCTCAAAGACAACTTGACCAAAAGCTTGCTGACCTTAAAAGCAAATGGAATTTAAGCTCTTTGCCTACAAACAAAGAACTTAACTCTGGGTATAAAAGTACCCCAAACTCTCTAAGCAAGAGCTTATCTACCAATGTCCTCACTGTCAGGGCTATCGATCAAGCTCAAATGCAAATGGAGCAGCTCCAAAAAGAGCTATCTTCATTGGAGTTAATGAGAGCAGAAATGGTAAGTTCAATTACTGCTGCCCAGAGTGCCTTAGCTAAGGATCACTCCCTTGAATCTGAGATTAAAGATTCTATTAATGGTATTGCAACCATGTTCAACTCTCTTAAAGATCAAGTTGACTCTCAAAAACTTTCTCAATCGCTATCAGAATTGAATATGTCTTTTAACTCTGCAATTGCAAACAACTCTAAGTTAGCTCTGCAGATAGGAAACAAGCTTTCCCATACTCTAAAGGTTCTTTCTGACAAAAAATAAGCTAGGGCTTTAGAAAGTAAGAATAGTAATTACCAAACAAAAGCACATACAATTAGAGCTTCACTCAACATGTGCTGATAAATGAAGTAATCATCGTATTTTTAACTTGTTAGAGCTCGTAAAGCTCTACCTTAACACTCATCTCTTAGGGAGAATTAAATTATGTTGCCATGGTTAATTGGTGCAGCCGTTCTCGGCGTTGGTGCCGCTATTTTATCGTCATCAAAAGATGATTCAGATAATTCCTCGAGTTCTCGCTCTGACTATAAGGACAAAGAGAGGGAGGCTAAAGAGCGTGAGCGCCAAGCTGCTATTAAAAACTCTCAACAACTAATTGACCAGAAGTTTTATGCTATCAAAAACCAATGGCGCATAGAAGATACTAAGCATAATAGGTTCATGAAATCTAAGTACAACAGTAGTGCTGAAACTGGTTCTGGCCCTTGTTCTTTTGTCGTTCCTCAAACTATTTGTGAACAGGAAGAAAAATTTATCTCACTGCAAACAGAACTAGAGCAACTTAATATTATGTTTGCTGAGGTCAATGACGCTCTTAACTCTGCTCGTAGCTCTTTGCAAAACGGTGATTACAGCGAAGAAATCCCAACAGTTGATGCCTCAACAGTTGATATCCAAATTGTTAAGGATCATCCTTTTAAAAGCTCTCATACCTCTAACCATACCATCAAGGTCAACGACAAGAGAGCAGCAAGAAACCCTTTTGATGTGACTGGCAATACAAGTACAGTCAAGGCAAGCGACAAGAGAGCTGCAACAAACCCTTTTGATGTGACTGGCAATACAAGTACAGTCAAGGTCAACGACAAGAGAGCTGCAACAAACCCTTTGATTGTGTCAGGCACTCGAGGAAAGCCATTGAACCTAACAGGCTCTAAAGTCAATCCTTTTGATGTGACAGTTCCTAGATAGAGCTAATATCTCTTATGAATTTGCCCATATGCCATCTGAGGGTATGGAATTTACCCAAAAGAGGTGGCATTTCATCCTTTTTATTGCCTTGACTTGATTAGTGTTAATGCTCTGCAACTTAATAGCTTGGCTAGTTTTAGTTGTTAAGCGCCAGTAATCAGTCAAATATTTTTAACCACTCGCATTCAGTGGCTCTGATAGCCTTATTGAAGTTACCTTTAATGGCTAATAGAGATAAGAGAACTTAATTGAATGCGTAAACCATTGTTTGGAGTAAGGAACACTCTAGTTTGTTAATTTAAATCTTATGGAGGCATTACTATGTTGCCATGGTTGTTTGCACCAATTGCTATAGGCTTAGGTATTACTGCTGCTGTAATTGCAGCATCTAAAGGTAGAAGTAGTAGCAGTTCTAGCTCTTCATCTTCTAATAGAGATGAGCAAATTCGCCGCTCTAAAGAACGTGAAAAGAGCGAGAAGCTGTCTTTCTACCAGAACCTTATTTCTAAAAAATCCATATGACAGCCAAGTAGCGATTTGCTGACACCAGTCGATGGATGAAAGTGCCCGGCTCGCAATCTGTGCCTTACCCCATATGCGTCAAAACCGTCAAGTATGAGCTGCCGTTTATCCT
>NZ_JALKIM010000138.1 GCF_023050945.1 Anaerobiospirillum sp. NML120448 | reverse complement strand
GTTGCTTACCTAAATAATTAGCTCCTATCTGTTGAACTACATTAGGAGCAACCCCAAACTTTAAACCAATTTGATATGAGCTTTGCTCAGTATCCATAATTGCCTTTGCAATATCAGACTCGGTTATGTTCTTATTGATCACCGAGGATACATTGGGCGATTTTTGCATGTTCAATATGCCTCCGCTTACTGTAAAACATGCATCAATCCTATAAAAGTCAGGGGTTAAATTATAGTACCGCTATACTTTACAATTACTTATCGGCCAAACTTAGCCTGCCAAAAACCTATGGGCTATATAGCCTTGGTACTATAGGGCCTTGGCACTATAGAGTCGTAGTTGCATGTTAGTATTTTGCCTTTGGGCCCTTGAGATAATTTTATCTTGGACTGCATCTTTGACAATGATTGGGATATGCGATGAAGCAATCATAGAGGCAAATGCCTTAGGCCTTATTAATAGCTTTTGTGGTTCACCCTATCAGGGATTTAACCTAATTTTACTGATTTTTAGGCAAAACAATACCTAGCCTAGCTAAATTAGGCTTAGCTAAGCTTGGTACATAAGCAATAACTACTTTAGCCCTAAGGGCTATTTTTAATAAATAGCTAAGTCAAGGTAAAAAAAGAATCTGAGTACTTAGCAAAGCTTTTTTGGAAGTGTTCGAAAAATAGGACTGAGCCTGCTTATCTTTCTTTTGGTATTCTAACTTAAGATATTAAGTTAGAAAATCTTTTTAAAGAATGATAATAAGGAGGCATCCTCTATCTTATCGACCACTACCTCATGGGTAATACCCATGAATGAAAAGCAAAATTTGGTTCTCTCGTTGTCTGGTAAATCATTAATTTCAGTGACAACTTTCTTAAAGTTTTCCTTATAGGAGACTAAATACTTCTTGTAGTTATCAATAATGATTTCTTTAATAGTATTACGAGTGTTCTTAAGACTTTCAGAGTCAGTTTGTTTTTGAGCACGAGACAAATCAGACCAAGTAAAGCCAGTAATAGCCTGAATCCACTCTTTTAAGTCTTCTGATAACCAACAAGAGGCAAAAGGATCTTTAGCCTCTGTTAAGAGCTCACCTATCTTTTGATTCACATGATCAATGCACTCATTACGCTCTTGTAGTGAACCTTTGATAACAAAACAACGATAAATAATCTCTTGCTTGATGGCAATTTCTTTATACCACACAATATTCTTATTAAGCTCTAAACTCTTCTTTTCAATATGAGTATTGTGGTTGTTTTCAAGTTTATGATTGTTCTCAAGCGCAAGCATATCCTCATAGCCTGCACGCTCCATAGGCTTAGTAAAGCGGTCTTGTAACACTTCTTTTACTAAAGCTCTAATAATGTCCTTCTTTTGCTGACCTGATAAGAAGTCATCTAAATGAGAGAGCATAAAGGAGGCAAAGTCTTCCTTAACATAACGAGTTAGAGTGCTAAATTGTCCATCATGAAGGGCAATAATACGAGCATAGTCCACTCTTTGGTTATAAAGACTATAAAAGGATAGAACTAAGATACGTTTCTTTAAATTGAACAGACGATAGAATATGAAATTAAGCATATAGTCTTGGTTAGACAGCTTAATATCGTAATTACGTTGACGACCAAAGATCCAGTCATGTACATAAATGCACATTGATGACCAATTAATATAGTCTGGCAAACTTTGGGAGAAGTATTGACTAATAGCCTCAAAAGGAATATCACTAAATTCTTTAACGTTAACGTCGTACCATGGACTTGGTACACTAGATAAAGGCCAAAAGCCATTTTGAGCTAAAGAATTATCACCATACTCAGGCTGTAGCTGAGCCTGGGTGCAGTTATATAAGTAAAGCCAAATAGCAATATAAGCATGGGCTCGCTTAAGCGAGGCTGTATATCCTGTATTGGAAAAGTCCTGTCTATCAATACCCATATAGTCAAGCATCTGACTATAGGTTGTTAAAGAGCTAGCATACTCATTACCAGCAAAAACCTCTTGCCAGGAATTAAGCACGCTAAAGCAATTATCACAGTTTTGTACTAAAGTTTGGACAGGATCAAGATTAGAACAAAAGCAAACTACTTGCTTGTCCTTTAAAAAATCGGCAGCAACTAAATCACTTAGAGATGGCCAAATAGCATTTCTAAAAAGTTCTTGGGAAATACCATAGCTGTGGGCATCAGACCAACGGATACGAGCTAAATGGTAATTGCTTGGCATTATATAGCTGTGGACATACACCGATGGTCGGGAATCTAGATCATTAATGCGTAAGATGCTTAACTCCAGTGCGCTCTCTGGCTCACCTTCGTTAGGCACATAAACATCAACAATATAAATAGCACTATCTCGAGCCATAAACTTTTGTCGACCACCAACAAATAGCAGCACTATTTAGAGCCACCACTCTTTATTAAAACCAAGCTTTAACAGCAATTACTGTTAAAACACCCATATTGTTTGCACAAACAAGCTAGACTTCTAGCCTTTAACAAAAAAGCACTTTGAGGCCTAAGCTTACATTAGCTAACAGCTATACAAATTGGAAATGACATATGCCACAAACGCTAAGTTTTTTAAACTAAGCTCTTTAGCTTAAGCACCTAAACTTAGGATAGACTTATTATGCAGCCACAAATCTTTGCATAGTTTATCATAAATTAGCGAGAATACCCCCGCCTACGCTGAAGCGAGGCGGGGGATGAATCGCATACATTACACATAAACTAATGATCGTCTGCCTAAGATTTTGCATTCCTTAGCAGGGAAATTTTTC
>NZ_JALKIM010000137.1 GCF_023050945.1 Anaerobiospirillum sp. NML120448 | reverse complement strand
TAGCCCTAAAGGCTAGCCTTTTGTATTAGCATAGTAAGGAAACATAGTAGCCAAGATAGCTGCTGCATAGTGCTAGCTAAAAGGCAAAAGATAGCCCTAGAGGGCCTTTATTCCTATAGGGCTTTTAGCCCGCTACGGCTATTTAAGCCATGGTAAGCCATGGGAGGCTATTAGGCTATGGGACTATGAAGCAGTGAGAAGGTAGTGTGGTGAAGCTTGGCGGCTTGGTATGGCGTATGGTGGCCGTAATTGGGTATGGTATTTATTGGCTATAGTTAACAGTGAGAGTTTTGTAATGCACAGCGGCCTTATTGACCATCATTGCCACTTGTTGTTGGCTTATTACTATCCTTTTGATGACAACAAAAAGAACGCATCACCGTTCTTACAAAAATCTTATGCCTATCAAAAACAAAATATCTTAGAGCCTGTTTTAGCTAAGGTTAGAGCAGAATTACAAGGGTATGATGTTAATAACTCATCTTTTGAGCGCTTGTTAGATGAGCTAAAAATAAAGCTTTACTCTCAATTTAATTTGCAGGGGATTAACCTGATTGATAGGTGGCTTAGCTATGACATAGCGCAGTTTAATTTTTACACGGTAAATGTCTGTGATGCTTTGCTAAACATTGCAGTGCTTAAGGACTATTTAGACAAGTGCGGGCGCTGTTGTAGTAGCAAATTTAATATAGGGATAGGAATGCATCCTTATCATCTTGAGCCCAATATTAATATGAGCTCTTTTGGTATGAGCCTTAATGAAGAAATAGCTAGGGAGGTAAAGTTAATATCTTATTTAAAAGAACATTATCCTCAGGCTCTTAAGGGCGGGTTAGGAGAAATAGGCTTAGATAAAAGATTGTCAGTAGCTCTTAGTGAACAAATTGAAGTTTTAAGATCTTATTTATTATCTACCATGCACTTTAACTTACCTTATTCTTTTCACTGCGTAAAAGCCTATGATGAGCTGTATAAATTACTCAATAGCCAGCAATTTAAAGGAAAAATTACAGGCTGTGTGCATGGATTTAATGGCTCATGCCAGCAAGCTCTAGCCCTAAATAAACTAGGTTTAAAGATAGGATTAGGCAGATCTTTATTAGGCCAACAAAATGAAAAGAAAATCACAGCGTTATTAGAGTATGTGCCTTTAAAAGACATATTATTAGAAAGTGATTTTGATGGCAGCAGTTCCCTAAATTATGACGATAGGGTTGTGGCGGAGCTAGATTGCAAATTACAGTCCTTAGCTGGCAGATTGCCAAAGTAATGATAATTGTGCGCTCAATAATGCCAGGGCGGGCGCTATCTGGCGTTAGCAGTTGCTAGCAGACGCTAGCGCTAGCGCTAGTGTGAGCGCAGAGCTTGTTCTGCCCATGGCCTAGCCCAGGCCTGTGCATGTGGCAGTAGCATGGGCAGGGCAGGGGCTGGGCATGGGATCTGGTGGGTAATTTGGCGTTGGCTGGGGCATAGGGCGGGTATTGTCTTCATTAATGTCTTATAATTGTTGATTTCAAAAAATCAGTTGCAAGTTTCTTAATGAGAGTGCTCTTAATAAGAGATGGCTTTATTGTTGTTAGTAAAGCTAGCTAAGATTTAATATTAGGCTTGATTTGGGCCTTTATAAGTAAAAGGGTAAACATGTTTAAAGAGTTATTTTTAGTTATCAAGATTAATGAAGATGAGCCAGCTAATGCTTTTAGTATGAGACAAAAGCAATTAATTTGCGAAGTATTAGCTCATTGTGCCTGTGGTCTTGATGCTTGTAAGTGTGCTTATATTTTTGATAAAAAGCGTCCTTTAATCTATGTCTTAATTCTTTTACCAGAAGAAATAGATAGCGATACTGAAAAGTCCTTAAAGCATGAGGTATTAGAAGGTCGTTTTGCTCAGCAATGTGACGTACTGTTTAGTGAAAAATTTCCATGCTTTAATGAGCAGTGTAAAGATGCAGGCGCTTTAGTTATGGATATGGACATGACTACAGTGCAAATTGAAGGCATTGATGAAATTGCACGTTGCTTAAATGTCTTTGATGATGTGGCTGCCATTACTGCAGAGGCCATGCATGGCAAATTAGATTTTGCTCAATCACTTACTAAAAGAGTAGCCTTGCTAAAGGGTGGTAATGCTAATGAAGTATTACCAAAGGTCAAAGAAATTATGGTAGAAACTGATGGCCTAGATGAGCTATTAAATTATTGCAATGAGCTTAAGCGCCATCAGGAATTTAAAACTTGTATTGCCTCTGGTGGCTTCCATGAACTTATTGGTGTCATTAAAGATCGCTATGGCTTAGATGAAGTAAGAGCTAATAGCTTAGGTATTGATGAGATGGGGCTGTTTACTGGCAAGGTAGCAAGTGCCATTGTGGATGCTCAAGCTAAGGCTGACTTAGTAAATGATTTAATGAAGTCAGGCATCAAGCATGAGCGTGTAATTGTTTTGGGTGATGGAGCCAATGACTTAAAGATGATTGGTCAAGGTGGTTTAGGTATTGCCTATCACGCTAAGCCAAAAGTACAACAAGAGGCTCGCAATGTGCTCAATATTGGTACTTTAGCAGCGGTAAAAGCTTTATTAGAGCTAAAGTCTCATTTAAATTAATTAATTAAAAACTAAAGTTTCTAAACTGAATAAGGGGGCCATTGTGCCCCCTTGTATTTTTTGCTGAAGTTAGGTTTTTAGTTTTAGCGACCTGTACTAAAGCGCTCAAAACGGATAGCTTCGTTTGGTACTCCATTGGAAATGAGTGCATCTAAAGCCATATCCATAAATCCTTGTGGTCCACATACATAGTAGGTGGCATCATCAA
>NZ_JALKIM010000136.1 GCF_023050945.1 Anaerobiospirillum sp. NML120448 | reverse complement strand
TGATCTAGTAAAATATAATCATATAAACAATTAAGCAAGTTTTAGTTGAAATCAAAAGGAGTTAGCAATGGCTAACAATAGTAAAATTACATCGACAGATATCGAACTGTTGTATGACCTTTTAAAGCAGGGTATTAGTCAGCATAAAATTGCGAAGCAGCTAAATATTTCTGGTGCACATGCAGGCAGATTAACTTACTGCTTAAACATTCATGGCTTGGAGAAACTGAAGCAGTTTCCACAAATGCCAACAAATCCCAACATCAAACTTGATATGTTGTCAGCTATTGTAGAGTTTCAGTTGGCTTTTAAGTTACCAATTTGGAAAACTGCATGTATCTTCTCATTGCCAGTAAGAATCTTAGAGAATGCTGTAAACCAACGTAAAAAGTATGGACATGAGTTGGTTAATGCAGGAATTGCTTCAATTCCTGCAGAGGTCAATAGAGAGTTTATTGAGGGTGATATTGCTAAATACAACCCTGGTAAGAGTATTAAGCAAATACGCAGCGAATATAGGGAAGCTTGTGAGCAACAAGAGGTATCTGTAGCTCCACAAGATGTTCAGCCTATTAGTACAACCAATGTCCAAGCTAGAACAAGAGACTTGAAGCTCGAAGAGTTTCGTCCAAGCGAAAATATGGTAGAGGACATCATATATCTATCTCAACATGGTGTAAAAGCATGTGAGTTAGTGAGGCTATATGAAATACAAGCTTCACAAGCAAGCCGCATATTACAGTTTATTTCTATCCATGGAGTAGAAGAGTATAGACGTCTTCCTACTTTAACCGAGCAAGGTGGCTTTGAAAATAAGCACATAGCTAGCATGTTAGAGTTTGCTATTGCTTACAATATTCCTTCTAATCAAGCAGGTTTAATTTTCAAGGTTACTGAAAGAAGATTAATAACTATGCGCAATCTTCGCAAAAAAGAAGGTAGACCTTTATATGATGCCAGCATAGCGAATTTACCATCAACAGCAAATCCTGAGGTGGTGCAAAGCATTATAAGAAAGTTCAACCCTTGTATGACTCAAGAACAACTAAACACCTTATATATGTTTAGAAAGCAAAATGAGTTATGGGGAGACTCTGTTGATTTTTCAAGTGATAAGTCTTTTACACAAGAGCAATATAACAAATATATTAGCTCCCAGCCAACTTTAGCTGTAAATAACATGCATAAAAATGATTCCAATGCTTTGAATGATGAAGCAGTGTCTGACAAGCCTCTGGAGGAAGTTAGTGCTTTTGAAAGTGAAGTAGTAACTGACGTACCTCAGGAGGAAGCTAATGCTTTTGATAATGAGGCGGTATCTGACATGCCTCAATATGAAGCTAGTGCTTTTGAGGATGAAGCAGTAACTGACGTTTCTAAGGTGGAAGTTGAGACTTTAGGGAATGAGGCAGAATCAATTGCAACTCATCTAGAAGAGATTGATAGCTCTAACATTAAGGCTAAACCTATTATTGTTGGCTCATCCAGCACTAATAGAACCACTGTAGACTCATTGCCTGAGCCAGTCATGGGGCGAGCTCGTGCAGAAGTTAAAGCCTACAGAGGCAAGAAAAAAGACCTCAATCGTGAGCTTACTAACGCAAATAAAGAGCAAAAGCGACTTCTTGCTCAAAAGGCTCAAGATGCTGAACAAACAGCTAATGCAGCCAATGACGACCCTGAGAGTATTGCCATTAGCATAGCTCTGGAGCACATTGATAAAACTCTTGATTCTTTATCACATGGTATTCCTGCTAAGGAGTATAAACGAGTAAAAGGACAGGCTGGTAGAGATCCTATTATTGATATTACAAGTGAGGGTTTTACTGATCTGCCTGCAGATGTCCAATATAGGGAGCTTAAGAGGTATGCTCAAGAGATTAGCTCTATGAGGGAAGCTTTAAAAAAAAAGCAAGAGCTAACCGCAATCTTGAGTAATAAGCACTTAACTAAAGGCGAAAAAACAAAGCTCAAGGTAGAAAAATATCTTGAGCTTGTTGAAGAGCAACCCGATATTATAAAGGGTGTGGCAATGAAAGCTTTTGGCATTAATGCACAGCAAGTAAATTACTATAAGAACGTAAGAACTGAAGTGCGTAAAGATTACATTGCTAAAAATAAAGCTCTTGATGAAGCCACCAAGGAAATCTACGATGAGCACGATGGTAAGATTGGGGTGCATACTGTAAGAATGTTGCTTTTAAGACGCGAAATATCAGTTAGTGTGCCAACTGTAAGAAAGTCATTGCGTAGACAGGGACTAGAGTATGTAAGTCCAGTAGATAAGAGTAATTACAACTCTTATAAAGGCAATATTGGTAAAATTGCGCCTGATTTGGTCAAAAGAAACTTCAATCCATCTCGCCCTTTTGAAATCGTGACTACTGATATTACTATGTTCCCGTGTGTAGGAGGAACTAACTTGTACCTGTCAGTCTATCTCGATTTATTTAATAATGAAGTGCTCTCATATGCAATATCGGCTTCACCATCTCAGGAATTTGCCATGAGTAGCTTTGCAGAGGCTCGTAAAATGCAGCCAGAAGGGGTGAAGACAATTTATCACTCAGATCAGGGCTCTCACTATCAGCATCATGAGTATGTTGCTGTTTTTGAGAACAATGAATATATGGTTCAAAGCATGTCCAGAAAGGGCAACAGCTTGGATAATGGTGCTATGGAAAGCTTCTTTGGTCGAGCCAAATGCGATTTAGGCTACTTAAAAAGAAGTAACTATCTACCTTATGATGAATTGTCCCATAAGTTGCAGTTGTATATTTCAAAATACAACAACGCCCGTCCTCAGGAGCGATTAAATGGATTATCTCCTGTAGAGTATAAGAACCAGTGGGAGAAAACCCAAAATAAGCCGATCTAGTAACACAATAGAGTTAC
>NZ_JALKIM010000135.1 GCF_023050945.1 Anaerobiospirillum sp. NML120448 | reverse complement strand
TTGAAGAATTTGAAAAGAATGCTACTAAAAATGGCATTCAGGTTCACTTTGCAAGTACCGACAAAGATGCTTGCGAAATTATCTATCAAATTATGAAAGATAATAATGTGGACAAAGTTCTTAAAGGCAAGTCCATGGCCTCTGAGGAGATTGGTTTAAACCACTACCTCAAAGAAAAGGGCATTAATGCTGTAGAGAGTGACTTAGGTGAACTTATCTTACAGCTTAATGACGAGCCACCTGTACACATTGTAGTACCTGCTATTCATCGTAATCGTTACGAAGTAGGACAAATTTTCCACGATAAATTAAATGCTCCATTAGAGTCAGATATTGAAAAGCTTAACTCTATTGCACGAGGCCACTTAAGAGAGCAATTCCAACATCTTAAGATGGGTATCTCTGGAGTTAACTTTGCTATCTCCAAAGAAGGAGCTATTTGGCTGATTGAAAATGAAGGTAATGGTCGTATGTGTACCACTGCCCCAGATATTCATGTAGCTATTTGTGGTATCGAGAAAATTGTAGAAACTTTTGAAGATGCTGCTACTTTAGTACATTTATTGACCCCATCAGCCACAGGCCAATTTATTCCGACTTATAACAATATCATTACTGGTCCACGCCAAGAAGGCGATAAAGATGGCCCTCGCCAAATGCATATTGTGATCTTTGATCATAACCGTAGCTCCATGCTTCAACATAAGGACTTCTACGAGGCCTTACGTTGTATTCGTTGCGGTGCTTGCATGAACTTTTGCCCAGTATATGACAAGATTGGTGGTCACTCTTACCGCACCACTTATCCTGGCCCTATTGGTGAGGTTATCTCCCCTAATCTCTTCGGTTTAGATGTTACAGGTGATGTTTTATCATTCTGTTCACAATGCGGTCGCTGCTCTGAGGTTTGTCCAGAAAAGATCCCTCTAGCTGACTTAATTAGAGAGTTGCGCTCCTATAAGGTTGGCCAAGGTGAAGGACAAATTACTGGCTCACAAAATGTTAAGCCAAGCACCAGTGAGCAAATTGCCTTTAAGCTCTTTGCTAAAGCCGCAACCAATGGCACTATTTGGAAACAAGCCTTTGCCCAGGCTCATATTGTAAACCCTGTAGTAAAAGCTTTTGCCCCAGCTATACCTGTAGCTAAGGACTGGGATGCCTATAAGCAGTTACCAGATGTATCAGGCAACTTCTATAAGAAAGTTCAAAAGATTGAGGGTGTAAAGTATGAATGATGTAATTGAGCAAATTTCCAAGCGTAGCCGTGACGAGATCCTAAAGCGTGTTAGTGAGGGCTATAAAAAGCCTGATTTTTGTCGTGTTGAAACTCAAGATCCTGTAGTGCATATCCAAATGCAAGAAGATCTAATTGAGAACATGAAAACCAACATGACTAATAACAAGTTTGTGGTTCATGACATCAAGGAAAGTGAGCTTTACGACACCATCAATGCTATTACTAAAGAGCGTGATGCTAAAACCTTAGTTTATCCAAAAGACTTAGGTTTAGATCTTAACAAGATCAATAAGACCTCAGCTCTATGCTTTGATACTGCCATTGAGGATATTAGAGATCAGGTATTTAATACCGACTTCTCTATTATCAATGCCTTTGCTGGTGTTGCCTCTCATGGTGTAGCCTGCGTGGTCTCAACGCAAAACCAACCACGTATGCTCTCTTTGGTAACCCCAACTTGCATTATGTTGCTAAAAAAAGAGCGTGTTGTAAAAAGCTTAGTTGATGCTTTACATAAAGTAAAAAGCGAATATGAGCGTCTGCCAACTAATGTCTTATTTATTGCAGGCCCATCTCGTACCTCAGACGTTGAATTAGTAACCGTCTTTGGTGTACACGGCTCTACTCAAGTGCACTTAGTCTTGTACTAAAAAAGTTAATATAGGCGTGGCTGAGCTAAGGGCCTTAAAAGACATTAACTTATATACTTGAGACTCTTAGCAAAGCTTTTTTCTTAGAAAATTTATCTATCATATCAAGCCCAGTTCTTTGCAACTGGGCTTTTTTTGCCCTATAACCTATGTTTAGGAGCTAAAATCAAGATAAAGCCTTATCCATCAATGGTTTAAGGCTTATTTTTTTTTTAAACTTGTGTGGGGGGGGGGGCAAACTTATATTATTGCAAAGCTAGTTTTATTAGCTCATGCTGATCATAAGAGAGAATCTTACTATCTGGGTATGCACCAATTTTTAGTTTCCTCTTTAGTTGCTTCAAGAAGATCAATCCATCAACAGACTCAAGACCTGCTGCCTCAAGTACCATATTAGTTTCTCCCTTAACATTAACTTGATCTTTCAAAAAGTTACGTAATGCATCGTGCTTATCAACAAGGTCATTACTTTGCTCTTGCAGGCAGCCTTTGCCATTGTAAGCTGGGGCAAAAATGCCAGCGCCAGCTCTAGAACAATCGAAGTAAATTTCACCACGTGTACGAACGACTTTAACGTAGCCTGCAATTACTGTCTGTGATACCTGCAATGAATTAGATCTAATGGCAGCATAGTCATAGTTATCCACACTATATCTACAATAGCCCGACAGAACACTCTTTTTTAGGTAGTTACTACTTAAAAAGTGAATTCGTCGTCCGTACAGGTGGAAAATTTTAAAGAACAATTTTTGCTAAGTTGCACCAAGATATCTCGCTCATACAGATATCAACTCTGATCTAGAGCACAATCGGCTATGATTTATCTATTAGTGTGTGACTTAATACCAAAGAAACAATACATAGAGAATTTAAACCAAACCTTAGTGCTAAAAACTAACTAGCAGCTCTGATTAAAGCTAGTCATAGTCAGCTGTGCTTAGGAGACATTAGTTAAAATTTCTTTTTCACAAATATTTGGTGTTTAGATCTGATTTAAATACGTTAGGATGGTTTCCGCATGGATCACAACGTTAATTTCTTTGCGACTTGTATGGGCTCCACTGCGCTTCAAGACAGTGTCATTAGCTCTATTAAATTAATGCAGATGTATGGCGCAAAGATCATTTTTAAGAAAAAA
>NZ_JALKIM010000134.1 GCF_023050945.1 Anaerobiospirillum sp. NML120448 | reverse complement strand
CACAGATTGTCTGTACTTACTAATTTTTAAAGACCTTCAAAGCGCTTGGCTTTTGCAGCTTCACGCCTTAGTGCGTGACAGCGGAGACGTATTTTAATGATTTTTAAATCAACGTCAACACCTTTTTTAAAAAATTTTAGGTAAATTTTTAATTTTAACTTAACACATATCTAACAAAGCCCAATTACATGCGCTTTTGTGAGTTATATCACGCTATACAGATTTTTCAAAAATTCTTATCTAAAACCATAATAAAATGGTAAATTTGCCATAAAAAAAGCCCCTTGGATATCAAGAGGCTAAGTATTAAAGATAGCTTATGCTATGAAATGACTTTGCTATACTAAATTATTTAGATGAACTACTTCTTATCAATGTATGTAGCAATTGCTTTACGCAGAGCTACCATATTTTCTGATAGTAGCTTAGAGATCTGAGGCCAGTTATCTTGATTATTACTTTGCATATTACGGCTTAGACGTATATGAGCTCAACTAGTTTGCTTTTAGAGCGCCACAACTCCAATTACAACTTACAGTTGTAAAAGCAGGATTAATACGGATAAGCATAAAGGAAGGCTATGCACGGGGTTCTGGATTAGCGCCTAGCTCAGCTATGCTATGCTCAGCTAAGCAGCTAAGTAAGGTGGGCTTTGAGCTATTCATAGCTAATATGATGAACAGTACACTTCTTTTCTCTAAAGTGTACTAATGCCACTGCTAAAGCTAATTATCCCTTTAATGCAATTTCTACGGTTTGAGCAACGTACTTTGCAAGGTTTACTGGGACAGCATTACCTATCATTTGCTCTACATCAGTCTTATTGCCAACCCATTGGAAAGTTTTAGGGAAGGTTTGAATCAAACCTCGCTCCTCTATAGTCAAAACATGCATATCAGGAGTAATGGGAGCAGCATCATTGGGGTGGCCAGGGTAACCTTTAGGTACAGGGCGATTTACACCTCTCATGGTAGGGGCAGGTTCATCAATGGAAAATACAGCCCTGCGATTGTAATTTCTAGGGTGGCGATAATAGAATTCAAAGCCTAAGCTTTCACCAAAATAATCACGCAAGGTCATAGCCTTTTTAGCTTGCCTGCTTGTAAATGAATTAAGCGCAAAGCCATCCTCTTTGCCCAGCATACCAAAACAAAAAAATCTTTTGCGCTTTTGAGGTGTTCCACATAAGCTGGCATCAAGAACAATTTCAGTTAAACCATATCCTGCTTTTTTGAAGATTGCCCTAGCACTTGCATAAGCATTGCTCTTTTGTGCCCTAGCAACATTTTCCATTACAAAGCATATAGGTTTAATCATGCTTATGATTTCAGCATAGGAATCAGTTAATAATGCTCTCTTAGCTTCAACTCTTTTGCCTGCATGAGAAAAGTCTTGGCAAGGTGGCCCACCAATAATGATATCTGGACGATACTCTTTAATAAGCTGTACAGCAGCTTGGGTATCAGACAAATCAACCTGGAAGATAGGATGAGTAAAGTTAGCCTCATAGCACTTAATTGCTGCAACCCACAACTCAAAAGCAGCCACAACATTGAACCCTTGCTGCTCAAAGCCAAGAGACAAACCACCACAACCTGCAAATAGGTCAACAACTCTCATGCCTATCACTTCCTTTTAGGCTATATATGTGCTATAAGAAAAATTTAATATAAGCATACAAATGATTTTGTACTGTTGGTAGTGTATCAATAAATTATAGCGGCATCAAATATTTGATGTTGCCCATAGAGAGGAAGTAAAGTTATGCCATCTGGACTATTCGGTATAGATCACTCCAATAGAAGTGTAGACGACCATTGGGGAAAAAATTGCTTTAACTCTAGCTATCCTACTGCTACTGCTTGTTATATGCTGGAGCACAATATATCGGCTGTTTATATTAAACTTGACTATGTTGACGGCTGTTTATGTGTTGTTTCAGACCAAATACCAATAAATCAAGTTTTTAATAGTGCTAAGAAAAAAACAAGTGAGCTCTTTTTCAGCTTCGAGTCTGTATTTGAACCATATCAGAAATACTCTTTTGATAGGATTGATAGCATAGACCTTGTTGTTAAAGACCTCGAACATAATTTCCTATCACCTATTGAAGTTAAACTAACAGTATTACCTGATAATTCAACTTGCGAAAAAGACGAAGCTCAATGGGGGTCTGAAATAGTTATTCGCTCAGCGACTACTTCATATTGTGCATTAGGTATGTTTGATGCTGTAAGTACTCAATGTAGACACGTTAGAGAAATCTTTGAGGATGCCTGTTCCTCCATACAGATGTGGGATAACGACTTCGAACTCACACATAAAATTCCTACTCTATGTAATTGTATTGATGAATTTCAAAAAGAATACTATCAACATCAAAAACCATTACTTATGCAGACAATCTGGAAAACACAAGGCAAATCACCTTTGTTAGCAGATCAGGCATTTGATATTGTTGTATGGAGTGATTATGCATTTTCACGTTTGTTTATAGACGGTTGTAATACTGAAGCAAAAACTATGAGTAGACACATGAGAGCAACTGCTCGTCTAGCCAGATGTTTATGGGAGCTCAGCCGCTCGGGCATAATTCGTGTTAACGATATTTACAGACAAATGGCTTTTGGTAGTCAAACAGATAAAGAGTTTGCAATCAATGGATTGAAATGGAAACGCTATGTAAGTTCCGATAGAACTATTAGTCCTATTCTCCCAAGAACAGCAGTACATGAAATAGTTGAGGATGAATACATTCAGAGATTAAGTCCTGAACGACGCTTTGATCAAACTTTATACTTTACAATAAATAAATAATTGAAATGCTATAGCATTAAAATTGATAATGCACAAATGCAACAAGGCCCCTTGAGTTTTTCTCAAGGGGCCTTGTCTTAGAAAAATTAAGCCTGGCGATGACCTACTCTCGCACAATCGTACGTTGCACTACCATCGGCGTAACTACATTTCACTTCTGTGTTCGGAATGGGGACAGGTGGGTCTATAGCACTATGGTCGCCAAGCAA
>NZ_JALKIM010000133.1 GCF_023050945.1 Anaerobiospirillum sp. NML120448 | reverse complement strand
CGGGATACATGCCTCTGGCTTTGTGTTAAAAGTCTTAACTCGTTAAGATGTTTAATGCCTTGTCAGGAAAATAGGTTAACCTTGATACGCAGGAACCCCATGGGCTTGCCCATGGGAGTTGGTCAGTCAACTATCGAAAATGCCAACACCCGCGAAGGCTACAACAACCTCATGCTAGAAAAGTCAGAGCAAGAGAAAGCCTCCCAAGCTCAACCAACTCAAGAGCAGGCTCAACAAGCCCCAGCCAATAACCATAGCCAGGGCCAGGGCCAGCCTCTCAACTAACAAAAATTTAAAAGCCCTTGCTGCCTAAAGGCAAGCAAGGGCTTGCCCTATTAGCTCCAAGCATTCCACCGCCCGCTCAAATATTGTCTATACGCCCGCCCCTGATGCTAAACATTACGCTTTTCATCAAGGTCTCATTACCCTACATACTCGCAGACTTAGCTTATCACTTTAAAAACAAAGTGCGAGAAGACTCAACTTGATTATGAAAAATACCTTGTCCCTATTGGCCACCACAAGAAAAGAACTTTTGACTCTCACTCTCAAAAACCCTTGTAAAAGGACCTCATTAGTATGAATAAGATTATGAACAAAATAGATTTAAAATCACTTAACAAGTAGGCATAGTTTATGCTTTTTTTTTTTTTTCGACCAATTTTTAGACACACCGCTTAAAACACCATCCCAGAGCTCTTTTTACATCAATCGAGCTCTACGTAGTTGTTTTGTCTTACATCCCGCATTAGTAGTTTCTCTTTTAAGTTGGTGCCTACCAACACTAGAGAATTTGACCTGCTTAAATTAGCTTTAGCGTGCTACTTTAAAAGCAAGTCATTACTACTTCTACCTCTTAGCTACGAGCTAGTAAAAGATAGCTTGTACAACCTTAACTTAGGCCACAAGGCCTATATGCACTTTAGCTTACATGTATATGTCAGGAACTAGCAAGTCTTACGACAAGTTCCACACAAAAAACCTAATGATTAAAGGTCACTTTATCAGTAAACAAAACGCCCGCTCAGTACAAAGTGGCCCATTTACTGCGACCTCAAACCAAACAAGCTAAAGCTGCTAAGACAAAACATCCCACTCATTTTTCATTTTTATATTACAAATGAAGCAAACAAACAACGCCATTAAATTTTTAATGGCTCAATACCGTGCAATCTTCCAGAATGCATACTTCAAAGGCTTAGCCACCGCCGCTGTATTAACAGCTGGTTTAGCTGCTGGCCAGGCTCAGGCTGCTGCAAATGAAAATACAGCTTTTAATGGCACCCAAGATATTACAGGCCAGACCATCACTATTACTGGTTCTACTGTATCAGATGAAGCTAAAAAAGATGACTTTAAGAGCATTTCAATTGCTGCATCAAATACTGCAAATCAAGGTAAAGACCTTACCATTACTGGTGGAGCTATAGCAAATAACACAGTCCAACAGACAAGCGAAAAAAAAGATGTTGTATTAACAATCAATAATCTAACCATTAAAGGCAAAGACGAAACAGAAGGCTTGTCATTGGTTGGCGTTGCTGGCTCTGGTGATGCAACATTAAAGGCCTCTTCAATTAACATTGAGACTGGTACTTTAAAGACTACTTTTGATACCAATAAAGTTGGTAAAGTTGAGGCAGGCTCAATTACCATTGGTAAAAATAGTGTTGCTGCTGGTAAGGCTGTTTTAGATATCGGCTCTACATCAACTATTGGTAAAACTATTACCGATACCTATAGTGAAAACACCTCTATTACATTAAATGAAGGTGCTCTTGTTAAGGTTCAATCTGGTGATAGTCTTGAAGCTGGTGTAATTCAAGCTGGCAATTTAACAATCAATAGTGGCGAAATTAAGGCTGCTGGTGACGGCAAAGGAACTAATGTTGCAAAGCTTAATATCACCTTAGTTGATGGTTCTATGAATGGCGGTAAGATCACTACCGCAGCAAGCGATGAGCTTAAACTGGCTTTTGCAACCGAAGATGTAAAAGATAACTCTGTTTCTGTTCCTAAAGAGTTTTCTATTAACAATGGTGAAATTGTTGCAGCTGGTAAGATTACTTTAACTGGTCCAGGTAAGTTCTCCTTAGCTGACGCAGCAACAATTACTTCTGGTGCTGCTCTTGGTGAGTTTAAAGTATCTGGCGCAGATACATCTAATTTAACAACTTTAAGCCTTTCTAAGAAAGCTTTAGATAACTTAGCTAAGAATACTAAAGTATCTACAACTAATGCTGTTTTAGACATTACTGGCAATGACCAAATTACTCTTGGTACTGGTGCTAACTTAACATTTGCCGCAGCCTCTAGCGCAGCTGCTAATGTTATTGGTACAGGTGCAGACACAACCCTAAAAGCTAATAATGTTCGTGTTGATGGCAATGTTGCAAATGACTCAGGCAAAGTTACTGTAGATGCAACAAATTTAACCTTAGCAGGCACTGCCGCTTCAACTTTAGCTGGTTTAAAGGCCAAGGACGTAACCTTTGAAAGCACTGCATACAACAAGCCTTACACCTTACAGGATACGTTAACTCTTTCTAGCACTACCAAGGTTGATAATAAAATTAAGGCCGCCACTGGCAATATTACCTCTAACCCAGAGGGTATTGTAGTTTCTGGTGGCTCAGCTAAGCTAACTATTGATGGCGGTATTTATGCTGCTGATAAGATTGGTGTAAAGAAAGGTTCTTTAACCGTATCCAATAACGAAGCAGATCTTTCTAAGCTCTCCATTGGTACTTTAGCCTTAGACAACACTAGTGGTGCTAATGCTATTACTGTTTCTGGTACTGTTTCTGGTGATGAACAGCATAAAGCCGTATTAGATCTTTCTGAAACCACTTTATCTCTTGGGAACTTCTATTATTCAAAGTCTTAATGCTGTAAGTTACTATAAAGTTGGACAAGATGACTTGACCCCCCTCTAACGATGCTTAGACTTATGATTTTTTGCTAACATCAGTTCAGATTTTATACCTGATTCCTTGATTTTGACTTATTTAGGGTGCAAAAATCCCTCCCATTGTTTAAATAGGATACATTGGTTCCACGCCAAAGTCTTAGATACTTTGAGTTAGAAAGGAATTGGCATTTTAAGAGTGATTAGGC
>NZ_JALKIM010000132.1 GCF_023050945.1 Anaerobiospirillum sp. NML120448 | reverse complement strand
AGCAACGACTCAACTATCTACAAAGGCTTATCTATGCTTAGTGTAGCTGCGACCTATGTCTTTACTATGGTGTTACCCTATATTAAAATCGGGGATGTAGGGTATAATTCGAGCTATAAAAGATGATACATTTTATCTTTTATCAAAACTAATTTATCTTTAGATCAACAACTTCCTAATCCTAGGAGTGAGTTTGATCCTTTGTGCTTTAGGTTTTATTCAAAACCATGTAAGTGTAATGATGATTAATTTGTTTTGTATCCGTACTGCAAAGTTTAGCTTATTACTAAACTTACAAAACTATCTCATATAAGTTATCGAGTCTTAACGACACTATCTCTTTACCTAATAGTAATTCTATGCTGCTATTAGATTCGGAGCCTTAACTGGCAAACCAGCAATTTTAATTGCTTAATATTGTAGGATTTGACAATTTCTATAAGCTACCTAGCGGTCTAAGTCAGTGAATTTAATACTGCCCGAAACGATCTAATGATTAATGGTATTAGCTTGTGCAGTGGCTAAATCTTTTTAGTACTGCCAATTGTCTGGAAGACCTATATTAGGTTTGTCTTGAGCCTAACCAATCAAGATATTAAAGGTCATATTATGTGTGCCCAATTCAATCAATACGATAATGTTAACAAGATCCCTGCCGATTTAAAGCGTCAAAAGGACGACTTCATCAAATATACCCACGAGCTTTTAAAAAATGAGTTTCGTGTGGTTGCTCTTGGCTTATTCAACCACGGAAAAAGCTCCTTGTTAAACCAAATTATTGGTTCCTTTGACAATTCAACCTTCTCTGTAGCTGATAAGCGTGAAACCCGCAAAGAACAGTCCGTCAAGTACAAGGACTGCTTATATATCGACACCCCAGGCTTAAATGCTGACGACTACGATAATGCCACAGCCCTTAAGACCATTGCTACTGCTGATATTCACCTCTTCGTACACAAGATCACTACTGGTGAACTCAATGCTCAGGAAGTCGACTACTTAAAGTTCATTGCCAAGAATCAAAGTATTGAAACTTTCTTTGCTAGCACCATTTTTGTTTTAACCAACAGTGGCTCCGTATCTAAGTCTGAGATCGATGGCGTTACTGAGCGTATCAAGAATCAACTAACTGATCTTTTTGGAAGTAAGAATGTCTACAATATTTTGTGTGTAGACTCTAGTTCTTACGCCAAGGGCTCTGTAGAGAATAAGCAAGCTTTAATTAAGAAGTCTTGCATCCCTCTATTAAAGTCCAACATTACTGCCATGAAAAAGGACATTAAGTCCTCTATTGATGCCGTTAAGCTTACTAAACTGCAAAATGAAGCTAATGCTATTATTGAGCAGATTAATAAGCTCAAAGAAATTTTCCAAGAGCGCTTAGAGCGCACTCGCCAGGAGTACAATGCTCTTAAAGAGTCTTTTAACCGAGACTTAGAGGAGTATAATCGGCTGGTAAGAAAGCACAAAGATCTGCTTAATAGCTAATGTGATTCTTGGTAAGGTTCTATTTTAACTATCCTTACTGGCTAGCTAGTTAGTTTCTATGCTAACTAGCTAGCTTTATATATATCCTCTCTGTGTTGGGTGTTTAAGCTTTAAAAGTTTAATCATAAGAGCACCCGTTCAAAACTAACAAAACCATAAGTTTAGGTAATTCTTTTTAGTTTAGTTCTCATATGCAGAGGATGCTTTATGCGCAGATCAGCCCCTATCATGGATAATCCACCTCCTCACATCAAAAACGATATCTTTACTCAACTTCAAAGAGACCTTAACCATTTTTTGGTTAGTTTAGAAAGGTCGATTGCAACGGCTAGCGCCGCTAATGCTGATACAGTTGATACACAGCATAATTCTAAAAGCACATTGATATCAGCCCGAACTCATAGTGATAAACACAAGCATCACGATACTTAAGAATTTAATTAGGTTTTATAGTTGGTTTTAAAGGAGACTTTTATATGTTGCCATGGCTAATTGGAGCTGCTGTTGTTGGCGTGGGCGCCGCTATTGTTTCTGCAATCAAAGATAGCTCAAGTGATTCAGATTCTTCTAGTAGCTCTGATTATGATGACAGGGTTGAGGAGGCTAAAAAGCGTGAGCGCCAAGCTGCTATAGACAATTCTCAAAGACAACTTGACCAAAAGATTACTGCGCTTAAAAGTAAATGGCAGATAAAGGATCAATTTAAGAATACCTTAGTCAGCTCCAAGCACAATAATAATGTCTCAAAATCAGGCCAAGATAAGCTCATTAGTTCTGATCTTATTACCAAACATGAAAAGGCTATGGATAAGCTTACCAACAATATCCAAGAGCTTAATTCCATGCTAGATCAGGTTAATGGAGAGCTCAAAGCTGCTGGTATTTCCTTATCCCATACAGCTATCCAAGACCAAAGTGCAACTCCTAGCGCAACTAAAGCTCAGGAAACTAAAGCAAAAGCTAAAACCTCTGACAATACCAAGGCTACTGCAACTAAGGTAGCTTCCAAGGCCAAGGCCTCCGAGCCTGTAAAGGCAGAGTCCAAGGCTAAAGCCAAGAGTGCTGCTAAGGCCTCTGTTAAGAGCGCTGAGCCTCAGAAGGTGGTAGTGGCAAAGGCTGAGAGCAAGAAAGCTCCAGCCAAGGCTACTGCCACTAAGGTAGCTTCTAAAGCCAAGGCTTCTGAGCCTGTCAAGGCAGAGTCCAAGGCTAAAGCTAAGAGTGCTGCTAAGGCCTCTGCTAAGAGTGCTGAGCCTCAGAAGGTGGTAGAGGTAAAGGCTAAGAGCAAGAAAGCTCCAGCCAAGGCTACTGCAACTAAGGCAGCTTCTAAAGCCAAGGCTTCTGAGCCTGTAAAGGCAAATTCCAAGGCTAAAGCCAAGGCCGCTGCTACTAAGGATGCCATAGAGGTTAAGCCTAAGCGCACTCGTAGAACCAAGGCTCAAATTGAAGCTGATATGGCTACTAAAGATGCCAGTTTTGAGGCCAATTCTAAGCGTGTAGCTAAAAAAGCTACAACCAAGAGACAGCGCATCAATAGAGCTTAAAAGGTA
The DNA here is from genome assembly GCF_023050945.1 of Anaerobiospirillum sp. NML120448. GTDB lineage: Bacteria > Pseudomonadota > Gammaproteobacteria > Enterobacterales > Succinivibrionaceae > Anaerobiospirillum. The sequence goes on along the minus strand of NZ_JALKIM010000132.1, from coordinate 262 downwards.
ATGTTGCTAAAAGCTTAGTTTTAGCAGCTGTTAAGGTCAAATTTGCACCCAGAGTCCCTAAATCATGGACTATATATAGAGCAAAGCTCTTAGTGGTTTTAGCTATCAGCTTTGCTATTAATAATTAAACATTTATTTTTTCTTATTGGAGACTTTTATATCCTACATCCCCGATTTTAATATAGGGTAACACCATAGTAAAGACATAGGTCGCAGCTACACTAAGCATAGATAAGCCTTTGTAGATAGTTGAGTCGTTGCC
>NZ_JALKIM010000131.1 GCF_023050945.1 Anaerobiospirillum sp. NML120448 | reverse complement strand
AGTTGTATATTTCAAAATACAACAACGCCCGTCCTCAGGAGCGATTAAATGGATTATCTCCTGTAGAGTATAAGAACCAGTGGGAGAAAACCCAAAATAAGCCGATCTAGTAACACAATAGAGTTACGGTTCACCTAAAAAACCCGTGGGATTGGATTAGATAAGCTAAAAGTTAGAAAATGAAAACTACACTATATTAACTTTATATGAGTTATAAAAAGAAGGGAGTCAAAGGTAGGATTATGTGATCTGTATATATGTTTTGTATTGTTGATGGTGGCTAGAATAAGGAGACCAAATAATTAAAACCAAAATGAGGTCTCCTTACTATGATTAATAATACTCCTTATCAACTCAATCAGCAAACCAATTATATTACCCTAGAGGAGCTATATGGTTTAAATGTTCCAGGCGTACATGTCACAAAAGTTATCCCAAGACGGGAAAATCCTAACAGTGATGAGCTAACTGGAGTACTTGTTGAGGTAGAACAAACCCCTCCGAATGTTTGTCCTTATTGCGGCAATAGCGATAGCGCCTTTCATCGCCACTTTACAACAATGCGAAGGTTTAAGCATCCCGATCTTTGTGGAACGCCTACAGCAGTTTTATTTCACAGTGTTCGCTATAAATGCTCTAAATGCTCTAGAACATTCACGCCAAAGGCTCTCATAGAGAATAAGCACTCTATGCTAACAGGAGCCATGGCTAAAGCTATTATTAAAACCCACACTGATCAACAGTGCATAACCTACAGAAGAGCAGCGAGATTCCTTGGGGTTTCTGATTATCATGTTAAAAGAGTGATTGAAGATCATTGTGATAAAGAGCGTAACCTGACACAAGAGGATATAAATCCTATTAAAGAGCCTAAGAAAATCTGTGACTCTGACACTTGTGCTAACTCAACCCCATCATCTAATTTAGTCAGGGAAGAAGAGCCTAAGGAAAGCTGTGACTCTGATATTTGTGCTAACTCAAGCCCATCATCTAATTTAGTCAGGGAAGAAGAGCCTAAGGAAAGCTGTGACTCTGATATTTGTGCTAACTCAAGTCCATCATCTAATTTAGTCAGGGAAGAAGAGCCTGAGCAAAATGTATCATCTTTATCAAGTGACATTCCCAATGTGTCAGAGAAAAAAACTTGGAAGTGCAATTTTGTTGTTCCTGACTATACTATACGTCGTATTTGGATTGACGAAATTTCTATGCATCATCGGCACTATTTAACTTTCATTTATGATGTAGACCATTATGATTTACTTTTTGTCACTGAAAAAAACAATAAGAACGCAATTAAGTCGTTTTTTGAGTGGGGAAAAGAAAAAATAGCCCCTGATCTGTCAATAGCCTGTGATATGAATGCACCATACCTAAGCGCTTTTACAGAAGTGTTACCCAACTGTAAAATTACATTTGATCGTTTTCATATCATAGGTCATGTTATTCATGACTTGACAGAATGCTGCAAAGCAGTTGTCTCTTTACTGCCTGATAATAGCAAAGCGAAAGCTTTGTTTAATAATGAAACAAAAGATGCTTTTAGAATCTTCTTTTCAAGAGGAAAAAACCTTAAAAAGGGTGAACGTGCTAAGTTAAATCTTCTTTTAAAGTCACATCCTGATATTAAAGCTTTTCATGATATATATAAGGATATTCTTGCTTGTTATGACAATGCAAAGTCATATACTGACTTCAGGCAGCAAATCTTAATTATTTGTCAAAATATGCTTAAGATTGAAGTAAATTCTGAGGTTTTTACTGCCTGTAAGAAAGATAAGAGCCTCTTCAAGGCATGCTGCTATGAGTTTGAATTGGATAATATACCTCGGATTCTATCAAACCAAGGCTACGATGATGAAGCCATTCATCAACTGATTAATAATAATCAAGTTGGCGAAAGTAAAATAACCAAGATGGTTCGCAGGTTTATTAAACATCTGCCTAACATAGCTAGATTTGCTGAAAGCAAGCTAACTACAGGGCCAATAGAGGGACGCAATAACCTAGTTAAGCTCATCAAAAAAGCTAAGTTTGGTATTAAGAACTTGGATAGTTTTGTTAATGTAGTGAGGTTACGAATTAGACAAGAGTATAGCCGTAATCTAAAAACTAAGTGGCCGTAAGTACGTATACAACAAACCTATGTTACATACATAGCGGAGACAATCAACTGTTTACTTTAAATGAGCAACTTTGCTTGCCTCAGTTGTAGGTCATTTATAGAGAATTGTGGCTGCTCAACCACTAAAGCTATGAACATTTTGATAAATAACCAATTGTCTCCCCCATGTCTGATGTTTGGTAATTTTCATTACAAAATCTACCTCCAATTTAGGCTCTTTCTTGCCAAAACACTTTAGTTCTTGTTCACTAGCCAACATTGAAAAATATACACCTATATTGATTACTGCTTTAAGTACGTTACAACTAAGCTCTGATATGAATCATATGATGGTGTTTTGGCTTTGCCTGAAATGTTAGCCTTTAAATGCCTATTTCAAATAAGTGTGATGAACATCACTTTTGATAGGTTTGTCATAAAGTATGTATTATGTGCTGTTAAGAAAAAGTACACTATATTAACCTAATATGTATTTTGTACCTCCGCTTAAACTAGCCACCCCCCACGGGTTTTTTAGGTGAACCGAGTTACTGGTAGTACTTAGCATATCCTCTATGCGTTATATGCAAAAGCCCACAGAGCTTGCGCATAGGGATCCCTGTACGTGAAATCAAGCCCTCAAGCTTGCGCCAAAGGGTTCACCATACGCAAAGTATGCGGTCGTCTTATGGGGCAAGGATCTACTTAAATGAAGGATCCGTATATTAACCTCTAGCCGATGTCAGTTTTATGCTTACGCAAACTGACATCGCCAAACCCAATTTTACAGGGCCAACCAAGAGCGTCAATGCTAAATAAACGACCTGCTGCGGCCATTTTTGCGCAAAATCACTGTCGCAGCTTTTGCACAAAAATGGCCGCAGCAGGTCGGCATTGACTCTCTTTCTGGCCCCTTTATCGTGCCCTACCCAACGTACCGTAGTAGCGTCAAGTTTTGTCATATCTACTATTCTAGGGAAGGGTTCACCATATGCGAAGTATGCGATCGTCTTATGGGGCAAGGATCTACTTAAATGAAGGATCCGTATATTAACCTCTAGCCGATGTCAGTTTTATGCTTACGCAAACTGACATCGCCAAGCCCAATTTTACAGGGCCAACCAAGAGCGTCAATGCTAAATAAACGACCTGCTGCGGCCATTTTTGCGCAAAATCACTGTCGCAGCTTTTGCACAAAAATGGCCGCAGCAGGTCGGCATTGACTCTCT
>NZ_JALKIM010000130.1 GCF_023050945.1 Anaerobiospirillum sp. NML120448 | reverse complement strand
ATGCTTGAGTAATCCCAATTTGAGGTTCTTTTATTCATATCAACTATACGTATCATTATGGTACGTATATTGTACCGCATTTATAAGTGGTTTACAGTATATACGTATTAGAATCTTGGAATTTCTACTAATTGCTAATGATTTTTTTAGTTCTGCACCAGTATGAGAGCAAGACTGTAATTAAGTTTGGAAGGAGAGTAGGATGGGCTATTAAAAAAAGAAGCCCTCCTAAATTTAAGTCAAACAAAATAGAGTGTCTTTTGGTTGCTCTTAGGAGGGCTTGAAGGTGGAAATTACTTAGGAATTAAGCTTTGGCATTGATAATCTCAAGCTTGGCTGAACCTAAATTTGGATCGCATAGGCTTTGATAGAGCTCGCCAATAATAGGCTCTAACTTGTGATCAATCATGTATGGGTAGTTAATAATGAGCATACCGCTACCACACATGCCATATTCTTCCTGCTGCTCAGTAACACGTAATTCTACTTGGAGCAAAGGACGGTTAAGACGCTTTACTTGCTGCACTAAATTTTTAGAGTGATCATGTAAGCGGCCTAATACTGGATACCAAATAGCATAAATGCCTTGCTCAAAACGGCCTAAACCACGCTTTAAAGCATCCACAGTCCAGCGATACTCTTGCTCATTTTCATAAGGAGGATCAATTAAAATCAGACCACGCTTTTTCAATGGTGGCAATAAAGCATTGATAGTATCTTGGCACTGACGCAGCTCAACACGAACATTACGCTTGCGTTTGAAAATCTGTAATAAACTCTCAAACTCTGCCTTATGAGCATCATTTAAAAAGATGCTATCGCACTGACGGGCTAAACAATACTCGATAAATGGTGAACCTGGGTACATTTGACCACGAGTGGCATATGGTTCTTTTTGAGCCTTGTCAAAAGCCTCGTAATACTCAGGAACTAGCTCTTGTAACACCCCATTTTCAGCTACCTTAAGCCAGCCTGAGGTAAACTCACTATTTTTGCGAGCAAAAGCTGAGGTCATATCATAAATACCAGCACCAGCGTGGGTATCAATGACGGTATATGGCTTATCTTTCTCGTTGAGTGCTCTTAATAATAAGCAGAGCACCATGTGCTTAAGCACATCAGCATGATTTCCGGCGTGAAAGCCGTGACGATAACTAAGCATATTTGCCCCTAAAAAATTAATAAATCCTAAAACTTACTAAGCTTGTTGTGCACTCTCAAGCTCATCATTGAGCTCTAACCACAACTCCTCAGCCTCTTCTTTTTGAGTATTCAGTTGAGCACGCTCTAAAATTAAAGCCTCAAGCTCGTCTTTATTGCCCTCATATAATGAGCTATCAGTCATGCGCTCGTCAATTTCACTAAGACGCTGTTCAAGCTTGGCCATAAGCTTTTCCTGGGCCTCAATTTTAAGCTTGATAGGTCTGAGTGCAGCTCTCTTTTGAGCCTCAAGTTGCTTTTGCTCTTTAGTTTTATAAGAGCTATTAGAGGATGATGGCTGAGTTGCGCTGCTATTAGACTGGCTTGGACGGGCCTTATTGTTAGCCTCATTTAATAAAGCTTGCTGCTGCTCTCTAAACTCACGAGCACGGCGCAATAGGTATTCTTGATAATCATTAAGATCACCTAAGAACTCACTAACCTTACCCTGGTCTACTAACCATAACTTATCTGCAATGGCCTCTACTAAATGGCGATCGTGAGATACTAAAACTAAAGCACCTGAGTAGGATGCTAAGGCCACAGATAAGGCCTCACGCATTTCTAAATCTAAGTGGTTAGTAGGCTCGTCAAGAAGTAATAAGTTTGGCTTTTGGTAAGCAATCATAGCCAAAGCTAAACGAGCTTGCTCACCGCCTGACATGGTACCTACCTTATCAAAAACCTTATCGCCTTTAAAAGCAAAGGAGCCTAAGAAAGTACGTAAATCTTTTTCTTTAGCCTCAGGGTCAATACGCCATAAATGCCATAAAGCATTTTGGTCTTCATTTAAAGACTCAAGCTCATGCTGTGCAAAGTAACCAATTTTAATACCTTTACCAATAAGCACTTCACCTGATAAAGGCTGTAAATTGCCTACTAAAGTTTTAATTAAAGTAGACTTACCTTGACCATTCTTACCGAGCAAAGCAATACGATCACCACTTAACAGCTGTAAATTTACCTTAGATAAAATTACCTGCTCTGAGGCCTCACTTTGGCTTGCTTGAGTGGTAGGACTATTAGATGAAAAGTCATCCAAGTCATTTTCTTGAGCTACACTAGCACTCTTGCGCTGTGGATAGCCTGCATTTAAATCTTTTAAAGAGGCAATAACTTGTGGGGTGCGATCAGGCTCTGGGAAGCTAAAAGAAAATGGAGACTCTTCTTGAGTTACAGCGGTAAGCTGCATTCTATCCATAGCTTTCATTAAAGATTGAGCCTGCTTAGCTTTGGTAGCTTTAGCTCTAAAGCGATCAATAAAGCTTTGCATGTGAGCTAAAATAGCCTCCTCACGGCGACGGGCGGCCTTTTGAGCACGAATACGCTCAGCTCTAATACGCTCATATGAGGAGTAGTTACCAGGATATAAAACTACCTTACCCTCTTCAAAGTGCAAAATATGGTCGGCAAAACTATCTAAAAAGTCACGATCGTGAGAGATACAAAGTAAAGTACCCTCATAACTGTTCAAATAGTTTTGTAAGAACAATACTGTGTCTAAATCTAAGTGGTTAGTAGGCTCGTCTAACAATAAAAGGTCGGACTTAAAAATCAAGGCCTGCGCTAAGTTAAGACGCATACGCCAACCACCAGAGAACTCTTTAACAGGACGATCAAGCTCATTAGGGCCAAAGCCTAAGCCCAAAAGCAAAGCACCTGTTCTGGCTTTTAAAGTCCAGTAGCCAGCCATGCCCAACTCATCTTCAATGAGGGCAATTTTTTCACCATTATTGCTCTCATAGGCCTGCTCTCTTTGTACCAATAGAGCATTAACTGTCTTGTCACCCTGCATGACATAATCAAGCGCACTAATTTCTAAGGCAGGAGTCTTTTGAGCAACAGTAGCAATTTTTAAGTTCTTAGGAATACCAATGGAACCTAGCTCTGGGGCAATTTCACCTTGCAGCGCTGCAAATAAAGTTGATTTACCACAGCCATTACGACCAATAATACCGACTTTTTGTCCTGACAAAATAGTAGCACTAGCATTCTCAATTAGAACTTTAGTGCCACGCATAATAGTTAAATCTTGTAAAGAAATCATATCGGGTTTGCTAACAGCTATATATTCGCCAATTTATCCTAGTGTTAATATTTATAGAACCACGCTATATCAAGCTTTTTAACGCTTTT
>NZ_JALKIM010000129.1 GCF_023050945.1 Anaerobiospirillum sp. NML120448 | reverse complement strand
AATTTCGTAAGTATCACGCATGACAACCCCCTAAAGTAAAGACATAAAGTATTAGTTTACAATATACACATATTTAATAAAATATGTTGTACCTAGTTTGTTCTTTTAATTTGTTGACAATTCCTAATCTAGCAATCATTCAGAGCCAGTTATTAAAAACTTGCTCTGCCATAATTTGGGTTAATGCCTCTAGTTCGCCTGTTTTTAGCGATATCGAATTAATCGCCTTGGAGCATTTAAGGCAAACACAAAAAGAGGATTACATCCTTGATCGCTTGGTAATTCTCTGCCCCAACTTGATGGCCAATAGCAATGGTGAGTCGATCTTAAACTTAGAGCTTATCCTTAAAAAGGAGAACATATTCTCTAAGTCTAAAAGTGTTAAGTTGCTTGATCTAAATTTAGACGCTGACGATACAGCAGTTTTGCAAAAACTCAGAGAGTTGCAAGATATTATTTTGGCCGCAAATGGGCAAGCTGACCTTTGCAAAACACGCTTGCGTATTACTATGGCTCATGCCGAGAATTATATTTCCACTACTCTCAACTCCTATCATCGCAAAATTATTGAGCGCATTATTCTATATTCACCGCAATATACTGAGGCATGCCTGCAACTTAACCTATTAGAAGAACGTATCGAGCAATTACGTGAAATTACCACTAGCCTTGATAATTACGATTACGATTATCTTTTGGGAGATCTGGTTCTAGTTAATCCTCAAGAGGAGGAAGAGGAAGAACTAGAGCGTTGCTATACTCAATTTGATAAGCAGGAAAAAATAATTGATGATCTCTACAAGCGTCTCTACCGTATTTTCCCTAGCTACCCTAACTTGCAAAAGCTGCCTAAAGAGCTAACTCCGCTTAAGCCTCATTTTGCTAAATGGTCTAAACCTCTAATTAGAATTATGAAGCTCAAAAGAAAAACCAATCAACTTTTCGATGATTATTTTAAATCAGCCCTAAAATCTTAAGCCCTAAAGGCTCGGGCTCTCTCTAAGATACAAGGAAAGAAACAGCTGTGCGCTAAGTGCTTAGCTATTAGCTCTTGGCTCTTATCGCATAGGAATTAGCGCATAGCATTTAGCGCAAGGCATGTTGTGCGCTGTGCTTTGCTCTGCTATGAGGACAAACAAAGGCATTAGAGGAGGCGAAAATTATAGCTAACCTCTTTGAGGTTGGCTTAAGAGGTTAGTTTTAAGGCTTGAGGGTAGGCAGAAATTATTTGTCCTTTTGCTCATTTAACTTAAACTTGCTTAAGGCTCTATCAACTTGATCTTGCATACGGTCTAGGTACTCAAGATCTTCTTTAATTCTTGCTTCCTTATGATCGAGCTTATTTAGTACTCGTGGCTCACAATTACCGCCTGAGGAAAACTTGGCATCATACTTTTCTACCATATCATGGTACTTATCATTAACTTGAGCCTTAGCCTGGTCTGATGGGGTTTTAGAAAAACGTGTTCCTGATTTTGCACCTTTAACCAGTTCTTCGATTTCATCAGCTTTTTTTCCAGAAAAAATATTAATAATAGCAGACACAAATGGAAGCATGATTGATCCTCCTATAATTACTTAAGCATTAATGCCAGTACAAAAAACTAACAATAATTATGGTGGCAGAAATGACCAGCTACAGACCTACTCTGATTATTAAAACTTAGCATAGCATCTTTTCGCTAACGAGCTTACTATCCTTGTAGGTAATTACGCCCATTTAGCTAGATAAGTAATCTTAACAAGAATAAGACATTTTATCTATCTGTATTAAGACCTTGCTCAGGAGGGAGGTGTTGTAAATACATATTAATATAAAGCTTATTAATAGTATGGAGTTCTTGGATCAAATAAAAATCCTGTAGGATCACTTAGGAAGACTGGATTACTGGTTTATAAGAAAATGGAAATAAACAGCTAAAATAGCTCGTTCTTAAAGGTGCTACTTTATAAGTACAGTATGATTAGCTTGTTGATTCCACAACATTTTTACTTGAACCAGTTCTTAGCTTTTGGCCATGAAGAAGAGTTTTTTATCTGATGTGGAAGGTATGGCTAGCACTAAAGCTCTGATTTGATTATGGCGAGCATGTAAGCATTGATGGAGCTCATAAAGGACAGACAGGCACAGCAGCACTCACTCCAGCTTATTCTTGCTTGAAGTTAGAGAGCGCTGCTTATTAAATACTTGACTAAAGATTTGCTAAGACAAAACCAATTATTCTTTGTTTTGGTCTTTACTATCGTCCTTTTGGTCTGTTTTAAGCTCAAAGCGCTCTAAAGCACTATCAACTTGAGACTTCATCTTATCCAAATATTCGATATCTTTAGCAATACGCTCTTCTTTATGATCAAGTCGATTGAGGATTCTTGGTTCACACTTGCCGCCTGGTGAAAATTTGGCATTGTACCGCTCAACCATTTCACGATACTTTTCATTAACCTCCGATTTAGCTTGGCTAGAACGCTCTATTGCACTACGAGTCCGACTCGTTGCGCCTTGCACCATATCCTCTTTACCAAGGTTTCCTGGTGCTCCAACCAATGCACCAATAATTTTGGTAAATCTAAACACAAGAGCTCCTTAAACTCTGTAAAGCCCCCTATCCTCTAACAATATTATTAAGCTAATGGTAATTTTGGATTGAAATATCATAAAGATGACTTATGACAATAGCGCCCTCTAGATCTTATGAAAATAAGATCTAGCTGGAGAACCATTGGCATAAATACCAAATAGCAAAGATATATTATTCAGAGAATGATGTTGACTAAATTGAACTTAACGCTATTAGCAGGAATGCACTCTAAAAGAGTGATTGTTGTGGGTAGTGCAGATATGCGTTCTTACAGCAAAACGGAAGGAAAAAAATAGCTGTTTAATTTAAGCTAATAGCAATGGATCGCAACAAGCAAGTCTTCATAGAGCTTGTGAGTTGCTCAAGTAGGCTTTTAATCTTTGTTGCTGCCGATATTATAATGAGGATAATTTAAGAAAAAAAGAGCTTTGATCGCAATTTAGTAAGCACGATTCCTTTCAGCCTTAAAAAAACTTTTTCTAATTTAGGCTATCGCTAAATCTAAATCTAAGTTTGGTCAGTCTCAAATAAACTTAGCTTTAAATTGGTGCATCTTAGGCACCATTAAATCTTAAATAAGGAAAATTGCTAAATTTAAGTGCAAAAATATTTATCTAAACATTGCAACTTTTTGATCATCGTCAAAAGAGCGTATTTATTTTAAATTTATAGATTTTTTTAATTGACTACCTAGATATAACGAGTATAACCTACATCCCCGCAAAAAAATGTGGGGTATCATTATATGATGTTTTGGGTACCTTGTAGCTATCCATTAGCATGTGGTACTCTTATGTGCAGGTATGTCCAAGTAGTTTATAGGAAGCTTCAGCACTTCAACAAGCTCTT
>NZ_JALKIM010000128.1 GCF_023050945.1 Anaerobiospirillum sp. NML120448 | reverse complement strand
CATAGCCCGGCATTGTTAAATTTTTATTTCTAAGCAAAAACCGCTTATTTATCAGATTTCTTAGAAATGCTACCCTTGAGGTAGTTTTTTTGTGCCAAAACTACAACCCCGCCCTAATATAGATACAGATTTTTTACAAAATTTTATGTTGAATAATGAAAAATGACGGCTCAAAATGCCGTTTTATTTTTATTGCAACACTTGACATTTTTCCAAATACATGATCCTCAATTAAATCTGTTTTTTTTGAGCACACCTATCCTAAGCTGGTTTGTTCATTTTTAAACCTACCCACAAATATGTATGACTGACTTTTAAGAATAATCGGGTTTTATGCCGCTAGAGATAAGCTATCTTCAGACTCTGGAGGATCGCTATTTTCTGACTTTGGAACATCTGAAGGGTCATTAGGATCGCCATTTACTTTATTGATAGCCATACCGATAATAAAAGCTAAAACTAGTCTGTTATCCTTCGTTTCTTCGTATGCTCTTAAAGAGATATGTGTAGCCAGAGCACTTTCAGAAATATTCTTTGCAGAATCATCCAATAAATAACCAATTTGCTCGATTTCATTCTCAAGGAGCGGCTTTTCTTTTAAGGATGAAGTATAAACTTTCTTACATTCATCAATTAAGTTCCCCATGTATGGCAGAGACGCAGCTTGAAGTAAAGAGATTTGAGGTGGAGCTTTAGGCTTTGTTATTGCCAGATCAATTGGAATATCATACCTTTGACAATCTTCCTGAACTTCCCTAATTACCATAGCGGATTGAATGTTCTTATAGCCTAGTCTACTCATAGCCTTATCAAACTTAGAGAATTGTTCAAGAGCGTATGCATCTCCGTGTAGTGCACTTCTTAGAAGGAGATCTCTTGCATAAGCAGATAAATTTAAAATTCCTAAGTTCTTGCTACGAGAATTTTGTAGAGCTCTAAAGTCTTCTGCTCTAAAAAATACTGTTCCTTTAAAGTTTTGTTGCTCTTGACGAGCTACCTCTTGAAGAGCTTTAGGCAAAGCAGCAAGTGGGTTATATGAATTCTTAGGAGTTTCATTGTTTGAAAGCTTTTTTAGTGCCCCAAGAAAGCTATTTAATTCCACATATTCTCTAGTAATACCTTGGCTTGCAGCAAATTGATGAATAAGCAAATGCTCAATGTCATATGCTGCATCCTCATTGCTTATAAATCCTCCTGCTTTACATATTTCGAAGCTATTTAGCGCACCTAGAATTAGACTAGCTATCTGTAAATTAACAACAGTATTTGGGTGGCGAGCATTGGTCTTTTGTAGAGAGTAATTTTGTTTCTCAGTCTTAGCAAAAAGCTCAATAACCCATCTAAGAATGTATAGCAAACGTACGTCTAATGCAGAAGCTTGGCTTCTTGACAAATTAGTTACCAAATACATAATTTTATCGGAGGAGCTTTTACTTTTAACCTCAGCAGCTGCATCTGCAGTTTCAGTATTTTCTTTGGAATCATCGCCTTTATTCCTAAAGGGTGCGGTATTCATATTAGTATCATCATAGTCAACATCAAGGTCTAACTCTGGACGAGATAGACACTCAATAATCAGTCTATGATCATCTTTGTGCTTCCAATCTCTAGTTGCCGCAATTATGCGAGCTCTTCCCATGCATGCTCTACGTCGATGTTGTTTTTTATATCTTGCTTTATCAATTAAATGGTCTATTAGATCAGGTATTGTATTAATCTCAACATAGCGAGAAGCAAACACAGTAAAATCTAGAATACCATGCTCTTCAATTGCCTTTTGTGCCTCAGGAGATTTCACTGATTTGAATTGTAATTGCTCGGTTAACTCTGGTATTTCATTACCATGGAGATCTCGCACTTTCATGATGATGTAATTACAAGTTGTTAGTTCTCTCGCAATAAAATAATGCCCATAAAACTGAGCTAACATTAAATGCACGATTGAACGGTATCCTCTATCCATTATCAAGCAAATCTTGCCAAGCTTAGTTAATGCATAGCTATCTACATTCATTGCCTCACCAGCAGTACCCTTGGTTATAGTATTGTTTACAGGGCATTTTGTTGTTAAAGATACAGCGCAGTGATCTTTTGTGTGGCTATTACGTCCAGAAGAGTTAAAGCGTTTGTTTCCTTGAGACTTGTTGGCTGTTTGATAAGATCCACTGCCTTTACAGTCATAATGCAAGCCAGTCTCATTATTAACAACATTAGTTATGCCATCATGAAGTATGAAATCAGCAACGCCAAACTTATCTCCAAGCATCTTAAAAATTTCACTTGCAAAAAAATCATTGGACTTTTGATAAATCAGATGCCTACTTTCATGATAGACCAGCTGGATAATTACTGAAGCATAATTCTTGAAAAACCTATGAAAACTATCTTTAGTTAACCAATCCCTTAAATTACGAGCTGATGAGTTGTCTTTACAAAGTTCAGTAACTGATTTAACAGCATAAGGACGATCGTCTCTAAAGCCTTGTGAGGCACTTTTTAGTAGAGCAAACACAAGTAACACAGGATCGAATGCATGCACATTACATGAAGTTACAAATTGATTAAATAACTGCCTAATAAAGGTTCCAGTTAATACAAGCTCTAAACAGATATTTTCATAAAGCTTTCCTCCAATAGTGAAGTTATATAAGCCACCTTCCTTACGGCTGTCCTTATCAATAACAACTTCATCATTGTTAAAACCAACTTGTACATTGAAGTTCTTTAACGTTTCATTAGGGTGAGAGTGTCCCACCATTCCGCCAAAGTTGAAATCTTGCTGCTCCCTAAAAGTACAGCTGCTAATATTATTTTCAGCAGCCTCCTTTCTCATACGTGCTTTTTCGACTTGAATTGCCCCTTGTAATTCACCTAGAGCAGCTGATAGAGCTACGGCCAATGTTATTATTGGAGGGTATTCTGATTGTGGATCTTTAGTTAAAGGCACACCTTCCGCTAATATCTTTAGCAGTCGTTTAGCCTCCCCCATGTGATGTGCTTGACAGACGTTGCCTCGCCCTGTCCATGTAGGAGCACTAATTTTTTGGGCTAAATCATAAAGCTCTTGGACTGTGATTTGTTTACCTGGCTCAAGATCATGGGTTTCGGCCATATTCTTGGCAATTTTTAACACGTCACTCTTTACTTCTTGAACGGACCTAACAAAGGTTTCCTGACTCTCTTGGTTTTCTTGATTTTTTGGGGATACGTCTTTAGAATTGCACATGTTAGGGCTCCTCATTTAGAGCTTAAATAGCGAGAACTTATCTTGCTAAAAAAGCTTATAGGTTGAAAGAAATTCTAGAGCCCTAAATTAGCACATCAATAATTTTCATTTCTGATATTTTTTATCACTTTACTAGATACAACATTTTGGCAAAAAAATGGATCAAAACGATCCAAATTTTCACACTAAATTTTTAGGTTTTTCTTTAAGCACCAATCGATACCTATCAATAATGCCGGGCTATG
>NZ_JALKIM010000127.1 GCF_023050945.1 Anaerobiospirillum sp. NML120448 | reverse complement strand
TAATCAGCCTATTAGTGCAAATTATGGAATTCCTACTATGTTGGCTCTATTAAATGCCAACTCTTTGGATGTTTTTTGGAATGGTGTAGATCCAATAACGATAATTTCTTTCAACGAGAAGCTTACTTTATGTAAAATCTTCATTGTTGATAAACACGGTATTACCTGTGCTAAAAGACGATTGAGGGTAGGACGCTTTAAATATCTTCTTCGTAACAATCTAATGCCAACTCTAATTAAGCGCTCTGAGCTTGAAAAACTACTTCAAACGGGAACAATTCCAAGAATCAATAAATCAAGGTATTAAACGAAACAATTGAACAGTATATAATTGGGGAAGTTATGATGTAACTTCCCCTTTTTATTTGGAGATTAGCTATGTCTAAGTTTAGAGCCAAGTCTAAGTCCAAGTCCAAGTCTAACAACAAAACTGTTAACCAGAATATTCAGGACATCAAAGAGCTTCAGGCATTGATTCAAACTGCTATTACCTCCAATGGCTCACAAGTAGCTCAAAACTCGGCTACAGGGTTTGATTCTGATATGCTGGAGAAACTCCATCATCAACTAGAAAGGTTGGCTAAATATGAAGCTCAAAATGAGCAGCAGATGAATCATAATCGAGAAGTTAATGAACAACTTAATGCGCTTCAAACTCAACTTAATGCAGCTACTAAAGAAAACAATAAGTTATCGAAGAGCTGTAAGTCCTTAACAGATAAGCTTAACCAATATCAGAACGCATTTGAAAATATCAAAACAGCGTTAGATAGCAAGTCTCTAGAACTTTTATCTAGTTTACTGGATGAGTTTAATGATGTAGCTAGCATTAGAGACGCTGTTCTTGCTCTTGAGCAAAACTTAACAGTATCAAAAAGCTTGAGTACTAGGATCATTAACCTAAACGCTCGACTAATGCGTATAGGTAATTCTAGTGAGAAAAACACTGGAAAAAGTAGTAATTCATCTAAGTCTACAAATGATGATGATAAAGGTCTTTCTTTCTCTTCACACGACCAATTAATGGATCAAGAAGTACAGGATTTAGCACAAATATGTGAAGAGGGCGCTCCAAAACGTGAGTATCTTCTAGAGCAGTCAGAGTATCAGAATAAATATCATGAACAGCTAAGCTCTGTATCAAATATGGAGTCTATTAAAGCTTTATCTGCCTTAATTAATGAAGGTAGTGATGCTCCTATTAACGCCCAAGCTGTTACCACTGTTCTTTTTGATGTCTTAGAGGATGTTAGCAAAATTGTTGTTAGCAAAACTCATACTAATGGCGACCTCTATGAGCCGATAACTATTTCTATAGATGAACAAGTAGATAAATATGCTGCTGACATTGTAGGAACTCGTCATAGACTTAGTACTAAAGCTACTAGTGTTGATATGATATGCCCTCTTTGTAATAAGACTCATACGTTTAAGATCAGTCATATAGTGCGTGAAAACTCTGTAATGGACTGTTCAAACAATAAATTACATAAGGTATT
Organism: Anaerobiospirillum sp. NML120448; assembly: GCF_023050945.1. Taxonomy (GTDB): domain Bacteria; phylum Pseudomonadota; class Gammaproteobacteria; order Enterobacterales; family Succinivibrionaceae; genus Anaerobiospirillum. The sequence continues at coordinate 2,087 of NZ_JALKIM010000127.1, read as the reverse complement.
AGTTCCTGAGTATCTCTTAAAAAGCCAAGATCCTAATTGTCAACACTCATTTGAGTGCTCTCTATCATTATTGAATGTCTGCAAAGTTCTATTTGAAGAGTTTGATGTTTCTAAAGAAAAAGTTAAAGAAATACTTAGCAATACATCTTTATCAGAGGAAGAAAGACTCAGTCTTGCTAATAAGGCATTCCTCGAGAAAGATAACTCTTTAAATAATCCTGAAAATGCTAACTACATAACTACAGATGTTAAGGCGCATGCTCGCAAATATAAGCAAGCCAAGAACGTTCCTATGTCTTATGATGAATCTAAACATAAAGAGCATCTTAAAGCTTCCTTAAGTCAGCAAGAGGGCAATGTAGCTAAAGTTGATGATATAAACAATTCTGCTAGAAAAGCTAAAGCAAGAGAGATTGAATATAACTCTGATATTGCCAATGTAGCTACTGAACACACTATTATTGAGTATAACGGTGTCAAGGTAATAGATCCTATTAACTTTAACTATAAAGTTAATGGGGCTATACCTTTATTTAAAGGCGTTTCTCTTTCCATTGAAGCTATTGCTGTTGCCGCTGCTCTAAAATGTCTTTATCCACCAACTAATGCTATACATACGATGTTTGCTAACGCTGTTGATGACTGTGAAATATGCTCAAGGCAGACATATAATGCTCATGTTCTTGACTTAGGAAGAGTGGTGCATGGTGTAAACCAGCAGAGTAAAGTCGACATTATAAGTAGATCATCAAGCATCTTGGCTGATGAAACAACAGGCAAAGTGCGTTCTGGCGAAAATAAAAAAATTGAAAATTACTACATATGGGCTATAAGAACAGGAAAGACAGAAGAGCAGCAGGAATGCTGTTTTGAATCTTTTTCTAGCAGATCTAAGGAAAGTTGTATTTCCTTTTTAAAGCCTATCAGAACATTGAGAGCAGAGCAAAACCAAATAAAAGTTAAGACAGATGGTTATGGTGTTTATGCTTCGCTTTTTTCTAAAGGCTGTTTTGCTGATAACGTGCAACACTCGTCCTGCTTCACTCACGGACGAAGACCTTTTCATGTCTATCTTAAAGATAGTGGTTTACTAACAATTTATAACGATGAATTGTTGCCGAAAGATACTGAGTTTTCACAATTTGGCTCTAACTTAAAGAAATTTTTAGCCAATCATCCTGAGGCAATTAAGCATACTGATTTAGCAATACTGATAGTATATTACCTAATCAATGCAATCTTTGCTGTAGATGGAATGGTCAATGCGAAACATACTGACTATACTTCTGTTGCTTATAAGGATGAGTTAACAGAGGCCCGTAATACTCACTCAGTGAAGTTGCTTTACATTTTAAACAAGATTATGGAGTTGCTTGCTGGTAAGTTAGGGCTACTTATCTACAACGAAAAACGTCAAACCTACAAAATGAACCCAGACCTAATCTATAAAGATATGGCAAAAGGTGTTCTCTATTGGTTTAACTCTCGTAATACTATGTCTAACTTTATTGATAGTCCTGATATTGAGCTTTCACAATCTGGTGTTGAAAGAGCTATTAGGCCATTAGCTATTGGTAGGAGAGTTTCCTTTTGGATGGATAGCCCTGAGGGTCTATCAGCTTATGCTAACATACATAATATCATCACTAATTGTATGTATGCAGAGGTCGATGTTACAGATTATCTGATATGGTTACAAGCTAACATAAGACAACGAGCATGGGATCTTATGGAAAACCCTGACCTCATACAGCAACATGAAAAAGAGATGAGAAAAATCTCAGGAATGCCTTATAAATTCAGCGATGAGGTATTAAAAATGCCTAGTCGTTCTTACATTTGTGAAAATGTTAAGGATAAAGAAGGTAAAGAGTGTTGTGTGCAGTATAAAGTTGGTATTTATGATCCAAGAAATACCTCTAGCGCATGGCTTAACCTTATTTCTTATAAAGGCCTAACGCCAAAAGATTATAAGGCTCTATTAGCCAGAAAAAAATAAGCTCATACTCCAGACACAGGAGCATGAGCTAGACTATACATCCAGTTAAGGATGCATTTAAAAGCTTTTGTAGTTGATGGTGCGTAAC
>NZ_JALKIM010000126.1 GCF_023050945.1 Anaerobiospirillum sp. NML120448 | reverse complement strand
TAGTATGCTAAAAGTTAGATTGACTTTACCTTTGTTAAAAGCTATTTGCTGCACCAACAATTTTATTTTGTCTCCCCCATATTACTCATAATAGGGGGGGTGACGAACTTTTGAAATCTAGTACTAGCGAGGCATGGCATGCCTAAGCTTGTTAGACTATTTAGGTGAGTTAGGTGGGGCAGCAAGGCTTGGACAGGTAGGAGAGCCTTGCTGTTAGGTTAAAGGTGAGCCTTGCCCTTATGTTAAGAGCGGGCGAGCTTAGCTTGGTTTATTCACGGTTGTGAGGTAGTTTGCCTTCTTTTTTGAGCTCACGGGCGATGCGGATGGCAGTTTCAGTTTCGCAGCCTGCAAACTCGGCTACTTCACGATAAGACCACGGGTAGTCAGGATAAGTGTTGTATAAGAAGTTGAGCGCATCATAGACACGCTTGAGGCTCTTATCATAAGAGATATGGGCTAAACGGCTCTCAGCATTGGCCAGCTCATCAGAAATATCAGTAAGCAAGCGTAAGGTTAAATCAGGATTGCTAACTAAAAAGCCTTGCGAATCTGGAGTAATTTTAACTAAGGTTGCAGGCAATAAGACTTTGGCTGAACAATGGTAAGTTTGACCTGGAGAGAACCAGGTACGATAGCCAAAGAATTGATCATTATCGTACAGACGAATTAAGCTCTCCTTACCATTATCCACCATATGATAAAGGCCGATTAATCCTGACTTAATATAGTAAAAAGAACAAGCTGTTTCTCCTTGTCGGTAAAGATAACTACCCTTAGGCAAATGCTCCATTTGGCTTATTTGGCAAGCCTTTAATTGATCAAGGGTACTATTATCTACTGACATAATAAACAATCCTTTAATGCAAGAGCTTAGCACTTTCATACTAACAGCTATGGATAATACCTATCTTTGCTGATACTAACTACAGTGCCTTTACATGAATAAACAAACATTCAAACTTAGCTATGAATTATAGTCAAAATGACGAGAGCATTGAAAGCCTATGAGCTAAGATATTTTATTGTGAGCACATAGAAAATAGCATGAGACCACTAGAGTTTAACGTATGAAGACATTGCCCATACTATCCAGTCGTCTCATGCTCGTTTCGAGGTTGTTTGAAACTGAACTTACCAAATCTCTAAGACAAAGGTATATAAGCCAATTAACAGTAGAATGAGGCCGAGCAGCACATTAGCTATTCTAGGTGAAAGTAAATTAGAGATTTTTATGGAAAAGAAAGAAGTAACAAAAGAGGCTGATACTACTATCAACACTACTGATAGATTGATATAGCCCAATTGCAGCATACCACTAGCCTCAAAATCGATAGGCTTAGTAATGTAGCCATACATACTGCCCAAACCACCTATGACCATCATATAGTTGGTATAGATAGGCACTTGTTTTTTGGCTACGAAATTTAATTGATTGATAAGTGGGGCCATGATGGAGCCACCACCAATACCTGTAAAACCAGCAATAGCACCACCTATAGTGCAAAAGGATGCACCTTTTAAGCTTTCTTTAGTAGTAGGCAGTGAGCACTCTTTATCAGCATTGCGTTTTAAAAAAGTCTTGATGGACAAAACAATCATAGTCAGCACAAAAAAGCCGACAATAAAATCACGTGGTACAAAAAAGGACAACTCAAAGCCCAGCTGTACGCCGACAATCATACCTAAAGACCATAAGCATAAGCTCTTATAGCTAAGAGGGATGTGCAGTCTAATAAAATTAACTAAGTTAATACAGGCAGTAGCAATTACTATAGACAAAGAAGTAGCTGCTACCATTTGGATAGGAAATTCAGGGAATAAGGTTAAAAAAATAGGAACCATGAGCACGCCGCCACCAATACCAAAAATGGCTGACATCATATTGGTAATAATTCCGCATGCGATCAGTGTGGCGATTAATGAAATATCCATAAGCAAACTCACTGTTCTAAACTCTAACGCCCAGCTATTGTGGCATTGTCAGCTTGTGTTTACTTATGACTAAAATCATAGCCCCATCAATTATTAAGGCCCAATCTTAGGTGTTTCTAAAACTTTGTTAAGTCCATCACAAAAAAAATTTAAACCAACTACACCCCACCTCGTCAGCTCCTACTCTCCCTTATCCTTACACTTACAGTATCAACCTATTAGCTGGCACTCAGAGAGATAAAGTGCTTAAGGCAAATGATAAAGGGCCACTTACTAGGCCCTATAATGTACCTTACAGCTCTGTAGTGCATGAGCTTACGCTCAAGAAAAAGCTATGGGCTCAGGCTACAGCCCAGGCCCAGGCCTATGCCAATGCTCAGGCCCATGCCCATGCCCTTGGCAATGCCATGGGCAATGCCATGGGCAATGCTAAGGCCAAAGCTTAAGCACCTGTTAGCGCTGTTTGTGGTGAGATCCAAAGCGAGAGCAAGCTACCATGGTAATATCATCGCTTTGAGCATAGTAACCACGGTAATCACTGACCTCATCATTGAGAGCCTTAATTAGGCCTTGAGGAGTTAGCTTGGCTGACTTATTGCTAATTTCTAAGATACGCTCCACACCAAAGAAGCCACCTTGTTCATTTTGCGCCTCACTGACACCATCAGTGTAAAGCAGCATCATGTCGTACTCACCGAGCTCAAAGCTATATTGGCTATACTCAATGCCAGGTATAGGGCCTACCGCAGGGCCAGAAATTTCATCAATTTCTTCGACCTTAACCACCTTAAGCTTAAGATCCTCTGGCTCTAATAAGTCATCCCTGTTCTCATCATTATCAAAGGTAATTTGACCAACTTGGTCTTCTGTTGTGACAAAAAGTTAGGCGCCAAGCCACTAGGCTTGCCTAGTGGTATAGCGCCATGGGGTTGCAAATTTATTTTAAATTCATAGTGGTTTCATATACTTGTTTAAAGTTATATGATATCTATAAGTTCGTTATTGCGAAATTTGGTGTTTGTGAAAAGTATTAGTTAGGAGAACAATATGAGTAGTAAATATCATAGTGCTTCCCATGCTAAATACTTGATTCAGTATCATATTATTTGGTGTCCTAAGTTTAGATTTTCAGTTTTAACAGGTGATATAGAGACCAAACTCAAAGAAATTTTGCAAAATATATGTGTCAGGTATAGGTATAGGTATAGCATTAAAGCTCTAGAAGTTATGCCTGATCATATTCATCTTTTTATAGATTGTCCTCAAACTGTCGCTCCGTGTGAAATTGTTAGAACCCTAAAAAGTTTAAGTGCTATTGCTTTATTTAAAGAATTTCCTCATTTAAAGAAATTTTATGCCAGATGTGGTGTATTATGGTCAAGGGGATATTTTATTTCTACCGTAGGCACTATAAGTGCAGATACTGTAATTCAATATATCCAGGAGCAGAAAACTAATGGCCACTAGCAGCAAAAAGCATAATCCTGATGTATTAGCGGAGGATAAATCTCCTTTAATGCATACTTTATGCGTGGAAATTAAAAACGGTTCTGCTTTGACTGACAAGATCTGCTTGCTTTCAGATCTTGCTCGCAAATGCGGCAATATCTTAGTCCATAAGCTTAATAATGAGTTACAACAGGTTCAACAAACTAAAAAATATAAAACAATTGTTAAGCTCATTAAAAATAATAATGGCAACGATAGGCCTTATCGTGCTCAA
>NZ_JALKIM010000125.1 GCF_023050945.1 Anaerobiospirillum sp. NML120448 | reverse complement strand
TTAAATGATGGGGTATACTTGTCTTCATAGAAAAACATGGCGGGAGCAGCTTTTATGCTGCGACCGCCTATAATACAGGAGACATAGTATGCCGTCAAATACTAAATTCAATCGATCGAAATTGACTCTTGAGAATGCTGAGAAAATTTGTCAACTTTTACTCGAAAAAGCACCTCATAAAGAAATTTCTAAGCAAACCGGCGTAAGCATGGCGATGCTTGAAATTTATGTAAATTTCCTTGCTTATAATGGTAAAGAGGTTTTTATTGATCACTATATCAATAACAATAAGCCTCAATATACCCACCTTGAGTACTGCGCAATTGTTGAATGTATGGTTATTAACGGCTTAACTTATTCAACAGTTTGTGCGATGTTTCGTACTCATAAAGACCCTATCAAGAAACGCTATGATAAGCGTGGGAAAACTCCTTTAGAAGGAGTAATTCCAGCTGCAATCCCTCCTCAAGTAGATTCTCCTTTCAAACAATTTGGTCTTAGAGCTAAGAAAGTTAAGCCAAAAGGAAAGGATGCCTGTATTCAAAGTTTGGATATTCCAGACTACGTTAAACAGCCTTATAAAGGCCCTTGTGAACAGTCAGATTCGGAGCCAGCTCCAACATTCAATGAAACAGGTGCAGTCCACTTTGTTATTAAAGATGAGCACCTAAATTCACGTGAAGAGCAGACTCTTGAGCTTGAAGTCGATGAGCGAGGCTTCGATAAGGACGGCAATTTTAGGGGTAGAGCACAGGCTCCTATAGTTAAGCACGGTGGTAAGTGGAAAAACCGTACTAAAGCGACTGTTGAAAACCAGAAGAGCCAAGAAAAGCTTCAATATTCCATTGAGAATGCTGAATCAAAGCTCGTCACAGATGCTTCTGAGTTAGCTCAAGTACTCTGTCCAGCCAAGCTTAACCGTAATGACTTTGTTGTTTTACCTGACTTTGAGGCTAAGGACTGGACTCCAGATCTAGAACGCAAAGGTGGACGTCCTCGTGACATAAACGTGTTTTCTGACGGGTTTGATGATCTGCCTGTAGAAGTTCAACTTAAAGCCTTAAAGAGCGCTTGCATTTCATTAGTAGGTCAGTGTCAGGCAACTGTTTTGGCTTATGAAATTCATCTTGGAAATGAACAGCTTCTTAACGCTTCTGGTATTAAAAAAAAACTACTAAGCGTAAATAAGTCCGACAAGTTTGAAGCAATAAACTTGATGCGAGAGTTCTTTCCACGCAAGTATTCAGTAGCTCAACTTTGTGAGTTTGTGGATGCTAAACCAATGGATTTAGCTTACTACAATCAAAACCTTCAAAAGCCTGATGAGGCTGATCACAGCAAGGATGCGCTCAAACAAGCCATTTTTGAAATCTTTACGGAGATTGGCAATGGCAGGTGGGGACAAAGACGAATTGCCAAATTTATGAGGACAACGAATATCCTCAAGTACCGATTTAACGTCTCTGCACGTACTGTTGGTAACTATATGAAAGAGCTTGGCCTTTTCGTTGTCAACACAAAAGTTGATCATAGGAAAACGAACTCTTATAAGGGCGAGAATGAAAACATTGTCCCTAATCATGTGGACAGATGCTTTTCTCTAGAAGAGTCTTTCACCTTACTTGTTACTGATGTTTCAGAAGAGTATGTCGTAATTGGCGAGAAAAGGATCAAGTACTTTTTTAGCCCAATATATGATGTAGGTGCTAAGAAGTTTATCAACTTTACCGTAGCCGTATCAGCAAAGGTTGTGGTGATATGCGAAAGCCTTAAGGCAGCCATTCGCAAGATTCCTAAAAACGGTAAGTTGCACATCTTACACTCTGATCGAGGTAATCAGTACTTCCATGACGTGTTTGTGCGAATTTGTGATGAAGCTAATATCACAAGAAGCATGTCCAATAAGGGATGCTGCATTGATAATTCTGTTATTGAATCTCAGTTTAACAAGTTTAAACAAGAGGTTATTAGGGAGAGGACTTATTCGTCCGAGGCTGAGTTTCTAACCTCAGTACAACGTTATGTTGATGCGGTAAACTCAAATGCGATACCTCGTATTCCTACAGTTTATTCTAATAGACCTCCTAGACCTGTTATCTCTTCGGATGATGACATTGAGTCACTAAAGTCCAGACAAGACGAGTTTCATCGCAAGAGACGAGAACTTGAGGAGCAAAGAGTATTACAAAAATCTCGTGATACTCAAAAAAATGGGGCTGAATCTAAAGCTTCAACCCCCCAAAAAAAATCATTGAACAATCAGATTTAATTACTGATTAACAGTCATTTTACACTGATTGTTCAAAACTTTAAAGCTTGTATTTAACCTGTGTCATGTACTGTGATTTTGGTTATAGCGAATCCTGGAAGTTAGGTACATCTTTCCAGTAGCGTAAGATCTTTAGGCCATAGTGGTTTAGCGCGGCATGAAGCGGCATTCATGACGCGCTAACATGCCGCAACCGATCTTAGATTTTGCCTAAATTTTAAAAGCTTAGCTATAACTAATCACGGTACTAAGTTGACTTAGATTCACTAAGATTCGAAGTAATGCGTAACCAAATTGGAAACAATTTGAAGTGCCACATCAACGCAATAAAGTACTTGTTTTAAAGACTGCAAGCACCTCTGCTGCATACACGGCTTAGGCGCTGCCCCGAGCCTGCGTAAGCATGAGCAGGCGGGGATAAAATTCAGTTCATGCTTATATGTTAGATGATCTGCTGTATGGCTAAACGATTATCTAGCGCTACTCATAACAAACATTAAGGATGCTTAATTAGATATCACTCTACTCACACGTAGAGCACTTATACAACGTCATAGAGCACGATATTAGCTATAACGGTAATACTCTATTACCTAGTATCAGTATCTCGCTAATTGATGAGTATATGAGCCTCTACGCACCTTTAGAAATCTATCTCTATTAAGCTCTGGATAATTATGGCTCCAGCACATAACCATCCTAGAAAATAAGCTGGAACGACACAGGATAAATTGATGTGGCGGGCTAATCGGTAACTCAAGCAGATAGCAAAACGATACAAATCAGCTTGCTAAAGCATAAGGCTACAGATTTTAAGAATTGTTAACTTGATAAAATTAAGGAGATTAGGTAAAGGAAGCTATTAATAGCTTAATCCCCTATGCCCAATTACTCCCGAAAAGTAAGCCCCTTGGCTGATTTATTGGCACTGGGCTCGGATTTTCATGGGGGTCGGCTGGTCAGATCTTGTTGATTTGCTCATGCTATGCCTAAGGCTACAGGAGATCTAAGCTATTATTAGCTTGCTTCCCCATGCCCAATTACTCCCGAAAAGTAAGCCCCTTGGCTGAAATATAAGCACTATAGTCCATTTTCTGGGTGGCTTTGCCTCTCAGATCGTTTTTGACGTGATCGTGCTCAACCTCAGGCTACAAGGAGATCTAAGGTCTATTTAGACCTGTTTCCCCATGCCCAATTACTCCCGAAAAGTAAGCCCCTTGGCTGAAATATAAGCACTATAGTCCATTTTCTGGATGGCTTTGCCTGCCAGATCGTTTTTGACTAGATCATGCTCAGCCTCAGGCCACAAGGAGATCTAAGGTCTATTTAGACCTGTTTCCCCATGCCCAATTACTCCCGAAAAGTAAGCCCCTTGGCTGAAATATAAGCACTATAGTCCATTTTCTGGATGGCTTTGCCTGCCAGATCGTTT
>NZ_JALKIM010000124.1 GCF_023050945.1 Anaerobiospirillum sp. NML120448 | reverse complement strand
CCATATTAAAAGCTTTGGGTAAACCGTGGTGGGAGCTTTTGTTCCCTGTATGTTACCGTCCTTACTCAGAATGGCCTATGCGTGGGGTTTTATAAAAAAATGCTAAAAACCATCTCCCCAAGTTGCGATTTAACATTAACCATGTTAATTCTCTTCTCAGCAGATGTAGTGTTTAGTACTGCCAATACTTACTATTGTCGCTATTTCTTAAACGATGCTAATTTTGTTGGAACCTTTATTGCTATTACGAATGTTTGCAAAATTGGCGCTATGGTTTTGTTCTTGCCTTACTGCATTAGAAAAATAGGTAAGCGCAATGCCTTAATTTTCGCAAGCTTAGTAGAAATTATTGCCCTATCAATTCGCTATATTGACCCCTCTTCCGTTTCCATCAATATGGCAGTAGCAGTAGTTTTAGGCTTAGCTAAGGGCTTTACTTATGCCTGTATGTTCAGCTTATTACCTGATACTGTTGATTATGGTGAGTACATTAGCCGTGAGCGCCATTCAGGTCTTGTTTACGCTAGTGCCTCATTTGCAACCAAATTAGCATCAGGCGTAGGAGCCATTATTGCCTCTGGTGTAATGCAATTTGGTGGCTACGTAAATAATTACGTGACCCAGTCTCCAAGTGCAATGGAAGCTATTATGTATTCCACCACTCTTATACCAATCATTATGTTTGTAGCTGGTATTTGCATCATCTCTTTCTACAAATTAGATAAGATTTTCCCAGAAGTTATCAAAGAGTTAAAACGACGTAAAGACCAAAATAATCCAGACCTTGACATAAAAGTCTCATAAATAATTTCCTTTGATTTTTTCCATAAATCTTATTTCAAAGTCCTTTACCTCTCTATGAGATAAAGGACTTTTTTATAAAAGCAAGCTAACAGCTAGCGCCCTTGCAGCAGCGACAGCTACAGCTTTGCCGCTCTAGAGCCAGCTACAGGTCTACTGATTCACTGCCCTTGCGACAGCTGCCGAAGCGTCTGTAGCTACCGTAGCATAGCTACTGCGTCTACCGACATTCCCAACAATTGGTAAGGTTTTACACATTAGAGCCACTCACATCGCAATATATAAAGCGCCTGACCATTGCTCTTTTGCCCTGCAAAGCTTGTGAGGGCAGGAAACTTTTATAAGCTACTCTTAATATGCGCTATTGGTATACGCTGTTAGGCTTGTCTTTGATGTACTTATATAGGCCTTATGCCCTATACCATTATGACCTTAGGCAAGGTTGCTGAAGGTTTAGGGATTTGCTTTATTTGCATGAAATAAGTTGCAGTAACTTAAAAATATTAAGTTTAAAGAGATACCTCATATATTGAGGTTTTGTCGTAGAACAATGGCCTTGAAAATATGATAGATTATGCTTCATTGCTCAATTTATACACTATATTAACCTCTCATTATACTAACATGTGACTTACTCAGCACAAAACAACAGGATAATGTGATTAAGTTCATATTGTGTATTTATTAACTCAAAAATTTATTGCTTTGATAAGCTAACATACCTTTATTTACGCTTGAATGATTTAGCACTAACGACAAAAAATCTCTTATTTACGCTATTTAATAAAGTTTTCTACTAAATATTTTTGCTCAAAATCAATTTGCGCACCAGATCACAAAATTTGCAAACAAATGTTAATTTAGTGTATTTTTTGATGATTTTTTTGGATTGTTTCTAATTTATCTTAATTTATACTAACAACCACTTAAGGCGATAATATTTTGCATGCATTTGCAAAAAAATGACTGCAACAATTCACATTGCCTGAATATTTTGGCTCCTGCTTGTAGCTTAAGATTTGCGTGTGTGTTTGCTTTTTACAAGCAGGAGATGTTGTTTTAGTACATGAGGAGAGTCCTCTTAGCTTTGTGTGTGTGAACCCCTAGTTTGATTAGGGTTAGCTTAAGAGGCGATTGTGATTCTAGGAGATTACCGTGTCTAATAAGTGGTGGGGCCAAGTTGCCTATCAAATTTATCCAAAGTCATTTTGTGACTCCAATGGTGATGGTATCGGCGACTTACAGGGTATTATTTCTAAGCTTGATTACCTTAAAGATTTAGGCGTTAAGCTTGTCTGGTTATCCCCTATTTTTAAGAGTCCATTTGTAGATCAGGGCTATGATATTGCAGACTATCAGGCCATTGATCCTACCTTTGGCACTATGGAAGATTTTGATGAGCTCTTAGCTAAAGCTAAAGAGCGTGGTATTTCCATCATTTTAGATTTAGTAATCAATCACTGCTCCTCCGAGCATGAGTGGTTTAAGAAAGCTTGTGCCGATCTTAATAGTGAAGAAGCCAAGTACTTTTACATTCGTGAAGGCAAGAATGGTTGCCCTCCTGACAATTTACGCTCTTATTTTGGCGGCTCTGTTTGGGAGAAATTACCAGGTCATGAAAATGAAGACTTATGGTATTTACACTATTTTTGCAAAGAGCAACCTGATTTAAATTGGTACTATGAGCCATTACGCCAGAAGCTTTATGAAATGATCAATTTCTGGCTTGAAAAGGGTGTTGCTGGCTTTAGAATTGATGCCATCATGAATATTGCCAAAGACCTAACCTTCCCAGGACTTCCTGCTGATGCCCCTGACGGCATGTGCTCAGCTGCTAAGATGACAGCTAAGTTATCTGATGAGGCTGCTACTTTCTTACACGAAATGAACAATGCCACCTTTAAAAAGCATGGTGCCATTTCTGTTGCTGAGGCCTTTGGTGTTAACCCTGAGTCTTTAAGCAACTACATTGGTAAGGATGGTTTCTTTAGCACTATTTTCGACTTCTCTGCTCGTGAACTTAATGAGAAGTACCCTGCTTGCTACCGTTACCGTCCAGTAAGCATTGCTAAATGGCGCGATACTATTTTTGCTAGCCAAGAGCGTGTTAATGATATTGGCTTTATGTGCCCTATCATTGAAAACCATGATGAGCCACGTGGCGTTTCTTACTATTTACCACGCCATGCTCAAAATGCTGATGGTGCCAAGGCTTTTGGTGCAGTTAATGTACTCTTAAGAGGCATGCCATTTATTTACCAAGGCCAAGAAATTGGCATGACCAATACTCGTTTTGACTCTATTTATGAGTTTGACGATGTGGCTGCTAAGGATAACTACAAAGTTGCTCTTGAGGCAGGTTTGAGCGAGCGTCAGGCTTTAGATATTCTCAATATCGAATCCCGTGATAATGCTCGCACCCCAGTTTTATGGTCTGATGAGAAAAACGCTGGCTTCTCCAGCGCACAGATTACCTGGCTTAAGGTTCACCAGGATTATAAGAACTTAAATGTTCGTGCTCAGCAAAATGATCCTGACTCAACCTTAGCTTTCTATCAGAAGTTAATTGCTTTAAAGAACAATGAGCCATACCACGACATCTTAACCGATGGTAAGTTCGTAGCTTTAGAGCCACAAGCAGAATATGTTGTTCCTTTTGCTCGTGAGCTTAATGGCAAGCAGATTCAAGTAATTGCTAACTTTGAAGACAGTGCTATTGTTCATAAAGTTACCCCTAATGCTCAGGTAGTTTTAAGCTCCAAGAGCGTAGAAATTAAAGATAACCAAATTATCATTCCTGCCGTATGTGCAGTAGTGATCGCACTATAGTTAGTTAAAAAACCCTTTCCTTTTGAGCTAAGAGCAATACTTGTTTTAGCAAGGTTGCTTTTAGCCCAATATCAGGCTGGCTGCTATCATTCTTTTACCATAGCCCGGCATTATTAAATTTTTATTTCTAAGCAAAAACCGCTTATTTATCATATTTCTTAGAAATGCTACCCTTGAGGTAGTTTTTTTGTGCCAAAACTACTACTCCGCCCTAATATAGATACA
>NZ_JALKIM010000123.1 GCF_023050945.1 Anaerobiospirillum sp. NML120448 | reverse complement strand
GCCTCTTTTTCACTTATAAGTAATTATTAAAAATTACTTATCTTCTTTCTTGCCACCGCTAGCACGGAAAGCACGTACACGATCAAGCTCAGATAAGTACTTCTTACGAATACGAATAGACTTAGGAGTTACCTCAACTAATTCGTCTTCATTAATGAACTCTAAAGCTTGCTCTAAGCTCATATGTACAGCTGGAGTTAAGATAATATTGTCATCAGAACCAGCAGCACGTACGTTGGTTAACTTCTTGGTCTTTAAGCAGTTTACAGTAAGATCGTTAGAGCGAACGTGTAAACCAATGATTTGGCCCTCATAGACCTCTTCACCAGCATCAACAAATAAACGACCACGCTCTTGTAAGAACCATAAAGCGTAAGGAACAGCCTTACCAGTGTCGTTGGAAATTAATACACCATTAGCACGCTCACCAATGGAACCACCAACAAACTCATCATAGCTGTCAAAAGTGTGGTACATCAAGCCAGTACCAGAGGTTAAGGTCATATATAAGCTTTGGAAGCCGATTAAACCACGGGCAGGAATACGGTAGTCTAAACGTACACGACCCTTACCATCTGGGTTCATATTCTTAAGCTCGCCCTTACGACGGCCTAACTCTTCCATAACAGCGCCTTGGTTGCCCTCATCAAGATCTAAGGTAAGCACCTCATATGGCTCAGTAACCTTGCCGTTTTCATCTTTATGTAAGATAACCTCTGGGCGAGATACGCCAAGCTCATAGCCTTCACGGCGCATTTGCTCAATTAAAACGGATAAGTGTAATTCACCACGACCTGATACACGGAACTTATCAGCCTCAGCAGTGTTCTCTACACGTAAAGCTACGTTATGAACTAACTCTGTGCGTAAACGCTCCTCGATATTACGAGAGGTTACGAACTTGCCCTCACGACCTGCAAATGGTGAGGTGTTAACACAGAAGGTCATAGAAACAGTTGGCTCATCAACAGTTAATGCAGGAAGAGCTTCAACAGCTTGTGGAGCGCAAATAGTATCGGAAATCTTAAGCTCGCCTAAGCCAGTTACAGCGATAATATCGCCCGCACTAGCCTCTTCAACCTCAGAGCGGCGTAAGCCTAAATAGCCTAGTACCTGACCAATACGACCTTGGCGGGTAGAACCATCAGCGCCAACAATAGTAACAGCCTGATTTGGCTTAGCACTACCACGAGTTACACGACCAACACCAATAACACCTACATAAGAGGTAAAGTCTAATGATGAGATCTGCATTTGGAATGGGCCATCACGATCAGCTTGTGGTGCGCTTACTTTTTCAATAATAGTATTGAATAAAGGCTCCATATTGTCGCCATGGTTCTCAGGATCTTCGCTAGCCCAGCCTGAAAGTGCAGAGGCATAAATAATTGGGAAATCAAGCTGCTCATCAGTAGCGCCAAGATTATCGAAAAGATCAAATACCTGATCAATAACCCAGTCAGGACGTGCACCTGGACGATCGCACTTATTAATAACTACGATTGGCTTTAAGCCACGAGCAAAAGCCTTTTGGGTAACGAAACGTGTCTGTGGCATTGGGCCATCAACTGCATCAACTAACAGTAATACAGAGTCAACCATAGACATAACACGCTCTACCTCACCACCGAAGTCAGCGTGGCCTGGGGTATCTACGATGTTAATACGATAATCTTGCCAGTTAATAGCGGTATTTTTAGAGAGAATGGTAATACCACGCTCTTTTTCAATGGCATTAGAATCCATAACACGCTCTTGGCCTAATTCTGTACGGTCAAGGGTGCCTGATTGACGTAATAACTTGTCAACTAAAGTAGTCTTGCCATGATCGACGTGAGCAATAATGGCAATATTACGGATTTTTTGAACATCCATATGAAAAATACCTTTAAAAAGTGCCGCCAAATGTGGCTATAACTTGCATATACTAAAACGGCTACAGATTTGCGCTAAAGTATGAAAATTCTGTGATTTGCAAATTAGCTGTTGTGAACAAACTATGATGGAAATGGATAAGAAAAGTTAAGCAGGGCCATGAAATATAAAAAAAATGGCTGAGCACAAATATTACTAAACCTACCTAGTACTATCCTATAGCAAGGCTTTTAAACAGGTAAATAGTAGATCCATCACAAATGAGCCTAGTGACAATAAAAATTGGGATCATATTCTCGCTTTTACTACAGGCTACTTGCAAAATTTGCCCCGCTATTTTAGCGCAAAAATAATTGAGATTATCATAATGTAGAAAAAAGCTTATCTATTAGTGCAATGTTAATTTGACTATAGAGTTTAGCAAGAAATATGATATTTTCTGATAGTGCCTTATGCTCTGCATAAGACTCTCACAGTGCTTGTGACAAAGCAGATAACTTAGCTAAAAACATCAAATGTAATTTTTATATGAAAGAATTAATTAAGTATTTTATTTGGCGTATCAAGCGTGACGATATTGCCCTGCAAGCTGGTGCTTTGGCTTATACCTCAGTTTTAGCTTTAGTACCTGCTGTTACTATTGTGCTTTCTATTTTTGCTATGGTTCCTGCTTTTACTCCCGTAAAGCAAGAAATGATGGCCTTTGCTACCAACAACTTTTTGCCTGTTTTTACTGATGCCATTGGTGACTCTATTACTACCTTTGTAAACCATGCTGCATCCATGACTATTACAGGCTCGCTCATGCTCTTTTTAGTAGCGTTGATGTTGATTAGATCTATAGATCAAGCTTTAAATCGTATCTGGCGAGGTGGTAAGCGTAGCTTTACTATGACCTTTGCTATTTATTGGACTATGTTAACCGTAGGCCCTTTGTCCTTAGGAATTGTTGTTTGGGTCTCAACTAAATTAATTGCTTCACGTTTCATTGAAGACATGCAATTGGACTCTGCTGTCCGAGTACTATTGTATATTTTGCCTTTTTTAGTAGAGGCAGGCATGATCTTCGTAATTTATACTGTGATTCCAGTATGTAAGGTAAAAGCTCGTGATGCGGCAATGGGAGCTTTTTTGGTAACAGCAATCTTTGAGGTTTTAAAAAGATTATTCTCAACCTTTATTCTAAACTTCTCTTCTTATGAAGCTATTTACGGTGCTCTTGCTGCTTTGCCTGTATTAATGATTTGGATTTATTTAAATTGGTGGCTCATTTTGATTGGCGCTGAGTTTACCTCTGTTTTGGGTATTGCTCGTGGTGATGGTACCGAGCAAGTGCCTAAGCTTATTCGCTCCTTAGTTAGCGCCACTGAGGCTAATCGTATGCATGGACGTATTCTTTACTCATCAGAAGACCTAAAGAATAAAGAGGCCAAAAGATCAATCAAAGTGCAAATTAGCCCTAATCGTCAGCGTTTAGACAAATAGTCCAGTTCCTAAGCCCAGTTCCCAAGCTAAGTTTCTTTGCAGACTTGAACACCATTTAATGGCCATAAAGTCGCTAAGAGCAATAGAGCCACACTACATAGGCAATATAGTGTGGCTCTATTATTAGAATATAAGCTCTTCTTCTTCATAGTTGTTATGTGGTTTTGAAATAATACTATCGATCAAAGCGTCCTTTAATAACTCCATTTCCGTGGCATTAGCTTGATTTTCTAGTTGTTTTTGCCTATTTAAAGCCTGATGCTCCTCTTCTAACATATCCTGCGCATGCTTATTGTCCTCAACAGCTGCGCCCTCCATCTTAGGCTCTATCTTACCCTCAATAGCAGCGCCCTTATCCTGGCTATTCTGGTTCTGGCTATTAGCAGTGCTTTCAGACTTGGCCTCTCCCTCAGGCTTGGCTGCGCCCTCCGTCATAGGCTCCTGCTTACCCTCAACAGCAGCGCCCTTAGTATCACTATCCTTGCTATTGCTGTCGCTATCGTTCTTAGCTGAGCTCTCAGGATTACCCGCCACCTCAGGCTTTGCATGAGCTTCTTGCTCTATCTTACCCTCAACAGCAGCGCTCATAGCCTCACTAGACTTGCTATCGCTATTAGCTGAGCTTTCAGGCTTTTCCGCCACCTCAGGCTTTGCAGGGGCTTCTTGCTCCTGCTTGCTCTCAATAGCAGTGCTCATAGCCTCACTAGACTTGCTATCGCTATTAGCTGAGCTTTCAGGCTTTTCCGCCCCCTCAGGCTTTGCAGGGGCTTCTTGCTCCTGCTTGCTCTCAACAGCAGCGCTCATAGCCTCACTGGACTTGCTATCGCTATTAGCTGAGCTTTCAGGCTTTTCCGCCACCTCAGGCTTTGCAGGGGC
>NZ_JALKIM010000122.1 GCF_023050945.1 Anaerobiospirillum sp. NML120448 | reverse complement strand
ATAACCGAGTCTGATATTGCAAAGGCAATTATGGATACTGAGCAAAGCTCATATCAAATTGGTTTAAAGTTTGGGGTTGCTCCTAATGTAGTTCAACAGATAGGAGCTAATTATTTAGGTAAGCAACAATATCATATTAAAGAAGAAGCTGCTACCGAAAGGCTTAAACGTCGCATTGCCCTCATGTTAAAGGATGGCATTGATATCAACTCTATAGCTAATCTTTGTTCTATCTCAACTTTTGCTGTGCGTCAGTTAAGTGTAGATATTGAAGGGCACTTAGATGAAATAGTGCCTATAGGCATAACCTCAGTAATAGATGATGATGATGATGCTATTGCTGATAGTGACACAAGCAGTACTTTAAAGCAGGTGTCAATTAAGTATATGGGGCTTGAGTTGTCCTATACGACTGAAAACGACCCTGAACAGCATATTTTGGAGTTATGCAAGCTTTTAGTAGGAGGTAATTATGTTGCTTCCTAAAGATGGAAAGATTGTGCTGATCCATGAGCCTGTTTCTGCAAGATATGGCGCTCCAAGAATGCTGGATCTTCTGTACAGTAATTATTTTGACTTTTACTGGAACGGAGTTGAGCAACTAACAATAATCACCTTTAACGAGTCTTTAAGCATATGCAAAATCTTTAATATTGATGCTTATGGTCATACCTGCGCAACTAGAAGATTAAAGAAAGGCAGATTTAGACAAATGCTTTTTGAAGGGCGATTACCTACTACCATAAGCAGACGAGCTTTAGAAAAGCTATTAACTGAGGGCACCATATCTCTTAGTAGGTAAACATAACTAAAGCGAACACAGTTATAATAGGGAAGCATTTGCTTCCCTTTTTTTATAATTCTGGTGTTACTTATGTCCAACGAACTAAATTTTACTTTAATTGCGCAACAACTAGGTAAAACTCAAGCAGATGAGTTACAAAAACTTTTGGGCTCGGTAGAGAATAAGGAGCAAATAACTCCTATTGTTAATCTGTTCTTAGAGTCTCAAAGAAAGTTGAGTCAAGAGAACACCAGTTTAAAGCATGCTAATAGCGAAGTTAACTTAGCTTTGGAACAAAAGACTAAGGAAGCTGAATCTTTACAAAAAGATTTAAACAAGAGTGAGGAAAACCTTAAAAAACTTAATAACCAGATGGAAGCATCTGAGCATCAATTTGAACTAAAACTTCAGGAAACCCTTAATAAGATTTCTGCTCAAATTAATAGTGTTACTAACCCAAAAGAAGAAGAGTGCTTAACTCAAGCTCGCCTAACATACACTCCATCCTTAACCTGTGAAACTATATTAAAAGAGATTAAACAAGAGTTAGAGTTCCTCGCCAAGACCCGTAGTGAAGCTGTTGCTGAAGTTACAGCTCTAATGAGAAGAACCTTAAATCTTTACAGTAAGAGCGAGGTGTCTCGCAAAAAATTGCAAGTGGATGATTTGGATGAGAAATCCTTATCCTCTATTAGAGATATTGAGGAAGAGGTTATCAAGAGTGTTGAAGAAAGACTTGATCAAGGTGTTGATGTAACAAGCGACTTCCGTGAAAAAGATCCTCTTGTAAAGCAAGTAACTGAAAAGTTTAGTAAGTGCTCCAAAGTTAAAAAGTTTTTTAACTATATAAGAGATCGAGCAAAGGACGTCTTTGAATTAAAGGCAAGTCTTGGTAAGAAGTCAGAAAATAAAAACAAGTCTGACAAGAGCCATACAATCGAGTTTATGTCTCCAGATTTAAGCATGTCTGATCAAGAAAAGGTTGATTTGGTCTTATCTTGTCTTGAAGAAAGTAACAACTATGTAGTTGAAAAAGAGCTTACTACCAGTGGAGATGAGCTACAAGTCCCTTTTCTTGAAAAAGATGAACTTGAAAAAGCTAAGCAGATTGCATCTGTAGAAAATGCTGTTGCACTGGGGTCTTATGAGTTTGAAAGACTTTGTCCTCATTGCAATAAGCTTAGCACCTTTAAGATTACTTCTATTAAAAGAAATAATGAGGTCTTTCATGCTAGAGGCTTAAGTGACATCACAACTAACCTAGAGGCTGTATATAAGATTAAATGCTCTAATTGTAAGCATGATGAAGAATTATCTATAACTGATATTAATCTTCCTTTAATCTTAAGTCATTACAATGTTCCTCAGGAACAGATAAATAAAATTAATGCTATTTTTACAACTGATCCTGATAATGGCTTAAGTTTAGCTGCAAAAGTGACTAATGAGCATGAGGAAAGCCCTATACATGATTTTTCAAAAGAAGAGCAGTGTAGAGCTAAAGCTCGCTCTAAGCGCACTGTTACAGAGCTCAATCTGGATAATTATTGTAATGATGTTAAAAGTTGCGCTAAAAACAAGAGTAAGTTGCGCAATCAGCATATTAAACATGCTAATCATAAAGCAAATGAGATTCATGAACACGCTGATTGGCAGATTCTTCCTAAGACAGCAACATATAAGACACATATCCAAACAGTGCCACATGTAGATAATGATGGTAAAACTATAGAACTTAAAATTGCAGTTAGAACCATTGATCCATCTAGCTTTACTCGAGAATCTTTTGAGGCTTCTCGTCTATTTAGAGGGTGCTGTTTATCTGTTGGACTATCTACTTTAGCTGTTGCACTGCAGAGTCTTTACAGCCCAAGAAATGCGATTTATAGACTATTTGAGGCTGCTTGTAACAATGATGAATTTATCTCTAGACTAGAGTTCAACAACTATTTCAAAGCCATTGGTAGACTATTGTCAATTGTTAATGAACAGTCTAAGAAAGATATCTTAAAGAGCACAACTGTTTTATGTGACGAGACCCCAATCAAGCTTGTTACAGGTCAAGGCACTAAGCAAAAATACCTCTGGATTATTAAAACAGGAAATACCGAAAAGGCTCAGGAATGCTGTATACAATATTGTGGCACTAGAAGCGCTGTAAGCGGCCTGAACATGTTTGATATGTTCTCCGCAGAAGAGTGTTTATTTAAGTATTTACTAACTGATGGCTATGGCGCATATGACACAATACTACATGATTATAGCTATTGTGCAGAGCGTGACCCTATTATCCATTGTAGTTGTTGGGCTCATTATCGTCGTTATATATACGTATTCTTAGAATCATCAGGATTAATTGAGATATACCACGAGCTGTTACCAAAGGGTGAAGAGTTAACAAGTTTTCCTCAGAAGTTAAAAGAATATGCTAAGGAGCATAAAATGAGTGCAACTAATGTTGCCTTGTTAAGTGCCTTTTATTTAATTAACGCAATTTTTTCTAATGATGCTTCTGTAACTGATAAGTATAGTGATCTTAGCAGTGAAGCTTATCTCAATGAGCTTTATGAAGTAAGACAAAACAAGACTAGCTACTTAGTAGTCATGTTAAATAAGATCATGGAGTTTTTAACGTTTTGTCAGCACTTAATTGTGCCATCTAAAAATAATAAGACTTTTGTATCAAGTAAAATGCCGCAGTATAGCAGCAAATTGACAAGAGCAGTCTTATATTGGATGAAGGATCGCAAGCAATTAAGTGAGTTTCTTCATAATCCTCATATTGAGTGTAGTACTAATAGTGTGGAGAGATCTTTAAGGTCAACTGTTATTGCAAAGAGAGCAAGTATGACCTTTAACTCATCAGCAGGTATATCTTCTTTCGCTAATATCATGACTGTTATACAAAACTGTCGTTTAGCCAATATATCTCCTTTTGAATATATACCTTGGTATATCTACAACCTAAAATTAAGAGCTCTGGACATTGCCAACTCTGAGGAGCTTGTTGACTATGTAGATAGTATAAATAAGGAAGTTAGCGAAATTAGCGGAGAGTCTTTTGATTTTAGGAATGCTATATTTTCAATGCCAAGATCGCGTGAGATTAAAGAGTTAGTCACTAATGAGGAAAACAAGCTAGTAGAGGTCGAAAAGACCATTGATTGCTATGATAAACGCAATATTAGTGCTGCTTGGTTATCTTTCATTCCAACACAAGGTCTTACTGTAAAAGATTACGCTAAGTTAAAAAATCAAGGTTTATAAAATAAAGCCCATACCTTGCAAGCAAGGTATGGGCTATACTCTGAAGCAGCGCTTTTTGCTCCAGAAAATAAACTTGATAGAGTGCGTAACTGCTGTAATTACCTAACCGCATTATTATTACAGCATTGATGTACTAGTTAGCGTCGCTAAGATTTTTCCTATTAAGATTATTTTGTACTGCATGCAGTGCGAAAGGGGTACCCCTTGCCTAAATATCGACTTAGGGGCAGCTTACTTATATAAAACGCTAGCTATAAGCTGTTTTTCCCCCTAAATTTACATTTAGGAACCAGATATACCTGGATATTGGTTACATATTTTAGGGGATAATAGGCTTAAAAAAATAGTACCGC
>NZ_JALKIM010000121.1 GCF_023050945.1 Anaerobiospirillum sp. NML120448 | reverse complement strand
CTTTAAAAGGTCATACAACAGTTCGATATCTGTCGATGTAATTTTACTATTGTTAGCCATTGCTAACTCCTTTTGATTTCAACTAAAACTTGCTTAATTGTTTATATGATTATATTTTACTAGATCATATGCGTATTAACTCTGCTAAGGACGACGCAGCTGGCTTACAAATCGCAGATCGTTTAACCACTCAAATCAACGGCTTAAACCAAGGCAACCGTAACACCAATGACGGTATTGCATTAGCCCAGACCATTGAAGGCGCTCTTGATGAGACCTCCTCAATGCTCCAAAAGATCCGTACCTTAGCCGTACAATCAGCCAACGGTACCAACACCGCTGAGGATCGTAAGGCTTTAACAACCGAAGGTAATGCCTTAGTTGCTGAAATTACTCGTATTGCACAGCAAACTAAGTTTGGTGGTAAGACTGTTCTAAATGGCGCTTCAAATGCAGACACTATTTATGGTTCTCAATCAGCTGATAGAAGTAAAGGCGCTAAGCTTACTCTTCAAGTAGGTGCAAATAAGGGTGATGAGATCTCCTTTGATGTTGGCGCATTCACCTTTAAAGATATTACCGCTCAAGTTAAAAATGCTGGTGGTGGTAACGCAACCAAAGCAACTAATGCAGCTGGTACTGCTATTTTATTAAGTACTGCATCAGGCGCAAAGGCTGCTATTGACCTTATGGATGCTATGATCGCTAAGGTAGACAGCCAGCGCTCAGGCTTAGGTGCCATCCAAAATCGTCTTGAGTCCTCTATCCGCAACCAGTCTAATGTTGCTGCTAACCAGTCTGATGCACGTAGCCGTATTCGTGATGCTGACTTTGCTGAGGAGTCTGCAAACTTAAGCCAGCAGTCCATTATCCAGCAGGCCGCTACTTCCATGTTAATGCAGGCTAACAGCCGTCCACAATTAGCCCTCTCTATGCTTGGCTAATTAAAATTATCTTATTGTCAGATAATTTTATCCCTTAAGCCAAATATGCGGTCTTAAGGGATTTTTTCACTAATTAAAGAGTATCTATAGGTAATAAAAATGGCAGTTTACGTAAATACTAACGTTTCTTCCTTAAATGGCCGTCGCTATTTAAATAACGTACAAAACCAGTTAACTACTACTTATCAGCGCTTAAGCTCTGGTATGCGTATTAACTCTGCTAAGGACGACGCAGCTGGCTTACAAATCGCAGATCGTTTAACCACTCAAATCAACGGTTTAAACCAAGGCAACCGTAACACCAACGACGGTATCGCCCTAGCCCAGACCATTGAAGGCGCTCTTGATGAGACCTCCTCAATGCTCCAAAAGATCCGTACCTTAGCCGTACAATCTGCAAACGGTACAAATACCGCTGATGACCGTAAGGCCATTGATACCGAGGCTAAGGCACTTCAAGATGAAATTACTCGTATTGCAAAGCAAACAAAGTTTGGTGGCAAGACCGTTCTTAATGGTGGTAGTACAGCCGATTCTATCTATAATGCTACTGGTAAATCTACAGGCGGTAAAGTTACTTTACAAGTAGGCGCTAATAATGGTGATGAAATCTCATTTGACGTAGGCAACTTTACTTTCGACGGCATTCACAGCCAAGCAGGTAAAAATACAGCTGCATTTAACCAAAGCAATCTTATCTTATCTACTGCTAGTGGTGCAAAGGCTGTTATCGATCTTATGGATAAGATGATTGCAGCTGTTGATAGCCAGCGTTCAGGCTTAGGTGCCATCCAAAATCGACTTGAGTCCTCTATCCGCAATCAGTCTAACGTAGCTGCTAACCAGTCTGATGCACGTAGCCGTATTCGTGATGCTGACTTTGCTGAGGAGTCTGCAAACTTAAGCCAGCAGTCCATTATCCAGCAGGCTGCTACTTCTATGTTAATGCAGGCTAACAGCCGTCCACAATTAGCCCTTTCAATGCTTGGCTAATTAAAATTATCTGGTTGTCATATAATTTTATCCCTTAAGCAAAAATTGTGGTCTTAAGGGGTTATTTGCTTTTTATATAATATCCTTGTGAACTTATAGAAAGGGTATTAGAGGTAATAAAAATGGCAGTTTACGTAAATACAAACGTATCTTCTTTAAATGGCCGTCGCTATTTAAATAATGTACAAAATCAGTTAAGTACTACTTATCAGAGATTAAGCTCTGGCATGCGTATTAACTCTGCAAAAGACGACGCAGCTGGCTTACAAATCGCAGACCGTTTAACCACTCAAATCAACGGTTTAAACCAAGGCAACCGTAACACTAATGATGGTATTGCTTTAGCTCAGACCATTGAAGGTGCTCTTGATGAAACTAGTGGCATGCTTCAAAAGATTCGTACTTTAGCTGTACAATCAGCAAACGGCACAAACACAAAAGAAGATCGTGATGCAATTAAAGCTGAAGGTGCTGCTTTAATGGCAGAAATTACCCGTATTGCAGAAGATACTAAGTTTGGTGGCAAGACTTTATTGGTTGGTGCTACTGCTGGTTCTATTTACAACACCACAGCACAAAATGCCACTAACAAAGCAGGCCAAATGACCTTGCAGGTCGGCGCAAACAATGGCGATGCTATCTCATTTGATGTTGGTAATTTTAGATTCCTTGGCATTTTAAGTGCTGTTGATAAAGACAATAAGACAGCATTTACAGCTGCAAGTGGTCTTCAATTACAGACCGCCTCAGGTGCTAAAGCTGTTATTGAGCTCATGGACAAGATGATTGCTCACGTTGACGGCCAGCGTTCAGGCTTAGGTGCCATCCAGAATCGCCTTGAGTCCTCAATCCGCAACCAGTCTAACGTAGCTGCTAACCAGTCTGATGCACGTAGCCGTATTCGTGATGCTGACTTTGCTGAGGAGTCTGCAAACTTAAGCCAGCAGTCTATTATTCAGCAGGCTGCAACTTCTATGTTAATGCAGGCTAACAGCCGTCCACAATTAGCCCTTTCAATGCTTGGCTAATTGAATTAACGTATTTTTAGTTTTCCTTTATATATATTAGGCTCTTACATTGTATGTGGGGGCCTTTCTAATTTATAGCAACCACCTATTCATTAAATTATTATCCTCCTCTATAATCTTCATTACTTATACTCAATTCATATCATCAACGAGCCTTTTCTATGAAGTTTTGCGTGTTAACCTCACCCAACCAATGGTTTATCTCATATGCTCAGAAATTTTCTTCTGAAAACAATATAGATTTGTTCTTTAAACACGAGGATGTTACTCCTGATTTTGATGTGGTATTTATTCTTTCTTATCACCGCATCATTACCAAAGAGTTTCTTAATAAGCATAAGCACAATATCGTAGTACATGCAGCAGACTTGCCTCAAGGTAAAGGCTGGGCCCCAGTAGCTTGGCAAATCCTAGAAGGTAAGAACGAAATTGTTTTTACTTTATTTGAGGCTGATGAGCAGGCAGATAATGGCCCTTTCTATATTAAAAGAACAGTAAAGCTTACTGGCTATGAGCTAAATGATGAGATTAGAGAACTACAAGCACAAACTTGCATCGATTTATGTAAAGAGTTTATTGCTAACTACGAGAAGTTAACAGCTACTCAACAATCTGGCCAAGAAAGTTTTTATAGAAAACGAAATGCACAAGATAGTGAGCTGGATATCAATAAAAGCATTAATGAACAATTCAACCTTTTACGTATTGTTGATAATGAAAACTATCCTGCCTTTTTCTACAAAGATAACCACAAATACATTATTAAGATTTATGACGGCGATTAGTTGTTCGTCTATATCGTCCAACTTCTAGTTTTGTCTTCTTTAATAAACTAAAAAATAGGGGTGCTTTTTGAGCACCCCTATTGATTTGACTATATGATTAAGATTTTGTTTAGCAACTTTTTAGAAAAGATAGCGTAAACGGGCATTGCCATTAACACCTAAAGAACCATCGGTTGAAGCTGTTGCACCAGCACCAACGTCTAAAATCATGTTTTGCATGATACGCTTGGATACCATAGCATTAGCACCAAAGGTGGTCTCATGACGATTCTCTAAGTCGTAAGAGATATAGCCCTGAGCATTCTTGAGGTTTACACCAATAGAGTCAGCGCTGTTGTAAACATTACGACGTGCGGTTACTTGGAATAAGTAGCCAATAGACTCATGAGAGCCTTCAATTTCTAAACCTAAGCCTAAATCAACAGTACGCTCAGTAAGGTTGTCACGCTTAAAGTAAGTAGACTCACTTTCGGAAACCTCACTCCAGCCTAAGTCAACAATTGCCATTGGACGAATGCTTAAATTACCAGCACGGAAATGGTACTTAAAGTAATTGGAGCTCATTAACATCCAGCTACGCTCGTCAAACCTAAAAGTTAGCGAATAGTGTCATGCAAGAAGTATCCTTGTCAGGAACACTAAGATTCGATTAAACCAATATGCTGAAAAAACATCTTGTCACGCTTGGTCATTTCTGGAGTGAATCTTGCGC
>NZ_JALKIM010000120.1 GCF_023050945.1 Anaerobiospirillum sp. NML120448 | reverse complement strand
ATGACATTATATCACATATAATGTCATGATTTATAGAAAAAATTATCTCCCAATAAACATTTTTTTCGATATAAATCTTGACTTTTAATAAATTACATGACACTGTTAGCTAACTTTTAGGTTTAAACGCCTGATAGTATGGCATGGTAGTGTTATTGTGTTGTGCTGCTAGCTAGGTAATGGCTTATATAAGGCATTAAAGAACTTGGAGATTGCGTAGTGGAGCTTTTGCACTTTAAAAGTGCGCAGGGTGGCGCTATGTTCTGGTTTTGGGCAAAAGCCTTGCTCTTATGGGGCTCATGTTAGGATTTACACAAGTTTTGAAAGTTGTCTACTGCTAAGGCGCTTTACTTTGCTAACTGTAGCCAGAGGTTAAGCACTGAAAGTAGTCATGACATGATTAGTAGTTGTCTTGGTGGCACTATCTTAAGCTATGAAACAATAATAGATAGTTCTTATTTAGGGCAGCGGCGTTCTTTGTTTAAGCGACTAGACCTCGAACACCATGGGTTTAGTTTGCTAAAGTAAAAGATATTAAATTAATCTTCGTTTAATAGCACAAAAATCCTTGAGAGTTATGCTTTTAGCTCAGTCTTAAGCAAAGTAGCGTTTTATTTGGAAATTTTTAGGAGTGAAAAATGAGTCAAGGATATGCATTAAGTGGGCAGGAGTATTTACGTAAAATCTTGCTAGCTCGCATTTACCCAGTAGCTCGTTTAACCCCATTACACAAGCTCGAAAAACTTACTGATAAGCTTGGTGTGGGTAAGGTCTACTTAAAGCGTGAAGATTATCAGACCATTCACTCTTTTAAGATTAGAGGCGCTTATAACAAGATTCGTCAGCTCTCTCGTGATCAATTAGATTGCGGTATTGTTGCTGCCTCAGCAGGTAACCACGCCCAGGGCTGTGCTCTTTCTGCCAAGAATTTAGGCTGTCGTGCTGTGATTGTTATGCCTACTACCACCCCTGATTTAAAGGTGGATGCAGTACGTCGCTATGGTGCCGAAGTGGTACTTTATGGCGAGAGCTTTAGTGAGTCTTACGAGCACGCTAAGAATTTAGCTCGTGAGCAGGGTTTAACTCTCATTCCTCCATATGATGATCCTGATGTTATTGCTGGTCAGGGTACCATTGCCCATGAAATTATGGGTCAGGTCAATGAAATTGACACTATCTTTGTGCAAATTGGTGGCGGTGGCTTAGCTGCTGGTATCGCTGTTTATATCAAGAACTTAATCCCTAAGATTAAGGTGATTGGTGTTGAGGCTGAGGGCTCAGCTTGTATGAAGGCTGCCATTGCTAATGGCTCTCCTTGTAATATTGGCTTTGTTTCTCACTTTGCTGATGGCGTGGCTGTAAGCCAAGCAGGTGATGAGACCTTCCGCCTTTGTAACGAGTACTTGGATGACATTATTACCTGCTCTAATGATGAAATCTGTGCTGCTATGAAGGATATCTTTGATGATACCCGTGCTATTGCTGAGCCTAGTGGTGCTTTATCCTTAGCTGGTTTAAAGAAATATGTCCGTATGCATGGTCTTAGCAACGGTAATCATATTGCCATTATGTCTGGCGCTAATGTTAAGTTCCATACCTTACGTATGGTGGCTGAACGCTGTGATGTAGGTGAAATGACTGAGGGTATTTTCTCTGTTGAAATTCCTGAGGCCAAGGGCGCTTTCTTAAACTTCTGTAATACCATCGGTAATCGTCACGTAACTGAGTTTAGCTATCGTCTCCACCGTCGAGATCGAGCCCGTATTTTCGCCTCTATTGAGATGACTAATGGCGATAGAGAGCGCAATGAAATCAGTGCTTCCCTAACCGCTAGTGGCTACAATGTTACTGACTTAACCAAGGATACCTTAGCCAAAGACCATATCCGTTATATGATTGGTGGTCACTTGGGCGATGGTGAAAAAGAGCGTTTATTCCTCTTTGAGTTCCCAGAGACCAAGGGTGCCCTAAACGACTTCTTAACTAAATTAGCTGGCACCTTTAGTATTTCCTTATTCCACTTTAGAATTTCAGGCCTTGAGTACTGCTCAGTATTATGTGGCTTTGATGTTACTAAGGGTGATGAAGGCTTAGATCAATTCCTCAACGATATTAAATATCCATATGTTGAGCTAACTGACAACACAGCCTACAACCAATTCTTATGCTAATTTAGCTTTAGCTTTAGCTTCATAGCAAACCAATAAAGCCCAGGGCTATCATCATAGCCTTGGGCTTTTGTAATGGTACCGTCCACCTCTTAAAGGTTCCTTCCCCATCATTAATGGCTTATTTATCAGTGCTAATACCGCCCCAATTCCTATTAAGTAGCTCCAAGCTGCTTATACCCTGTCCTCAGCGCTTTCATACAACTTCTTAGCAATAAGCCACTATTGGGTGCCCCTTTGCACTGTTTCCTTACCTGATTAATGGTATCAAGGACAATTTAGCTGATGCTTATTTTACAGATATGAATGGTGAGGCTTTAGCTCAGATTGAACACCTAGCGCAGCAATGCTGCCAAGGTATTGGTCTGATTGGCTACTATTATCCTGCTGAGATCTTCATTTCAGAGCATAGTATGCTCTATGCTAAGTGTGAGTTATCTTTGCCTTATTGGAGCGGGAACTTAGACAATGCCAACTCAGTTTCTGTTGCTATGAAGTCAGTGTCAGCTTTAGACGGCAAACTATAGGGGCTTTGTGCTGATTATGGCTATTGCCAAGCTGATTTGGGAGCGTAATTATATAGGGCTTTGCTTAAGTGCTATTGCACTATTGTTAATCTTGTTTACAGGCTGCAAATAGCATCAGACCCAAGCATAGTACTATGCTTGGGCCTAGTGAGCTCTTAGTATTGAGCTGGGCTTATTTCTTTAGGAGTTTGTTAATGGAGAAGTTCTTGCCGTCGCATCTTTCTTGCTCCATTTCCTTTAAAGTATCCATGTCAAAGGCACTATATTGAGTGTCTGAGGCCACACAGACTAATAGATTACCAAACTGCTCATAATCATCCTCCTCTGGGATATCCTCGCGAAGGAAGTCCTCTGGAATACGATCGGCAATAGCATAATAGTCGTAGAAGTTGACCACATTGATAAAATCTTCGAGGTCTAACTGTTCTACTTTAGTGATATCTTCACCAGTGAGCTTGCACCAAAACTTCTTGGCATAATCTACCGACATGATAGCCGAGCCGCCTTGAACCTCATCTACGCTGATGTTGTCACTAGGTGTGGCCATGAGATATTCGCAATCAAACTCTGTGTTAAAAATATTATTGTTTCTAGCTGAGGCCATAGAAATAAAGTGCTTACCTGTATAAGAGCCTCTGCACTTGGCATCAATGGATAAAACACCACCATCTCCACAGCGGGCAAAATCTTTTTCTTGGCAAATGATAGCAAAATCGGTAATTCCACAACGCTCAAATGCTTCTTGCCATGCACTGTAAACAAAGTTCTCAAACTCTGATAAGTACTCAAAGTCTTCAATACCAGCTACGCAAAAGGCACAAAGGTTATGCTCCTCACAATTAAGCTCTGAGCCACTCCATAAGTAGTCCCAATCAGGACTTCCCTCGGTGTGGCTGATAAAGCACATATCGTACTCGTTGTTAATTACATCTTCCCAACCAAATTCGTCGATATCCTCTTCGCTAACAGAGCAATCTTCTCTGATATCTAAGCCTAAGTTATCAAACCATTCGCTCATAGAAGAAGCAGACATAAGCTCAAAAAGCTGCTCTTGCTGATCCTGATCCGCATCGAATAAAACTACAATGTTCACGGACTTCCTCCTTTGGGAGTTTTGGACAAGTGCACTTTGGAACATCTCAATAATGTCCTAAAGGCATATTAACTAGGTGCTGTTAATCTTATTAACCGCCAATACAGATATAGTATACGACACTTAACATCAGACATAGGGGAGACTTTTCATGATTTATTTTAAACTCCCCTTATTTCATGGAAATACTCCATCTAAGCCCAAAAGCTAACGGGCTACAAAGGTTAAGCGCAAGGGAGAGTTGGAGATTATTTGCGCTTGCATTTTTTCCATGACTTGCTAATACGCCATGGTCGGCCATCAGTATCGTAATAAATGGTTTCACGATCGCTTAACTCATGACCATTAAGAGGCAAGATAATACGGCCAAAGAAATTATCATCATTGACCACAATATGCATGCCTGAGGTGCCAAGCATAATACTAAAGAAGTCTGAGACTATATTTACCATCAATCAATCAATCAAGCTTGCATGCATGCATGATTGCCTGCTCCCTTGCTTACTAGCTTGCGTGGCAAGGCTGCTTGTATTCAAGTAGGCTGTTAGCATGAGCGCTTAGTAGTAAGCATAAAGTAAATACCATTAGGATTGGCTTAGTCTTAGGGGATTTTTACTGTAAAAAACTACGGTGGGATTATTACTACCAGACTTTTGGGGCAGCTTTCTAGAGGGTTTTATATGTGCGAATAATTGGTAGGGTGAGCATTAAAAAGGCTAGTTTGACACTAGTGGAATGTTCATCTAATTCTTGGAAAAACTACTCTTAGCTTTTCCATATATAAATATTACTATACTATTCTTAACCATATAGAAGTAATAGGTACACAAT
>NZ_JALKIM010000119.1 GCF_023050945.1 Anaerobiospirillum sp. NML120448 | reverse complement strand
CTGCAATGAAGTAGATCTAATGGCAGCATAGTCATAGCTCTCTACGCTATATCTACAATGGCTTGACAAAACACACTTTTTTTGTTAATTACGGCTTGAAAAGTGAATTCGTCGTCCGTACAGGTGGGATTTTTTGGCCCTGTTCATCGATAAGGTAGAGGGCAAAATAATCTATACCATCAGTTTTCACTTGTTCCCAAGGCATGGTAGTACCATTGATTAATATGGTGTTTCCCTCATCGTCAAATTCATACTCATCTTTTTCATCCTCATAATCAATGCTATAGCCAAACTCGGCTAAAATTCTAAATCTTGCTTGGCTGTAAAACTCTAACTGTCGATGCTCAACCATCATCGGCTCGTACTCATCGCAAAACATATTATTGTAGCCATGGCATGCGCCATCAAAAATTACAAAAAGCTCTCCAGTTTGAGGATCTTTGGCTACAACTAAGGCAGGATTATCAAGGGTTGATACAATGTAAAGTGCATCTTCGCCTAGAACTTTGGTAAGTTCGCCAAAAAACTTAAGCTCTAAATGTTCACTGCCGCTTGATGAGCATAGGGAAACCACAACTGGATTGTCTTTGTGCACTACATCTTTGATATGGGCTTTTAGCCAGGAAGGGCACTTAAAGTTTTCCATACTTTTTTCTCCTAAAAGGTCTTACCTGTTTAAGATTATCAGGGCATGGCTTGATCCTTGATATGATTCATAGAACAATGTCGATAAGCCATCTAAAGTAAGGTTTTTTGCTTACTTATCCCATTTTAGCAACGATTGAATGTTTTTTGCCGAGTATTTATATGATCACTAACAAAGGGTAGCTCTTAAGACGCTATTGCGTTTTTATGATAGGCATTAGCCCTCTGTTGTGTAATCAGCAGTATTATCATAGATAGCTTTGTGTATTACTTTTGAGACTAAAGCAAATGTTGCCATGCTGCCTAGCGATGGCTTGGTAGTAATTTACTCTCGGCAAAAGCACTATAGTTTAGGCAAGGTTAAGCTACTCTTTGATATGAGCTTGGTAATTGTGGCTGTTGTAGTATCGCTATGGCAATCAAACTTTAGTGAAATTACAGAAGTGCGTGAGGGCTCAATTATAGGCTCCTTACTGGTAGGCCCTATAGTGCAATTTTTACTACCTGATTTTGCTTTTTTTACTAAAATCTCTAAGGTTAAATCATAAGAACAGTGCCGCTTATTCTTAGTCTTACTACAAAAGAAAAGCCCTTAGACATCAATGCATCTAAGGGCTATGTTTGTGGCTAAACTAAAGCATTGGTTTAAGCCATTATTTAATGCCTAAGCTTGCTACTACTGAATCAGACAAGCGCTTGAGCGCAGCTACATCTTGTTTTAGTGTTTCTACCAAGAGGCTATGATCCTTTACTCGAGTAAAGGTACCCATTGGTAAATGCTCATAAGTCTTTAAGTAGTATTTGGCATTAACTGGATAATACTGACGCTCAATTAAAGAGGTCACAGTTAGAAGGTCTTGGAGCTTATTGTTAGTAGCAATACTCTGCTCATCCTTATCTAAGGCATGTTTGCATAAGTAGGCATACTCAGACATTTGGAAGGAAGCCATAACTCCACTAAAGCCATGAGCGCCAGCTACTAAAGAATCTAGTAAGGTGGTGGTATTGGCATTATAAATCTTAAGATTAGTGCCTTTTACTGCATCAATACGCTCTACTATGGTCTTTAAATCGCAGCAGGTATCTTTTAAGAAATAGAAGCGACCAGTATTAGCACACCATGTTAAATTCTCAATTGAGATTAAGCGCTTATAAGGATAAGGGCACTCATACATACCTAAAGGCAAGTCCTCAGGTAAAGCATCCATAACCTTTTGACAATTAGCACGCCATACTTCATCGCTCTCATCTTCTTTAGCAAAGCGATTAGTAATAAAAATTAAAGCTGCTGGCTTAGTTTTAGCAATTTCTTGTAATTCAGCAATTTGATCTTCAATACTATCAGCAATATGACCAGAAACAATTACTGGAACGCAAGAGCCTTGTGGCAAAACTGATAAAGAGCTAGCTTTGGTTTGAGCTGCAACTTCCATAACAGTTTTGGCAATTTTTACTCTTTCCTCAAGCGATAGAAAGAACATTTCAGAGGACTGACAATTAGCAAACAAACCAGAGCAGCCATTGTCAATATACCACTTAGTAAGGGCCTTAAGCGCCTCATAATCAACCTGATTATCATCGGTAAAAGGAGTTAGCATGACAGGCCATGCACCACCTGGAAAAGCTAATGCACTCATTGTTATCCTCACGTAATTTCAAAATCACAATTACCAAAAACATTACCAGTAATTTGCTTAACTTTGTTTTACTTTAGTGTGCTCAATCTAATATTGCTTGTAAATATTTAATCATTTGTTGAACAAAATTAACTTTTTATCTTTTTTTCAGCAAAAAATTAGAATTTTGTATGAAATTTAATAACTACGTTCTTTAATACAGAACAAACATCACAACTAATAGTCCATTAATCCCAGTCTTTAGCCACTACTTTCATCCTAATGCTTGCTAGTTTTCTTGTTTGTAAACTAATGCCCTTTGCAAGGTGAGCTCCAAAGACAATTATCCTTACGATGACTGGCTAAGAGAGCTATAGCAATTGCTATTGCTCTTTTTTGCGGTGATGGCACTCTCTCCAATCATTGGCTTAAATGGTGGCAGGGGGCTGGGCTTTTCACGATTATTTAGCTTAAGAGTACTATTTGGGCTACTCTTGAGTTGGTTTGGGGTGGCTTTGTTTACGAAATGCTATTGGGGAGATACCCATGTGCTTCTTAAAGATGCGAGTGAAATAGCATGGATCTTGGAAGCCGCAGGCATAGGCAATTTGGTAAACACTTTGGTTGCTATTAGCCAGACGCTTGGCTGCTTCATTAATTCTCAAATTATTAATGTAGTCAAAAGGACGCTTACCAGTCAGTTCTTTAAAAAAGCGACACAGGTAATTAGGTTGTAAATCGGCAACTTTAGCCAAATCATCTAAAGTTAGGCTAGAGCAATAGTTATCGTAAATGAAGCGCATTAAATTAACGCTTTTGTTTAATGAACTTTTTAAAGCTACATTGAACTTGTCCTCATAAGAGGTATATCTTTGGTTGAGTTGGATCATGCCTAAACAAGAAAGTAATTGTCCTAAAACCACTAACTCCAAAGAATTTCTTTTAGCGTAAGAACTATAAGCATGGCTGTGATCTTCAAGCTCGTTTATGCGTCTAATGCTATTAAAGAGCAAGGTCAACTGCTCACAAACTAGAGAGTCTTCGCTAATATTAGGGTCAAATACACTATTAACTCTAATATGGCATGCGGTAATTAAATTAATAAAATCATTAAGCTGGCCCAAGATCTTGCCTAAGCTTTGCAAGTCGAAAAACAAGCTTTCACAACTATAGGAGCAGGTCTTTTCTTTAGTATCTACTTGCTTTACTTCTAACTGATGTAATTGCTCGGCTCCAATCCAGGCATACTGCCCCTCTTGCAAGGTATAGTGATGGTCATTAATGGTTAGGGTAAAAGTACCACTAACTACTCTGATAAGCTCATATTCCAAGTGATATACGAGCACTTGACGCTGTTTAGCATTAGTACTTTTGTATTTAGTTTGATTGGTTAAATTTCCTGATAGAGCACCATTGCTATCCTCGTATTGATGTTTTCTATAAGCAAAAGTACCACTGTTAGTTTTGTCAATTAAGTCTAACTGGGACTTAATATTACTAATATCCATTCACTAATACCGTATAAGAACGTAGACTTACTTAAGCCTTCAAAACAACTACAAACATTAGATTATGTTCTTTATTACAGAACATGATTCATTATTTCATTCCAATAATATAGAGCCTTTGGCAGCAAATTTATCCGACCCACTTCAAAGTTTAATCATTTCAATATAGATTAAGTTATAATTGTTCTGTATTTAAGAACATTATTCTAGAAATAGCGAACAGGCAGGTAATACATCTAAGCTTGATTAATGCTAGTACTAAACTCTTATCTGTATCATAAATTGGCTAAAAAGGCTTAATATCAAGCTTTTGCTAACAGCTGGTTAGACTTAATTTTCTTTAATGCCATACAGAGTTCTTTATCAGAGAAAATATGATATGGTTCACAATTGCTTAGATTTTTAATAAAAAAGATAATATATTGCAGTCTTTTTTTAAGAAAATACAATTTATCACTAGCAAAGCACACCAAAATTAACACAAGTTCTTAAGTGGCTTTGCTTGCGCAGCTATTCATTTTTATGGAGCTCTTGCTTATGTTGCAAAAATCCTTAATCAAAGCTATGCAATTAATTGATGTCATGGCAGGCGAGCAAAATGACTATGGAGTTACTGAAATTGCCTCCAAATTGCAGATTAACAAGAGCAATGCCCACGATATTTTGTCTACTTTTGAGCATTTAGGCTATGTAAGGCGCGATCCTGATAGTAGACGCTATAGTTTAGATTACAAATTTCTTACTATTGCGCAAAAAATTGCCAATCGGCTTTCATTCCAAGAAGTAGCACGTAAACAAGTTGCTTTAATCTCTAATGAGGTACAAGAGATCTGCTACTTTGGTGTTCCTTATGGAGACAAAATTCTCTACTTAGAAGGTGGTTTTCCTAGTGAAAACTTTAGTACTAAACCAGTACTTGGTATGACCGCACCTTTATATTGTACAGGACTGGGCAAGGCTGTTTTAGCCCACTTACCAAAAGAAGAACAAGATGCTATTTGCAATGGCCCATTAAAACAAATTACTGAAAACACCATTACTACTGCCAAAGATTTATTAGATGAGCTAGAGCGTATTAAACTACGTGGCTATAGCATTGACAATATGGAACATGAGTTTGGTATTAAGTGTGTAGCTGTAGCTGTTTTTGATAAAAATGGCAAAGTGCGGGGCGGATTAAGTATTACTGGCCCCTCACTAAGATTTCCTAATAAGCGTATTGAGGAGTTAGCGCTCTTATTAAAGTCAGCAGCTGATACCATCTCAGGATCTTTTTAAGCTCAACTATAGGCTAAGAGTTTTGCAATGAATACCAAAGTAAAGATCACAGAGTCTTATTTTGCTTTTGATGAAGAGCAAGCTAGCAAGCTCTTTGCTATGTGCCACGCCTCGAATTTCATTGAAATTAGTAAGGATAATCTGCTCGTAGCTTTCTTTGCAGGCCCTTATGAAGGTCATAGCGATACTGCCATTTATTTAAGCTACCTTAAGCAGGGCAAAAATTATAAGCTGTGTCCTTTAAGTGACGTAGTGATAAAGGATGCCCAAGCTACCCCTACTCAAAGACACAATGCGCAGTGGAACCCTGTATTCTTTAGAGTTGATGAGCAACATATTATTTTGATTTTTAAAGAGGGCAATCAAATTAGTACTTGGCAAAGCATGATTTGCCACTCTTACGATAATGGTCAAACTTTTAGTCCTGCAAAGGAGTTAGTTCCTGGCGATATAGGCGGACGTGGCCCTGTTAGAAATAAGCCTTTAGTTACTAAATCAGGCAAGGTTTTAAGTCCAGCTTCTTTAGAAGATGGCCCATGGCGCTGCTTTGTCGATATCAGTGATGCAAACTTTACCAATTTACAAAAGTCTCAAGAGGTAAAGGTAGATCTTAGTGATCCTTTACTTGCTGACCGACTAACAGCAGCACAAGCTGAGGCTAATAGCTCACTTATTCCCTTATCAGCTCAATCTTTTACAGGGCAAGGCATTATCCAGCCAACTTTATTTGAGGATAATTTAGGAGTGCATATGCTAATGCGCTCTTCTTTAGGATACATATTCAAAGCAGATAGTGGCGATGAGGGCTTAACTTGGAGTAAACCTTATGCCCTTGAA
The DNA here is from genome assembly GCF_023050945.1 of Anaerobiospirillum sp. NML120448. Classification (GTDB taxonomy): domain Bacteria; phylum Pseudomonadota; class Gammaproteobacteria; order Enterobacterales; family Succinivibrionaceae; genus Anaerobiospirillum. The sequence continues at coordinate 163 of NZ_JALKIM010000119.1, read as the reverse complement.
CTGCCCAACAATAATAGCGGCATTGATTTAGAACACCTATAGTAAACGACAAAAATAATTAGGTATTAAAACATTTGAAAGAACATAAACTTTTGAACTTATCATTTGGAGCTTTGTACTTATCAAAGTAACCAAATAACTTATTCTCAAGAGAGGCTAAAGA
>NZ_JALKIM010000118.1 GCF_023050945.1 Anaerobiospirillum sp. NML120448 | reverse complement strand
TCAATCGCTACTGCTCAGCAACGCTCCCATAGCTGGCCTTTCTACTCAAGAAAAGCTCGATTGAGCCGAAACCTTTTAGTTAATGCCTTTAAAGCATCAAGCTAAGAAAAATTACGGTATCACAGGAGGATAAACTTCCATGTATACTGTTAACGTGGTTAATGTGCTTGGGCTTTTAAATACGTAACAAGCCCGCACAGCCATAGTCTTGAAGCACCTAATGACTAAGCCATTAAGCTTTCTTTGACCAACACAAACCTTTTTTAGCCGAGCAGGTACAATCGGCTTGCGCCTCCCTGACCGACCAAACGTCAATTTGTGTACAAAGAATTTGCAGTAGACTCCTTATCCGTTCTGAATGGTCGAAGCCACTCAGATTCGTGAGCCTCAAAGAACCTTACGATTCTTCTTCGGTCATTACGAAGTTAAAACAAACTCAATCGCTACTGCTCAGCAACGCTCCCATAGCTGGCCTTTCTACTCAAGAAAAGCACGATTGAGCCGAAACCTTTTAGCATCAAGCTAAGCAAAAATACGGTATCACAGGAGATTTAACCTCCATGTATACTGCTAATGTGGTTAATGTGCTTGGACTTTTAAAACTACTAAAAAGCCGGAACACCCCCAGTCTTGAAGCACCTAATGACTATGCCATTAAGATTTCTTTGACCAACACAAACCTTTTTTGGCCAAGCAGGTTCAATCGGCTTACGCCTCCCTGACCGACCAAACGACAATTTGTGCACAAAGAATTTGCAGTAGACTCCTTATCCGTTCTGAATGGTTTTAGCCACTCAGATTCGTGAGCCTCAAAGAACCTTACGATTCTTCTTCGGTCATTACGAAGTTAAAACAAACTCAATCGCTACTGCTCAGCAACGCTCCCATAGCTGGCCTTTCTACTCAAGAAAGGCACGATTGAGCCGAAAAGTAGACAGCTAACGCTATTACTTATAATCCTTATTAGCGCTAGCAGAAGCTAAAGTCGGTTTAGAGTCTTTAGCTTTATCCAAAGGTTTAATACGACAAAAACCTTTAGCATTAAGCAAGGCATAAGCTTTAGGCCACTTCTTTAAAAGAAGTTCACGATCATGGCCATTATCGGTGGCATAACAAGCCAAGAAAGCACTCATAAGATCACGCTGAACAAGCACATCACTTTCTCCCCAACGGTGCCATCTAAGACCTAATGGCTTTTTAGTGTACTTATTGGTGGCAGGATCATACTGAGACATCTTTAGCTTAAATGCATCAAGCTCTTTGACCTGACAACCAACATGTTCGGCTCTAGCATTAAGATGATCAAAAAATGATCCCATACCAGACCTAGTAGAAGATCTACCAAAACAGCGTTGAAAAGCACGATAGTTATTGTCCTCAACTTTAATTGTTCCAGCAATTTGCAGAAGCTCGTTGATTAATTGCCCGTGATCGCGCTTTCTTGTTTCAGCTAAACATCTGAAATACTCAGCTAGCTTAGCAAGCAATTTCTTACAACGATTACTAATTACCCAAGTTAATTTACCCCCCTTACATGTGCCATCAGGGTTGTAATTATTAGGATTAGTTGCCCTTCTAGAACGCTCAATTGCACGATATAGAACACGAATTTCTTTATACTTCATGTCAACATTAGGTGCGACAGGACATTTGTCAGCTCGTTGCTCACTAAAATAAGCAATTTCACTTGGCCCAGGATCAATACCCATTACTTTAGAGCAATCAGCATAGATCTTTCTAACAGGAGGATCACCAGCAACACACACCTGAACATTCCACACAAGCTTGCCTTTATACTTTCTTTTAACAATGCGGCAAAACTTAACTTTCTTATCAGAGGCGAGAGCTTCTCTCATATAAGCAGTATCAGGAATTAATACCTTAATCAGCTGCTTGCGCCATGAAATGGAATTAAGTTCAGGTTTAAACTTAATATCATGGATATCACCACCCTCAATAGAGTTAATCCCTCGAAGCGCAGACTTAAACTTAGGCCTACCTCCACCTTTAAAAATATAACGTTCTAAAGCCTTCCAAACATTTTTAGCAATGTGCTGAGCCTCATGAGAGCCAATATCATTGCGGCCACTAGCTTTGCGATGATTATTCGCTATTGTCCTAAGATGATAATCAGACAAATGATAATCGTTGTAGATCGCAGCCATAGCTTTATTGCGATCATCACCTTTGGGCATAGCCTTAATTTTTGCCCATTCCTTACTTTCACGCATTTGCTGCAACTGCCCTAAAGCAGTTCCAAGCGTGGCATTGTATATCATGCGCCCGAAGTCAAAAGCTTTGTCCAAAAAGCGGTTCTGCTGATCATTAACAACAAGATGGAGTTCAACAATGTAATACTTAGAAGCTGATTGCATATAAAACTCTATAAACACTAGTAGTGTAGATGTTCGTTTTGCAGCTCAGGATAGCGAGAGGAGTTAGCGAACTTACTCTTCCCAAGGATAATGCCAGATATTGCAATAATTCACCTAAACGCAATATCAATAAAAAATCATGGACAAGGATTAACCAGAAGTCATTAAGCAATGTGATAAACAAACATTATCCTAAAGAAATTAGTTCTTATTATAAGCTCTATAGGTTTATTAGTATATTAATATCAATGTATTTTGATACCTACATCACATATTTTATATTTCTTTTACTGGAAGCTTATTTGTTATTTATAGTAATCACTGTTTGCCTAGAATCGTTTTTAGATCCAATAAGCATTTGAGACAATTAACCAGAAATTAAATTAGATTGATATTTAGAATGTCCATAGAGGCTTTAGCTTGGCAATAACATAAAAGCTTTTAATTGGGCCAAAGTAGCGACTATCAAAGCTATCTGCCTTAGGGTTTAAAAAATACAATTCGCCAGCTTCTAATGTAAATTTACTGCCAGGCTCTGCATACATAGGCATAACTCTATTCTGACCGTCAAATTCAGCAATTTTGGAAAATGCTATAAATTGACCATTTATAAAAACGCCTCGCTCTTTAACCTCTATTTCATCACCATTTACTGCTACAACATGTTTGCCTAAAGGTGCAAATCCACCAGGACATTTTCCGCTGGCGATATAACCTCTATCATAAGCAAATCGTGCAAGCTGACTATTTAGGCAAAATAAAACTACGTCACCCCTTTCCACTTTTAAGGTATTTCTTATAAAGTCTTTGGCAAGAGCTATACCGTGCTCATCACCTTTACTAACAGCATCAAGAGAAGTATTTACAGGATCTATGAGCATTTTGTAGTCAAAGTCGTTAATGCCTTCTATAGAAAATAGACCAGGGTGTACTCCTTTGCGATACTCTGCCTTGTAAAAACCATAAGGCAAGGAAGAAGAAACATTAATATAAATGCCTAGTTGATTACTTAATACGTTCAAGCCAAGACTCAATGAAAAGGAAAGAACAGCACCAATAACAAAAATTTTGCCTAAACGACTAAAAAGGCCTTTTTTAACTTGGTTATTAGTTTTATTGGCTTTTTTCATAGAAACCTCGTTTTGTTGCATCATCATTCAAGAATATGATTAGCTTAACTGATTTTATTAGTGATCAGTCATTTTTAATACAAAACGATAGATAAGAATAAAGGAAGAATGAACTATATATGACAGGAACAAGTTTAGGCAGGATATAGACCTAGATTGCCTCAGAACAAGGGCTCTATATGGGTAAGAGTTGCTGTCTTAGCCTAGGTAAGTTACGTCAACTTACGAGCTTTTTACTTTAAAAGGCAAAATTTGGTCTAACTATATAGATTGGGATAGGTATTGGTTATACCAAATTTTTCCATAAAGTTTGTTTTGCTAGCTAAATCTAGGTCTCTAATATTCATATTAGCCAGAATAGCATGCAAAACTTATGCAAAAATTAGAGCTTTAAATAAAAAAATGGTTAGCCATAGCTAACCGAGTAGATAAAATAAAACAGACCATTTGGCCTGTTTTATTTTTTACAAAATTTAGTGATACCTAATGAAAATACAGGGTAAACTTTAGCAGCGCAATTGCGCCAAGGATGGCTTAAAACATACCTATGATGCTCAATTCCATCCCTTGCTCTTGGTCAAAGACCTCGCTTTGTTGGGATAGAGAAATTAAGCACTTTCGTGCTAAAGGCAAGCATTCTGAGCAATGCTAGGTAGTTTTGCCCTGTATATCCAACCCTGTATCAGCTAGGCCTAAAGATTCTTCAGACCTAGCCCTAAATTTTGTCTAGCGCTTAGCGCTATTTTTTAACAATACTAGTCTTAAACTAGCTTGTTATTAGAATACGTAACGCATACCAGCGGAGTATACATTCTCGTTGTAGCTCTCAGCACCCTTGGTTGCAGCAGCGAAGTTTGGACCAGTAAGGCTGTCATCGGTGCCAGCGTCGAAGCGAGCCTCAGCCCATACGTTGAATTGTGGGTTGATCTGCCAGTTTGCATATACTGGAACTACAGCAGCATCAGCATCATCACCACCGTCAACTTCAACGGTCTTAGACATATAGCCAGTACGTGCAGTTACGCCATTAGCAAAAGAATAACCTACAGCAAACTCATAACCAGAGGTCTTGTAGTCTGGGGTAGCAGTGTTAGCAGCAGTGGTGGTGGTAGAGAACTCACGTTGCTGGTAAACAGCACCAACATAAGGACCTAAATCTAAGGAACCCCATGATACGCCTACTGCAAGTGCGTCATAGTCATCATAAGATAAGTTAGTATTGAATACACTTGGAACAGCGTCATTAACATTGCCATGCTCATAGCCAGCGCGAACAGCGATTGGGCCGAATACTACATCAGGAGAGGTGTAGCCAACAGCTAAAGAAACAGTGTTCTTCATATTAACTGTCTCGCCAGTCTGATAAGCACCATCGATGTGCTCGCCGTCCTTAGCGAAAATGTAGGAAGCGATAGCATCAAAGCCGTAACCAGACCACTGGTACTGAACTACGCCTTCACGCTTGTCATCGTTGCCCAAAAGTGCGGCGCAACCCCAGTCGTCAAAGATATCAGTCTGAGAAATAGCATACTTGATAGCAGGCTCGAATCTACCAACCTTTAAGGAACCAGCCTGACCGAAATCTAAGCCAACCCATAAGTAACGAGCCTCAAAGGTGTCCTTACCATCAGAATCAGCACCATCCCACTCAGCACGAGCAAAAGCAGCAATGCCAGAGTTGATTTGAGTACGTAAATCTACGCCAAGACGAGCAGAAGCCTTAATGGTGGACTCTTCGCCAGAAACATTCTTAGTCTTGTCAGAGTAGAAAACGGTCTGAACACGGCCAAATACTGATAAAGAGGTACCGTCCTTGTCATAAACGGTGGTTGCAGAAGCGGTTGAAGCGATTGAAGTAGCAGCTAAAGCAGCAACAGCTAAAGCTAAGAATGACTTCTTCATAATTTTTTCTATCCCAAAAAATCTTTTAAATAAGAAATTGCACTCGTTTGTGCTGGTGTAAATATACCACTTCTAAAAGTTTTTTTGCTATTTAAAGCATTTTAGGGAACTAGATATACTTTTTTAGTGCAGACATTTTTCATAATTAGCACAGTGATTGTTAGATATATAAAGGGTTTTTGTGCTTATCTGGTCAATAAAACTAGTTATCATCTTTGCAGAAAAAATTATCTTTTAGCTTGTAATACAACTGATTGTGAATTATGTAATTTAGGCTAATGTTATCTTAAGCTAACCTTAACAAACAGCATGTATAAGCCATTTAAAAAAGTTCCAAACTTCTTAAATTTTATTTACCGCATTTTTGTGATCTAAAGCATGTATTTGATAATTGGCAACAAAAGAAAACGATTGAAACACAATAACTATATTTGTTGTTAGCTAGGTGAGTATATATTGTTGCCTTAAGGCTGGCAATTTTTTGAATTTGATCAATAAGATTTTGTTTGCTTGTATTTTGTAATTAGAAAAAAGCCAGCACTTGCATTTCTTTGCACTGGCTGGCTGTAAATTTCATATTAAAAAGCTATTAAATTTGTGTTTGCTGCCTGCTCCAAAACTAAGTCAGGATTAAACTCAAAATCATAGCCCGGCATTGTTAAATTTTTATTTCTAAGCAAAAACCGCTTATTTATCAGATTTCTTAGAAATGCTACCCTTGAGGTAGTTTTTTTGTGCCAAAACTACAACCCCGCCCTAATATAGAT
>NZ_JALKIM010000117.1 GCF_023050945.1 Anaerobiospirillum sp. NML120448 | reverse complement strand
TTTTATCACTTCACTAGTTACAACATTTTGACAAAAAAAAAGGATCAAAACGATCCAAATTTTCTCCCTAAATTTTTAGGTTTTTCTTTAATCACCAATCGATACCTATCAATAATGCCGGGCTATGTTCTTTTACTCCACCCATACTCTAATAAGAAAGTAGCAGCCATCATAATAACTATTTACTTTGCTCGTTCTATAGTTGTTATAGCCAAACAAGTTGCCTTGATGTAAAGACTAATGCTCATAGCTCTTTTTTATATCTTTTTACTCTTTTGTCTATGATTGAGTATAGAGAAGATCAAGGTTTTGTGTGTGTTTAATGAAAGAGCTTTGGTGCTCATTCATGCTTTTAAAGAACTTCTAGGGTTTAAAAACTCTAAGTTGGTCTTAAAAGGAGTCAATCATGTTGTTTCCTCGTCTTGCAAACAACCCTCAAAAAGATCCTAATATTGGATTTGTAGAGAAATTTTCCTATGGTTTAGGCGATTTTGCTAGCCAGATGCTCTACACCCCTACTGGCAGTATTTTGATTTACTATTACACTGAGTTTGTAAACGTAAATATTGCTGTTGTTGCAACCATTATGTTGCTCTCACGTTTCCTTGATGGTTTTTCCGATCTATTTGTTGGTTGGTTAATCGAAAATACCAAGAGCCCTTATGGTAAGGCTCGTGCATGGCTGATCCGCATGTTGATTCCATTCTTCATTGCCATGGTGGCTATGTTCTCAGTGCCTCCAGGGATGTCTGATTGGCTCAAATATGTCTACATCTTTGTGTCATACAACTTTGCCATTACTGTGGTTTATACCGCCATTAACCTCCCTTATGGCTCTATGACCACTACTATGACCAATGACTCTTACCAAAGATCTATTATCGTTATCTACCGTATGCTTTTAGCTACCGCAGGTAACACCTTAACCATGATTGTAACCTTACCTATGGTTGAGTTCTTCGGTAATGATCAGACCGCTTGGACTATTACTTTCATGATCTTAGGTGCAGTAGCTTGCTTCTGCTTCTTCTTAACCTTTGCTTTCTGTCATGAGCGTATTATTACTCCAGCACCTGAGAAGAGCGATTTAAAGACCACTTTAAAGGTAATCAAGGGCTTATTCCACAACAAGTATTGGATCATGTTAACTTTCGCCATGTTAACTACCTTTACTGCTGACGTGGTATTTGGTACCGCTAATACTTACTACTGCCGTTACTTCTTAGACAACCCAAATCATATTGGTACTTTTGCCACCATTATGAATGTCTTTAAGGTTGGCTCCATGATCTTAATCTTACCAATTATGCTCAGAACTATTGGTAAGAGAAACGCTCTGATGTTTGCCTGTGCTGTAATTGCTTGTGCTGCGTTAATTAGATTTATTGATCCATATAGCGCTACTGTAGCTTTCATTGCCGCTGCTATTTGGGGCTTCGGTCAAGGCTTTACCTACGCTTGCGTATTCGCCATGTTACCAGACTGTGTAGAGTATGGTGAGTACATCGACCACGAGCGTCACGAGGGTATGGTTTACTCAGGCGCAAGCTTCGGTATGAAGTTAGCTGCTGGCTTAGGTGCTGTATTAGCATCCTCTGTAATGCAATTTGGTGGCTATGTTAACGGCGCTACAGAGCAGACTACTGAGGCTATGAACACCATCTTAATCGCAACTACTGTATTACCTGCTGGCCTCTTTATCCTTGGTATTGTATCTGTATTAGGCTATAAGCTTGACAAGATCTATCCTGAGGTTATCAAGGAGTTACAAAGACGTAAGGTTGAGGGTGATCCTTTAGCCCCTAACTACAAGGCTCCAGCAGCTGAGGCTAATACTCAAGCCTAATTAACAGTTAGATAACAACAACCCAAAAACTTTCTAGGTTTATCACATACAAAGGCAGGCTAATAGGCAAATGTACTATTTAGCTTGCCTTCTTAAAGAAGAACTTTTTGACAAGACTTATAGCTTATAGCTTTTGTCAAAAAGCTCTTAATAGCTCTAGCTATCAAGGGTTTAACTATGTTTAACCCAATGGTATTAACAACAAAGTACTACATCTTATTAATCAGAATTTTTGTAGTTGCTTTAGCAAAAATAATCTAGCCTTACCTATATTCTTTAACTTACCCAGTAATGTTAAGTAATTAAGGCTCAAACTCTAGATTAAATGAAGTATTAACCTCTGTCATCTAGAAGCCAAGATGCACGAAATTAATACCTTCATTTTTGCTTTTTAAGGAAAAGACCTTTCCTAGAAGCAATAGCACTTATGTGCATGTATGTTGTTTTGAAAATTTAAAGAACTGTAGTGTCTTTCAAAGTTAGCCTTATGTTCTTTTAAAGCAAACTAAAGATACTTAACTTAAGTTCTTTTAAGGATGGTTACATGTTGTTTTCTGCTTTGGTAAACAATCCGCAAAAAAATCCTAATATTGGATTTATGGAGCGTTTTTCCTATGGTTTAGGAGACTTTGCCAGTCAGCTTTTATGTACCCCAGCAGGAGCCATTTTAATTTACTACTACACTGAGGTAGTAAACGTTAATATTGCTATTGTAGCTACCTTAATATTGGTTTCACGCTTTTTAGATGGTTTGTCCGATCTCTTTGTAGGTTGGTTAATTGAAAATACCAAAAGCCCTTATGGCAAGGCCCGTGCCTGGGTTCTACGAATGATTTTGCCTTTCTTTGTGGCTACGGTTGCGCTCTTTACTGTACCTGCAGGCATGTCAGATATCTTCAAATATATCTACATCTTTGTGTCATACAACTTTGCCATTACTGTGGTTTATACCGCCATTAACCTCCCTTATGGCGCTATGACCACCAGCATGACTAATGATTCTTACCAAAGATCAATTTTAGTAATCTACCGTATGTTGTTAGCCACAGTTGGTGGCACCTTACCCATGGTAGTAACTTTCCCAATGGTTGAGTTCTTCGGAAATGATCAGACCGCTTGGACTATTACTTTCATGATCTTAGGTGCATTAGCTTGCTTCTGCTTCTTCTTAACCTTTGCTTTTTGTCATGAGCGCATAGTAACTCCACCACCTGCTAAGAGCGATTTAAAGACCGCCTTAATTGTAATTAAGGGCCTCTTTAAAAATAAGTATTGGCTCATGCTTACAGGTGCTATGTTAGCTACCTCTACTGGTGATATGGTTTCTGGCTATGCTAATACTTACTACTGCCGCTACTTCTTAGAAGATCCTAATTTAATTGGTGCCTTTGCCACTATTGGCAACTCTTTTAAAATTGGAGCCATGATTATTATCTTGCCTATCATGCTTAAAAAGATAGGTAAGAACAATTCTCTAATCTTTGCTTGTGCCATCATTGTAGTGGGCTACTTATTACGCTTAATTGATCCATACAATGCTAACATTGCTTATTTGGCAGCAGCTGTTGTTGGTTTTGGTCAGGGCTTTAGCTACGCTTGCTTGTTCGCCATGTTACCTGACTGTGTAGAGTATGGAGAGTACATTGATCACGAGCGTCACGATGGTATGGTTTACTCAGGCGCAAGCTTCGGTATGAAGTTAGCTGCTGGCTTAAGTGCTATATTAGCATCCTCTGTAATGCAATTTGGAGGCTATGTTAACGGCGCTACAGAGCAGACTGCTGAGGCTATGAACACCCTCTTATTAGCAAACACTGTATTACCTGCTGGCCTCTTTATCCTTGGTATTGTCTCTGTACTTGGCTATAAGCTTGACAAGATCTATCCTGAGGTTATCGATGAGTTAAAAAGACGTAAGGTTGAGGGCGATCCTTTAGCCCCTAACTACAAGGCTCCTGCAACTGATGCTAATACTCAAGCCTAATTAACAATTAGACACTTTCTAGGTTTTCATCACATACAAAGGCAGGCTAATAGGCAAATGTACTATTTAGCTTGCCTTCTTAAAGAAGAACTTTTTGACAAGGCTTATAGCTTATAGATTATAGATTATAGCTTTGTCAAAAAGCTCTTAATAGCTCTAGCTGTCAAGGGTTTAACTATGTTTAGCCCAATGGTATTAACAACAAAGTACTACATCTTATTAATCAGAATTTTTGTAGTTGCTTTACAAGACTAATTGGCTTTGTAAGGCGCTTTAGCAAAAATAATCTAGCCTTACCTATATTGTTTAACGTACCCAGTAATGTTAAGTAATTACGGTTAAAACTCTAGATTGAATAAAGTATTAACCTCTGTCATCTAGAAGCCAAGATGCACGAAATTAATACTTTCATTTTTGCTTTTTAAGGAAAAGACCTTTCCTAGAAGCAATAGCACTTATGTGCATGTGTGTGTGTTGTTTTGAAAAATTAAAGAACTGTTGTGTCTTTCAAAGTTGGCCTTATGTTCTTTTAAAGCAAACTAAAGATACTTAACTTATGTTCTTTTAAGGATGATTACATGTTGTTTTCTGCTTTGGTAAACAATCCGCAAAAAAATCCTAATATTGGATTTATGGAGCGTTTTTCCTATGGTTTAGGAGACTTTGCCAGTCAGCTTTTATGTACTCCAGCAGGAGCCATTTTGATTTATTACTACACTGAGGTAGTAAACGTTAATATTGCTATTGTCGCCACCATAATGTTGGCTTCACGCTTTTTAGATGGTTTTTCCGATCTCTTTGTAGGTTGGTTAATTGAAAATACCAAGAGCCCTTATGGCAAGGCCCGTGCCTGGGTACTACGAATGATTTTGCCTTTCTTTGTGGCTATGGTTGCGCTCTTTACCGTACCTGCAGGCATGTCAGATATCTTCAAATATATCTACATTTTTATTACTTACAACTTTGCTATTACTGTGGTATTTACCGCCATTAACCTCCCTTATGGCTCTATGACCACCAGCATGACTAATGATTCTTACCAAAGATCAATTTTAGTAATCTACCGTATGTTGTTAGCCACAGCTGGTAGCACCTTAGCCATGGTAGTAACTTTCCCAATGGTTGAGTATTTTGGAGGTGATCAAAAGGCTTGGACTATTACTTTTGTAATTTTAGGTTTAATTGCTTGTTTTACCTTCTTTTTAACCTTTGCTTTTTGTCATGAGCGTATCGTAACTCCACCACCTGCTAAGAGTGATTTAAATACTACCTTAATTGTAATTAAGGGCCTCTTTAGAAATAAGTATTGGCTCATGCTTACAGGTGCTATGTTAGCTACCTTTACTGGTGATATGGTTTCTGGCTCTGCTAATACTTACTACTGCCGCTACTTCTTAGAAGATCCTAATTTAATTGGTGCTTTTGCCACCATTGGTAACTCTATTAAGGTTGGTGCCATGATTGTTATCTTGCCTATCATGCTTAAAAAGGTGGGTAAGAGAAATTCTCTAATCTTTGCTTGTGCCATCATTGTAGTGGGCTACTTATTACGCTTAATTGATCCATACAATGCCAACATTGCTTATGTTGCAGCAGCTATTGTTGGCTTTGGTCAGGGCTTTACCTACGCTTGTGTATTTGCCATGTTGCCTGATTGCGTAGAGTATGGTGAGTATATTGACCATGAGCGTCATGAGGGTATGGTTTACTCAGGCGCTTCCTTTGGTATGAAATTGGCCAATGGCTTAGGCCCTGTAATAGCCTCAACTGTAATGCAATATGGTGGCTATGTTAACGGTGCTGAGACTCAAACTGACATGTCTATGACTACCATTTTAATTGCCACTACCGCTATTCCATCAGCCTTATTCGTACTAGGTATTATCAGTATGATTGGCTATAAGCTCGATAAGCTTTACCCTCAAATCATTAGTGAGTTGCAAAAACGTAAACAAGATAGCACCTCAATTAATGCTTAAAAAGGTTTCACAACAACCAGTATAGCCTCTGATCCTCTTTAGTTGGAGGCAAAATAAGTTGGCAAGCAAGTGCATACCTTGCTTGCCCATCCTAAAGCTAATTATGCGCCAAGGCTTTTAAAGTTTGCCTCCCAAACGAGACACTATGCCAGGCACCAGCGCTAAAGCTAAGCGTAATGCGCTAGTCAAATAAACAAGGCTAAGAGTTTTGCCGCATAATGGTTAATTTTTCTTTTTTACAACAACCAGTATGCCTCATACAGCGTGAGGCAATATTACATATAGACCGACAATTTGATGCGTCAGATAAAAACAAATAATTAACGTTGTTTATAAAATATAATACAGAAGGATAAAATAGTGTAGTTTTATAGTCAGGACTTATAAGCTATTAAACACTTAT
>NZ_JALKIM010000116.1 GCF_023050945.1 Anaerobiospirillum sp. NML120448 | reverse complement strand
CCTTCGTAGGAGAAATGCCAAATTTAAGGCCAATTTGATACGAGCAAAGATTGCCTTGTATAATTACATCAGCAACTTGAGATTCAGTTACTTCTGTTTTATTTACCGAGTGCAAAGTAGCTGTATTCGGTACCGACATATATACCTCCACATGTCATAAAACATGTACAAATGGTATAAGAATGCGGTTCTATTTGCATCTTTCGGATATTTTACAGTTACAGCTCTATAGCTATGAGGCTTAGTCATAAAATAGAAAGTTTTTCCTTAAAAACGAATAAAGGCATACTCCTAATAGATTAAGGAATATGCCTTTATATCAAGTCTACCTAAAAAGAGGCTCTCAACCTAACAGAGCTTGCCTTTCTACTAAGTTTCAAGCCCCAATCTAAGTAGTTTAGTTAAATGCTCTATTTAAGCTTAGAACATGTAACGTGCATTGGCGTTTACACCAAACTCATCAGTGTTAGAAGAGCCAGTGTAGTTGAGGCCTAAGCCTAAACCAAAGTTGCCAGTCTTAGCAGCGATGCCAACAGCTGCACCGTAGGTGAAGTTGTCAACAAACTCAGCCTTGGTAGATACGTCCCAGTTGCTTACACCAGTCCAGGATACAGTGCCATCAACAGTGTCATCACCAAAGTTGCCAGTTAAGGTCAAGTCAAAGCTTGGCTTAACAGTCCAAGTGTCGGTTACATACTCCTTGGAGATGGTTACACCAACAGGGATGGAGAATACATTAGCAGAGCTTGCATTGTATTGACCAACCTCACCAAAGTCAGCAGACTCAATGGTGTAGTCGTCCATATCGATGCGAGTGAAACGCATACCAGCATGTGGAGTTACGTCCATCTCAGCAACCTTTAAGGCGTACTGACCAGTTACACCAACGCTTAAGGCAGTGGTATCAAAGGAGGTAGAGGTCTTGCCAGCAGCAGTGTTAGCCTCAACATCAGAATCGATAGTGGTGTAAGAAATATCACCAACGATTGAGAAGTTGTCGATAGCATAGCCAGCGTAGATAGAACCACCGAAGTAGTCAAAGTCATTAGATACTACAGAGGCAGCACCCTGACCATCAGCATCACCAGAGCCTACGTTGAACATAGCACCAACACGTACGCCGTTAGCTAAGGTTACATCACCACCTAAGGCTACGCCGTATAAGGTAATGTCAGAACCATAGCCTAAGCCATCAGCGTCGAAGCCATCAGACTCGTGGCTCTTGTAAACTGGGGTTACCCATAAACCAGAACCCTGACCATTGTTAGCAATAGTCATAGTACCAGCCTGTTGGCCCATACCGAAGCGACCTGCAACAGCGTCATAAGTGGTAGAGGTAGCAACTAAAGCAGTCTCAGCAGCACCACCAAAATCACCCATACGTGCAGCTTGATCAGCGGCAGCACCATTGGTATAACGGCTTACACTCTCTAAGAAGTCGTTGTAGGCAATGTGATGAATGTTTTTGTCTGCATCAAGAGCATAGTCTTCTGGGTTGATCTTATCAGCTGGGTTGGTAGCTTGAGCGTTATAGTCTTGACCCTTCTTGGAAAGAACGATATTACCAGTCTTAGCGTCAACTTCTACATAGCCCTTGGTCTCTAAATCGCCAAGTAACTTCTGCTCAGGTTCAGCTTGACCAACAATGCTCTCTTGCCAGTTAGAGGTAAGAGTGGTGTAACCAATTAAGAAGTCACGCATTGGAGCAGAAGAGCCATTAAATGCAGTGTCAATCTTATCTTGGTTGAGCTCTAACTTACCACCAGTGGTTTCATTATTAGCCTTAAGAACGAAGTGTAATAAGCCATTGGAGGTTTCAACTTCGATGTTGTTCTCAAGAACCTTTACGCCATTAGCAGTGTCAGCACCAGCATCAGTAAATAATACTACATTGCGAGAACCCTGAATGTAAGAAGCACCATCAAGTACGATCTTGCCACCAACTTCTGCAAAGATAGAGGCATTAGCGCTTTCAAACTTGATTGCACCATCAGCCTTGTTAGCGTCATCACCTAAGGCTAATACGCTGTTCTTACCAATGTAGAGGTCTGGAGTATCTGTTGCAGGGGTACCACTAGCAGGTGTATAAGTACGTGCCTTATTGTACTTAGTTGTTAAGTGGCCATTTAAGTTACCATCGTTTAAGTCAGCATCAATGACAATGCGCTTAGTGTCCTTGAGGACTTGTTGGGCATTTACATAAAGAACAGAGCCAACATTGTCCTTATTAAAGGAACCATTTGCTTCTTGTAGACGAGCAATATAGCGCTGGCCTTCAGCTAAGTCAGAACCTACTAATAAGGCAGAGTTTTGACCTACATAAATATTGCCATTAACAGTAGAAATGTCTTCCTTGGTAGCCTTAGAGGTAAAGGAACCAATTTCAGCAGTTGAAGCCTTTGAACCATAAGCTGGGTCTAAGAATAATGTAGCACCATTTAAGTTAACTAACTCAGCCTTTAACTGACCAGAAAGGTTAGCCTCAGGATCAGACTCGTCGTAATAGCCTACGTTTATCTTCTCATCAGCAGCACCCTTTAATAAGCCAGAAACAGTGGTTGAACCAGCAAAGCCTAAGCTACCAGCCTTAGCGGTTAAGTTAACAAACTTATTGTCGCTGCCTAGTAAAGTAATGTCATGGTTAGTGATGGCCTCACCCTCAAGAACCTGAACATTGCCTAAGAACTCAGACTCATAATCACCAGTAGCAGTTAACTCTAAGTTGCCCTTAGTAACAACAAGATCAGCGCCTAATTGAGAGTTAAGCTTACCAACCTTAACGCCATTCTCTACAGTGGTTACACCAGAAGCAAGCTCAACAGCGGTTTCCTTATTGTTCTTGCCGTCAATCTGAGCAATAGTAGTATTACCACCAGATACTAATAAAGTAGTATCACGACCAGTATCGCTATTCTCTAAGGTAATCTTGCCAGCCTCGCCGCCGCCAATTAAGCCTAAGTGAGCACCAGCAGTAACCTTCATATCAACAAGATCGCCAGACTTATTGGTAGCAAAGCCGTTTTGACCCTTGTTTAAGGTTGCTTGACCAACTTGAACTTCAGTTACGCCATTAGCAGCTTGGATGTTACCAACATTACCCTGAACAACCTTGTTAGCATCTACATTAACAACAGTTGAGTTGGTTAATTGATCAACAACAATGTCAGTAAAGTCTTTGAACTTGCTTAACTGGTCGATATCGATCTGAGTCTTAGCATCATCAACGAATTTAACATCAGAAATCTTCATGCCGTTAAGGTCAATGAAGCCTTCAGGTAAAGCCTCAGTCTTGCCAGTAAACTCTTTACGAACAGCAGCGATCTGCTCAAGAGTCATGCTATCACCTAAACCACTTAGGTCTAAGGATAGAGTACCAAAATCCTCAAGAGTTACAGCGCCAGCTACTACATCTAAGTCAGCACCACCAGTAGGCTTGTTTTGCTTGTAGTTTACAGTTACGTCAGCTGCTTGATCTTTCTTAGCAATAGAGTCAATAGCTCCTAAAGCGGTCTTTTGAAGCTCTAATACAGCGGTAGGGCCAGATACCTTAACGTCCTTTAAGGATACACCGTAGCTTTCTAATACTTCGTTCTGTACTGGATTTGCATTAGGGTTAGCTGCAACATAGTCAGTCTTTTTACCAACTAAGGTTAAAGTGCCTTTAACTACAGTGTTATCTGCAGTGCCAGAGGATACAAACTCAGTAAAGGTAGCCTTGCTGCCCTCATTGATAGTAATCTTACCAGCGGCAGTCTGGTTTACCTTGCCAGCAACTAAGGTTGCGCCAACTAAATCACCATTAGCATCACGCTTGTTTTCTGTACTATCTACACCAACAGTTAAAGCACCATCAGTAAGGTCAATATCAAACTCTTCAGCCTTTTGAGCGGTATTTAAAGTCCAAGTACCAGCATTTACATTTAATGCAGCTGGGTTGGTAGTACCGTTGCCAGCAAGCTTGAACTTGAAGTTAGAAGTACCAGTTTGAGTATCGGCTGACCAAGCGCCATCAGCATCTTTAGATAAGGTGCCTAAGGTTACATTTGCATCTTGATTAACAGTTAGAACTAGGCCAGATTGGGTAGAGCGTAAGCCCTGAGATGCGATGTAGTTACCAGAATTTAAAGAAACAGCCTCATACTTCTTGTTGCTGTCATTATAGTTGTCGAGAACTAATGTGTTAGCCTCAACATTTGCGCCCTTAGCAAAAGCAACATCTGCGCCCTTAATTGTAAGAGTATCGCCTACTAACTTACCACCAGAAACTACGGATAACTTAGCATCAGTAGCGGAGCCAGCAATGTTACCTGTGCTAATCTCAGCCTCGCCAACTAACTCAAGAGTACCGCCATTCGTAACATCAATTTGCTTGCCAGTAGCTAAAGCTCCAACTAAGCTTGCATCGGCAATAATGGTACCATTCTTGTTAGCAGTAAATTTACCAGCTTCATAAACTAAAGAGCCATCTTCAGTGTTAAGAGCAGAAATATCTAAAGTAGCACCTACTAAAGAGTCACTTGATGCTTGACCTACAACTACATCACCACTTTGAATATTGAGCTTAGAGCCATCAGCAAAGGTTAATGAAGCAGCGTTCTTAAGACCAGCTGGAGTTGTAACATCAGTACCTACATTAATAGTACCTTTGCCTGAGCCAGTTTCACCAAGAACAACTTCTACACTGTTGTTGGTCCAAGTACCATTTACTACATCAAGCTTAGAGCCATCATCTGAAAGGTCTAACTTACCATTAGCAACATCTTCAGCAGATACGATATCACCAGACTGGCTTAATAAGGCTTCAGCATACTTAGCGTTTAAAGCATCGCCATTTAGACCTGTAGTATTGGCATCATCAACTTGTTTCTTAATTATAGCTAAGTCACCTGCTGATAAGGTAACAGTCTTAACCTTGGAATCATCGCCAACAACTAAGGTCTTAGAAGCTTTAACTGCAGTGGTGGTTAAAGCTTCGGAGGATGAGTTTTTGAGGTTAAGCTTGGTAGCTTCAACAGTAACTTTACCAATATTACCATTAAGAGTTAACTCGTTACCTAAGATAGTTGCACTATCAGATAAACCAATCTTGTTAGCGGAGCCATCTGTATTGAACTTGTCCTTATCAAGATCAATATTGGCTGTATCGCTAAATTTAAGGGTACCGCCAGAGATAGTAGTCTTCAAGCTTGATGCAGCTAAGTTATCTAAGTTAGCTTTATTGGTCTCAAAAATTGCACCGCTAGCAATCTTAAGGTCACCAGAAGCCTTGGTAAGGTCTACACCAGCAGTTGCGCCAGATTTTACCTTTAAGGTAAGAGTACCTGTAGTGCCAGCACCTGAAACTACGATTGCACCAGCACCAGAGATAGAACCACCAGTTAAGTCAAGCTTATTAGTCTCAGCAGCGCCATCAACAGCAGTTAAAGCTTTCTTGAAGTTAATGTCTAACTCAGAGCCTTTTTGAACTTCAATCTTGCCTGATGAAACTGTGCCTTTTACTAAGTTTACAGAAAGTTTCGTACCAGCTGCACCAGTTGCTCCATCGTTGGCAACAACTAAGTCACCACCAGTAATATTTAATGTACCAGCATTAATGGTGCCTGTATCCTGATTGGTTTTATAAACACTAGTAATAGTACCGCCAGACTTCAAGTTAATAGTGTTAAGCTCACTAAAAACGTCAGTTGCGTTAATAGTTGCACCAACAGTACCTAACTTTGAAAGTTGTAATTGAGCGGTAGTATTTGTTGCAGTTGTACCATCACCAACATTAATCTCTTTAGAGATTAAGTTAGCAGCACTAGCATTACTACCACCAGAGTTTAATAAAACTGTTCCATTAAGGATATTTACTTTTTGTGAGAATTTAGCTGTAACTACTTTAGAGTCTGCGCTATTACCATCAATGGTAATTCCACCACCACTCTTGATATTTAAAATATCAGCGTTATACACAGTATTAGCAGCGGTGCCATCACTCTTGATAAAGTTACTTGTTTGAGCGGCAGTACCAGCTATAATATCGATAGTCTTGCCAGAGTCATCTTTTTCAGCTGCAATACCGATAGTAGAGTAATTAGCAAGATTATCTAGATTGCCAGTGTCTGCAACATCTGCACCATCAATAGTAATTGTAGTTTCTGTTGTAGTTACACCAGCAGCATAAGCTCCTTGGCCTTTATTAGCCTGAGCCTGACCAGCGGCCATTGCCATGGTTACTACAGCAGCGGTGGCTAAACCCTTGAAGTATGCATTCTGGAAGATTGCACGGTATTGGGCCATTAAGAACTTAATGGCGTTATTTGTTTGCTTCATTTGTAATTGAAAAATGAAAGTTAGATTGCTTGTTTTGTCTTGGCACTTCTAAATTGTAACTTATAGCCATAGCAAAAGAGCACGCTTAGTACTGAGCATGAGAGATTTGCTAGAAATTTGGGCTGTAAGCTTGTGGTAAAATGTAAGATTTAGTTGATATTGATAAAGTCTTACAAGATAGGGGCAAAATAAAGTGCGATAAGGCTAAGAGCCTTAATATGGTTTTATACAAGTGCTAAATAAAAGTAACTTGTATTTAAGAGGTAAGAGTAGTTAAGACTTTGTAATGATAAGCACGCTAAAAGCTTATTTTTAAAGTCTATTTAGACACTACTAGTGCGGGAAAGAGTAAGACAAAACACAAAATAGAGCTCAATAAGATAAAAGAGCCCATGGCGGGTGTTTTAAGACGATGCGTCTAGAAATTAGTCGAAAAAAAAAAAGCATAATTTGTGCCTACTTTGTTATATCGAAATAAAAATTTGCCTCTTTCAAAATTTCACCTGAAATTAGAGTGTCTATTAGAAATCATAAGGAACATTTTAGTAAATCTCACAGGAACAATATCTGCGATAAAAGACCATTGGTAAGCTCTTTTTAGGGTATAGGCTACTTCTATATTCATAATAGTGCTTGGTTCAGGTTTTAGAGCAAACATAATCGTTAGTACGATATCAAATCGAAAAGGCATAAGCGGCCATTTGTTTGGGAGAGTGATACTTAGTAATTAGCTTTAAGCGCATCTTATTATTCAAGCTAAAGCTTCTATAAAATCAGATAAATATCAGCTTTGATACAGAGTTGCTCTAATGATAGAGTGGCTCATGAATCAGCAATCTTTTATGCCATCCCATTTGCTCAATCATAGTCAGTAATTTACCAGTAGTATTGGGCTTTTGATTGGTGTTTTAAGCTTTAAACCTAAAAGTTAGCTAACAGTGTCATGTAATTTATTAAAAGTCAAGATTTATATCGAAAAAAATGTTTATTGGGAGATAATTTTTTCTATAAATCATGACATTATATGTGATATAATGTCA
>NZ_JALKIM010000115.1 GCF_023050945.1 Anaerobiospirillum sp. NML120448 | reverse complement strand
GTGATAAAGAAGCAGGCAAAGATCTACCTCTTCTTGCTCAGTCAATTGTCGATGATCACAAGTCTGGCAAAGGTACATTCGAGGGTATGGAAGTTAGCTTTAGCTAACTCTTAAGTACATGGGCATGCTAACTAAGCGCCTTTTTTTATGAGCTGAAATTCATAGCAGAGGCCTAATAGTGTTAGCCTTGTTGCTAAATTTATCCAAAAATACCTTTTTTTGTTGGTGCAATTTTCTTTAAATGGTATTCTTTGGCTACTATGAATTAAGGAGATTTATTTAATGACATCCCAAGATCCAATCAGCTGCGAAGACAATAATCCTATTGCTAATTTAAACTTCAATCGCTCTGACTATTTCATCCACTTCTTTACTATTAGCCCTATTCCTCTTGTTTGTTTATTTTCCTTATACCAATCTATTAGTGCAGGAGCTAAAAGCCTTGAGGATATCGGCACTTGGGGTGTAGGCCTCTACTTTATCTTTAGCTGGATCTTATATCCTGTGTCTTTTTTAGCCATTCAATTCATGGCTTCTCGCAAAATGAATTTGCGCAAAACCTCAGAAAAAGCCACCAGCCGTATCACCTATAAGTACTTTAGTGTGTTAGTGGGCTATTTATTAGCTATTCCTCTAAGCCCTATTGGCTTTACCACTATCTCCCACATTAAACAGTACCAAGCTTTAAATGCCCAAGCCAAGGCCATGCAAGAGGCCAAAGATAAAGCCAAGGATGAGGCTGAATCAGAAACAGAAGCCAAAGCTGACGCTGCTACCCAATCTCCAGCAAAGGCAGAAACAGCTGCCCCTACTAACTCAGAAGCAGATGCTCAAGCTCATACCCAAGCTGACGACACATTACAAAGCAGCCAAGATAAGGTAGCACCTGATACAAGCACTCAATCAACTACCGCTAATAGCACAGAAGCTCAAAAGTAGCGCCCACAGAAAAGATATAAACAGCAATGCTGTTAGCAATGCAAACATCTTTAGTTAAAACCATATTCTCTAGCCGTTTAGGAGACAAGCTCTTAAACGGCTTTTTTCTTGGCCTTTACCGCCGTAATTTACTAACAATCCAAGGACTCACTTAAGCAAGGGCTTTAGCTTTAGCCTTTGCTTAGTGGTATGAGCATGGTAAGGGCAGCAGTGAGCTGGCAATTCTAAGGAATTGTAAGGCAATACAACACGCCAATAATCACTAAACCACCTGATGTTTCACGGTGTGCTTAGATTGTAATAGTAGAAATTATTTATCGACAGTTTCAAAGTTAAGAGAGCCATCAAGGCTATTAGCTAAGATAATGAGCTTGCAGGCACATCATTTGGTGCTGTCAAGCTGATGTTTAAGAGCTTTTAGAATGATTGACACATTGTTTTTTAATAGGCAGTGAAAAGTATGTGCTCGGCTATTGGGGAGCAAAGTCGATATTTATCTTGTTTGATTAGAGTTAATGCTAGATAAATCGCTGCTACTAGTTACAAAATCACATACAACTTTTATAGCCGAAATTTGAGCTAAAATACCTATCAGCACCAGCTTTTCAGGGCTATTCATAGCTATCACTACTTAAAAAGAATTTACTTCTGCCCTCAACAAATACGATATATATGCTCTTTTATTGATAGTATTTTGCAATAGTTAGGAAAAATTGAGCCTCAGTTCAAAGTTCTAAAACTAATCGATTAACATCAATTAATTGTAAGCTATGATGTAGGTATGTAAGGTGGTTCTTCGTTGCTTGTTTTTTGCTTGTTTAAATAATTCTTTTTGACGAAGTGTCAACCTACAGCGTAAGAGTATTTTATCCATTTTGGGTGTCTTAGTAGGCCCATGATAGGCATATTAAGATTGGTTCAACTTTGCTTACTTGCAGTTTCGCCATCAGCCAAGGTTTTAGCCGTAGCTTGTGCTGCAGGGAGGTTATTATGTCAGTATGGGGGATTCGTGCTCTAGAATGTGATCAAGGCTTAGACGCTATGGATTGTTTGACTGCAAATTATCTTGGCTCTAAACAACAAATCTCTCTTGAGGAAATGGCTATGTTGCTCAGTGAACATGGACTCTTATGTTCCAAAGAGCAAAATAATGATCATAGCCAATGTTCAGATATCAGCGCACTAGTGTTAGCCGAGCTTTTATATGAATGGCACAACTATGGCTATCCTCAATATGATTGCGAGTGTGAAAGTACTATTTGGCAAAGCATTAAAGTATTTAGTGCTTCTCCTTTAGCCTTAGAAGCTTTACTTGCTCATATTAAGGATATTTACCACGATGTTCAGCTACAAAATGAAGAGCGCTCGCTAGTCAAATTATGGTTCCATAGCGCCTATTGGCATGCTTGGGTTGAGCATTTAGAAAGCTTAATGGATAATCTTATTGAGTTGCTCCACGAGGCTCATCCCTGACCATATTCTCAACCAAGGGACACAAGATATTCATGATCTAAATATCCCAAAGTTAACTTTGTGCTCTGTTAATCTTGATTAAGACAAAAAGCCACAAGCCCATATTATGCTTGTGGCTTTTTTGTTGTTACTGATGGTGTTTTGTTTCTAGCATTATGCACCTATAATAGAGAACTTACTTTTGTTTAATTGGGAGCTTAGCTTGATATGTGCCAAGGCGCTAATGTTCGATCAAAGAAAACTGTTAAATATACTCGTGATCAGTTGAATTGTATTGACTCTCATGTGTCCCGTCACTTCGGTCAAGTAACCCAAGTATTAAAAGATCACATATTTAGTAAGAGCAAATTTGACTTACTGATAGTTGAACCAACCCCTTCTCGAAATTTCTTTACTGTTGTTACTCGAGGATTGGGCGCTTATGTGGTTGATCGCAACTATGAAAATAATATCTCTCGCCCTAGAAACGCTAGAGATCGCTTTGAACTTATTATCTGCTTAGATAGTAGTTGGCATATTAGTGATGCCTGTAACGAAGATGAGTTATGGCCGCTAAAGCTATTATTAAGTTTATGCCACTATCACAATGGTAAAGATCAGGTTATTCAATCTGGTCTTAGCTTTGATAATGAACAACCATATGCCAATAACACTGATCTATGCGCTGTGGTCGTAGATGAGCTAAGCGACAACTTTTCTAGTAGCGCTCGTGATTGTTTAATGCCTAACCATGAATTAGTGCACTTTTTGCAATTACTACCAATTTACAAATATGAGTTTGAGTTTCTCGAGCATTTTGGATTTGAGAACTTTAAGCGCCACATGTTAAACGAGTCCTTTATTGTCCATAACAACAGAACAAGCAGTATTGATCCCAAGCATGAATACTTTAACAATATAGCTTGTGACTACCGCTGGCAAGATCGTGTAGCTATATTAAAGAATAATAAGTTAGCCACTGGATTAGAGTTATCTCATTTAGCATGGCTTATGCGCTTTTGCTATGACAGTGATCTGTTAGCAACATCCTTTTATACAACCTTTGAGGAATTTCAAAAAGAACCTGATCCTAGTGCCTTAGGAGATTTGTTCTTGGAGCTGGTATCTAACCAATTAGGTGGGGTACTTGATCTGCGCTATTTTAATGATATAGGTGAGTTTTTTGTCTCCTTATATCTAAACTCCGACAATTTCCCATCCTACATCAGTGATCTGGAAGACATTGCCATCAATCGTGTGGGAGTAAATAGTTATTATACCAATCGTAGTACTGTTTTAGATGATATCACTCTGCCTTACACTGAGCGCACCTATGATGTTATTAGATCTGTATTACGTCAGCGCTTGCGTAACATCAAGAACCAAGTCTTTTATGAAGGTGGAGCTGGCTTTGATATCGTAGCTTTACTAACCAAGCACTTAGATTGCTCAGTTAACTATTATCCATCATTACAAGATCCTGACCCTATCTACTCAGAGATACGTAATGCTTTTCGTCTGGGCTATTACCAAAAAGGCTACCCTGTACTCATTGAAGTAACAGAGCAAGGCCTTCGTAATATGCTCAAGTATGGCCATTATTTGATTAAGAAACTAAAGCACCCTTACGAGGCTGCTGATAGTTTCTTTGATGATCCTACCTACGAGTATGAACTAGGTCCAGAGCTTAACGATAGCCATCTGTTAACCAGCACTATTTACCGCAACCAAGAGTATAAACCACTCCATCACAACTACATTGATCATATTTTCCGTCTGTTAAAAGAGGCTTTTGCTATTTCTCAGGCCGCTCAAGAAGCATTTCAAGAGCTATTTATCATTTATGATCGCAAACAGGACGACCATACTATTCCTGAGCGTAAGGAGTATGAGTATGTCTACCATGCTGAGACTAACACTCATATTGATTTAGGCTATGAAGACAAGAACAATGGCTACGATCCTTTCGAGCTTAATGCCACTTATGACAAAAAGATTTATGAAGTAACCGCCCCAGCTGAGGGTTTAACCTTACAAGAGGAACTTAAAGAAAGAGCCCTCTTGGCAATAACTAATAATGATAAAAAGCTCAATATCTTTGCGCTTAAGAGCATCTATAGTGATCACACCAATGCCACCAAGCCTTTGATGTTAGCCCATATACCAGTTAGAGTGCCTTATGATACTTTTGGCTACTTACCATACAATATTGAGATCCCTGGCTTAACCTTAAATGAGTCCATGGAAATCATAGCTACTTGGTATCAAGAGTTTGGTGCTATGCCTTTTGTTTTTTGCAATGGCATGGTGGAGTTTATTACTCCTAAACCTATTAAAGGAGTCTTGGCTAGACGATTAGCTTATGAGATTATCGCCCTCTGTCCTAAGGTTAGATTACTAATTGATGATGGGGTTTTAACTGTTGGTAAAATCATATGCGATATAAAAGACTCTCATAGTTTTACCCTAGACTTTAGTCCAGTCATGTTTTCAATCAATAGACCATATGGCTATTAGCAATTAAGCAAAGATCTCTTTATTATGCCCTCTTACTCTGCTTCCATGAAAAAGCTCGTTTTAGAGCAGTTGTTAACCAATCGCTTGACTTTAGAGCAAGTCCAGCAAGAATACAGTATCTCTAGAACTACCCTCTTTCGCTGGCTTGCCCAATATCGCAGCACTCTTAATCAGGTCAATGACACCCTAACTCCAAGTGCCTTATCTGATTTTGCGCATGCAAACTCTGCTGCTATTAGCAATGACCAGCAATTTTATGGCCACTCTAAAGTTGAGCACAACCATGAAATCATTAAGATTTATTGCAAAGCAGACAACTACGAACACAAACTAAGCTACGCCCAAGCTCTTGCCAATCAGCCTAAGTCTCAGCCTCAGCACGAGCAGCAGGCCGAGCAAGCAAAGTTTGCCCCTCAAGGGCAACAGGCCCCGCTCGAGCAACACAATAAGCAAGAGCAGCAGCACTTAGCTGCCTCAGCTTTAACAGCGCCCGCACCTCAACCCCAGGAGCCTACTAAAGAAAACGAGCTTATTGGATTTTATCGTGAGTTTAAATTAAGTGAGCTCTTACAAGCCGCTATAAAAGCTCAAATAAGTCTCTGGCATGGCCCTAAATGCGATGAAATCACTCGCTACTATGGCATCTCTATGGAGCAATTACGCCATTTTTATGAGCTAGTGTTGCAAGAGGGCTTAGTCAGTGGCTCTTTGTATGGCCAAATGCAACATCAATTAGTAGCCGCTCAAGAACAATTGGCAAATTATGAGCAAAAAATTAAGGTGCTTGAGGCTAAAGAGCAGCTCTATCGCTTCTACTTAGATGCCTTTAAAAAGCAAAGTGCTCTGTACAAGCTTGATTTTAATAGTCTCAATGATGCCTTAAAGCAAGACTTTTTAAGCTTGATTCAGCAATTAAGAGCCAGTGGCATGACTACTCAAGAAGCAGCCGATATGCTGGGCATTAATATGCGTACTTATTACCGCTGGCTCAAGCAAGTTTCTCCTGAGGGCAGCGATACTAACTCCCTAAGTTTAGGTGATAGTACTGACTCTCGTGAAATTGCCTCTAATAATACAGGTACCTCGCACTGTGAAGTAACATCACTAAGTGAACAGCCTTCCTCTTGCCAACAAGCTGCATCTGAGCACAATAATATTAATCAGCCTACACCATTGGTAGATCCAAATAAAACTACTGGCAGTGATAAGGTCTTACACGTTGACAAAGAGCGCCCTGAATACAAATTTATTAGCACTGATGAGATTGAACTTATTAAAGAAATTGTACTGCTACCAGAATACCAAGGGCTAAATGTTCGAGATTGCTATCATAAGCTCAAGGATGAGCAATTATTAACTATGTCCTTAAGTACCTTCTACCGCACCATTAACCAAGACCCAAGCTTAAAAGCCGCCTTAAAGGGCAAGCTCAAGCAATCAGAGCCAACTACTAAGGACAAGGACTGATGATGCCTCTAAGGAGGTCAACCTTTTCCCTAGCTTAAAGTTAAGCTTTATTCTCTTCTCAACCCAACCAAACCTCATCTATGGCCTTAGCCAGAAGCACTGCACTGGTTAGGCCATAAGCCTGACTGCCAGGCAAACACTATGGCATGCTTCAAAGCGCCATAGCATGCTTCAAAGCACCATGCTCTGCCCACCTAAAAGCTCTAATCAACTGCCCTTACCAAGGCCATTATTTGTAGCTGCTGCAAAGCAACGCTTAGCCTAACTAACAAGCAATAGCATAGCGCATAGAACAAGGCCATTCCTTTAATACCCATAAAGCCCTGCACTTCAAGTCCTTTCCTCTTATGCATTGAGGAGCAGCCATGAAGGGCTAGCATGCATGACAAAAGCAAAGATTTTCTTTACGGTAAAGGCTGGCTTGATTTGAAGCTGGATAACTTTTGCTCCCTTTTTGGCCTGATGCAGCCTATCTTTTGCTCTTGCTTACTCTAAGAGCTGATGCTCTGCGTTTCTGTGCAAGGCTATGCTAATTGGAATGATGTTTTGCGTGGCGATAAAGGTTGGCATAATTTGAGGCTGGATAACTTTTGCTCCCTTTTTGGCTTGATGCAGCCTATCTTTTGCTCTTGCTTACTCTAAGAGCCGAAGCTGTGCGCAGATGTGCAAGGCTATGCTAAGCAGAGCTGGGTTTTGCTTGGCGGTAAAGGTTGGCATAATTTGAAGCTGGATAACTTTTGCTCCCTTTATGGCCTGATGCATACTCTCTTTTGCTCTTGCTTACTCTAAGAGCTGATGCTGTGCGTGGCTGTCCAAGGCTATGCTAAGCGGAATGATGTTTTACGTGGTGGTAAAGGTTGGCATAATTTGAGGCTGGATAACTTTTGCTCCCTTTATGGCCTGATGCAGCCTATCTTTTGCTCTTTTCTTACTCTAAGAGCTGGAGCTGTACGTAGCTGTGCAAGGCTATACGAAGCAGAGCGGAGTTTTGCGTGACGGTAAAGGTTGGCATGGAGTTAGGCTGGATAACTTTTGCTCGCTTTATGGCCTGACGCATACTATCTTTTGCTCTTGCTTACTATGAGAGCTGATGCTGTGCGTTTCTGTGCAAGGCTATGCTAAGCAGAGCTGGGTTTTGCTTGGCGGTAAAGGCTGGCATGATTTGATGCTGGATAACTTTTGCTCTCTTTATGGCATGACGCATACTCTCTTTTGCTCTTGCTTACTCTAAGAGCTGATGCTGTGCAAGGCTATGCTAAGCGGAATGATGTTTTGCGTGGGGGTAAAGGTTGGCATGGGGCTAGGCTGGATAACTTTTGCTCCCTTTTTTGCCTGATGCAGACTGTCTTTTGCTCTTGTTTACTATGAGAGCTGGAGCTGTGCGTGGCTATACAAGGCTATGCCAAGCGGAATGATGTTTTGCGTGGCGGTAAGGGTTGGCATGGAGTTAGGCTGGATAACTTTTGGTTGTTCTCATGATTTCCTAATTAAGAACGGTAAAGATAAAAAATCTGATAAATAACTAATTATGAGAGGGGAGAAATTTTTGTGTATGATAGGAGGCATAACTAAACAACATCATAAAAAAAGGAGTTATGC
>NZ_JALKIM010000114.1 GCF_023050945.1 Anaerobiospirillum sp. NML120448 | reverse complement strand
GTTTTATGAGAGTCTTAAGATATGTAAGTGCAATAAAGCGTTGCTCTGTATGCCCATACATAAACTTAACAATTCCCATATAGATAGTCTGAATAGACCCACTGTTATTAAAAAAGCTACGTTGAAGCTCTCTTTTGTAATGAGTAATGATGAAGTGGCTAAGCCCATATTCGACCAGTAGTGATGCATCATCAACTGTTAATTTTTTAGTAATAAGCCCCTGATCCGGAGTGATAGTTCCAATATAGCTTTGAATAAGTACAGGGTAAGATTTGTCTGGTACTCTTTTAGATGAAATCTTAAATAACTGATAACACCCACGAACGAGTCTTACATCAAACCCCTTGGTTTTATAAGGTTTTGCAAAGTCAGGTAATAATTCTTTTCTCATAGTAAGTATTATATTACAAAGATAATATTTAAAAAATAGCAAAATGAAACAGAAATACAAGTAATAGTGATAGTGACTGTTATGATGACATAAGCTGTTGTATTATAACTAATATTTTTGTGTTATAGCATAATATAATACAAGGCAGAAATTTTTTGCCCATATATGGGCTAAAATCGACTATTCTCACGCGTAACTACTAACAATAAATGGCTTTAATATCGTATTCTGTAAAAACTGATACCATACAATGATTTGTACGGTATCTTTCATTGATATTTTGATATATAAGCCAATTTAGATTGATACACTACAAATAAACTTCGGAACTAGGATCTATGGGGAGCGCATCATTAAAATTATAAAAATGTATCCTCATCATAAGGTATTTCTACTATAGGCATAATGAGTACAAATGATGCTCCGCCTTCAGGAGCGTTTAATGCTAATAGCTCAGAGTCATGAGCACGAGCAATAGTTTTACAAATAGCTAAGCCCAGTCCTATGCCTGTAATCTTAGACTCTTTACTGCCCCTTCTAAAGGGATCGAATAGTCTTTGAGTATTATTGTCGGAAAAACCAGGCCCATTATCACTAATAGTTAAGGTTAACTTATCTCCTCTTTCTCGAGCTTCAATCTCAATAGTGCTCCCTTTGGGGCAATATTTAAAGGCATTATCCAAAAGATTCGATACTAGGCGATCAATTAAAATAGGATCTGCATAGAAAAATGGGCAATCACTAGAGACATCAATTTTAATTGTATAGTCCGATAATACGTCTTTAAAGTTCTTAAGGGCACAGCCAATAATTTCATCAGCAGGGAGCCATTGCTTATTTAATACTACTTGTCCTGATTGAAGTTTTGCCATATCAAGCAAGTTGTTCATAAGTCGTACCATACGACGTGAACCGTCAACCACAGAGGAAGATAGTTGATATGCCTCATTAATGTCTTTAGTCTTAATCTTTTGCTCTAAAAGTTCTGCATTAGCCATAAGAGCACTAAGAGGGGTTTTTAGATCATGAGATAAAGATTGAATTAAAGTATGACGCATACGCTCTGCCTCCATATTCATGAGTAAATTCTTAGACTCCTCCTCTGAAACAATTTTCTCAAGAGTTTGTCGTAAGAGAGACAAAAGCGCATGAAGTACACGAGAATTAACAGGATCTGACCATTGTTGGGCAAATTGTAATTGCAAGACAGCAATGGCATATACCTTGTCTGAAATAATGATAGGCACATACAAATAGCGTGATTGGCTTAGAGTATAGGTATCAAAGCCAGCTTCTTTCTTATGACTTTGCACATAATTCATGACACCTTTGTCGACATTTTTTAGTTCAGTCATTAAGCGTAGGCATTGCCCGTCAGCTGTTGTTTTCCAAAACTCACTGACAATATTTAAGTGCTCTTTTAAGATATTTTGAATTAAGGTGAATGCTTCAATATCATCAAGAGCAGTAGAAAGCTTGGTAGAAGCTGTATACAAAATACGTGTTTGTTTTTCTCTCATCCGTGCATTTTGGGAGAGATAGCGACTATGAGTTACCAGACGAGCTGACACTATGCCTAGTACCAAAATAGTAGCAAAGGTAATTAGATACTCCATATCAGCAATAGCAAAAGATAATCTTGGCTTAACAATAAAGAGATCAAAACTTATTACTGAAATAATTGAAGTAAAAACAGAGACAAACAGGCCATATTTTACTGCCATGAATAAAGTCAGTAGCAAATAAAACATTACCAAATTAGATTCTCTGATGTAGGCACTTAAATAAATCAAAAGCAAAGTAATCGTGCTGGTTAATGTCAAGCTCATGACAAGGCCATTAATATTATTAAATTTTTGCTTTAGGTATGCGCTGAGCTTTTGATACCAGCTTATTTTCTTTACAGTATAAGGTAACGCCACAATGCTCATATAAGGTAAATGAGTATTAATTAATTTGCGTTTCTTATTAAAATTGCGGGTAGATGCAGGGATCAATAATATGACATTGATATTATTAGACTTAGCATAGTCTTTAATGCAATAAGGAAAATCACCAGGAAGAGCATCGGTTTTAGCGCCTAAAGATGCAGCAAAAGACATAATTTCACTAAGCTCTTGCTTATTATCTAAAAGATTGTCGCTATCAATACAAACACAATGTAGACGTGAGCCAATACTCTTAGCCATGCGTAGCGCCTCTCTAATTGCCTCTTGAGAGGTAATAGAGTCGATAAGCAGCATTAGACCATAGCCAGAGCTGGAGATTTTAGTCGTTTTAACTTGTAGATCAACACGACCAACCATAGATCTTAAGGTTAGCTCACGCAGGGCAATAAGATTAGATTTTTTAAAATAGTTGTCAGAAGCGACACGAATAATATCATTTAAGTAAATCTTGCCCTCATTTAATCTCTCAATAAGATCATCTGGGGGCAAGTCAACTAATCTAACCTCTGAGGCACGATCAAAAACATTATCAGGTATTGTTTCACTGACTTTAACATCAGTAACTTTTGAGACAATGTCATTAAGGCTTTCTAAATGCTGAATATTAAGGGCTGTATAGACAGTAATACCCTCATTTAGGATATCTTCAATGTCTTGCCATCTCTTTTTATGAACAGAGCCTGGAACATTTGAATGAGCCATTTCATCTACAATTACAATAGCAGGATGGCGTTGGATAATAGCTTTTACATCTAATTCTTCAAAGCTTCTACCCTCATATATGATTTTTTTACGTTCAATGAGCTCTAGACCCTCTACAAGATTGGCAGTATCTGCTCTGCCATGAGTGTCTACTAGGCCAATTATTACATCTAAGCCCTTGTCTCTAAGTTCATGTGCTTCGGTTAGCATGGCATAGGTTTTACCCACACCAGGAGCCATGCCTAAGAAAATCTTAAGACGGCCTCTTTTGTGCATTTCTTGCGTCTGTAATAGAGCGCTTGCTGAAGTTTTGGTCTCGCTCACTTTATTACTCTTGTAATTTCATTAAATCGTAGTTGAGAGTATTGATATTGACTATATCGCTGCTTAAGAACCACTCTTTGTGAGTGTGTTTATTAATAAGCTCATATACTGTTCTTAGTGTTAGGCCATTCTCCTTAGCTACTATAGGAGCTTGGGCAAGAGCGTTTTGATAACTAATATGACAATCCAGACCAGATGCTGAAGCTGTAAGCATATCAGTTGGAATGTTGTTAGAAAGATTATATCTTTCTTTAATATTGGAGGCTCTCTCCTTTAAAAGAGCCTCTAATTTATCTGAGGTAGGGCCTAAATTATAGCCACCTGAGGCTAATGCATTGTAATTGGATGCACTTGGACGAGCTTGAAAAAATCTAAGATCTTGAGAGTAGTCCTGACCAATTAAAGATGAACCTAATACAATACCTTGTTCATCCTTTAATAAGGAGCCATGTGCATGATCATAGTTGATGATATTAGCCAAATAATTTACAGTCAAAGGATAAATAAGGCCTAGTACTACCATTAAAGCAAGATAAGAGAAACAAGTATAAAAGAGAGCTTTGAATAAAGTAATGCCAGAGCGGCCAAGAGTAATACTCATAAATCTGTTAGCGCACAGAGCGCTTCTCCCAAAATAAATTAACAATTAGTAAAGTAGCTCTCCTATAGTCAGGAGACGCTACTATTTTAGTTAGAGAATACCTAAAGCACACAGAGCCATATCAATGAGCTTAATGCCAATAAAAGGTACGATAATTCCACCTAGGCCATAAATAGTAAGGTTAGATAATAAAAGCTTATTGATAGAGGTAGCCTTGAAATTGACTCCATGTAAAGCTAATGGAATCAAAGCAATAATAATTAGCGCATTAAAAAGAGCAGCAGATAGCAATGCAGAATGAGCCGATCCTAAGTTCATAATATTGAGTGCTTGTAGCTGGGGATAAGTTGTTGCAAATGCTGCTGGTATTACAGCAAAAAACTTAGCTAAATCATTAGCAATAGAGAAGGTAGTTAAAGCTCCACGAGTGATAAGCATTTGTTTACCAATCTTTACCACATCTAAAAGTTTAGTTGGAGATGAGTCTAAATCTACCATATTAGCCGCTTCACGAGCGCTTTGGGTACCAGCATTCATAGCTACGGCTACATCAGCTTGTGCTAGTGCGGGCGCATCATTGGTTCCATCACCTGTCATAGCAACTAAGTGGCCAGCATTTTGGTATTGTTTGATGGTCTCTAATTTCTTTTCAGGAGTTGCTGTAGCAATAAAATCATCAACACCTGCCTCTGCTGCAATGGCCGCTGCGGTAAGCTCATTGTCACCAGTTACCATAACGGTTTTGATGCCCATAGTACGTAATTGTAAAAAACGCTCCTTAAGGCCATTTTTAACAATATCTTTGAGCTCTACAACACCTAAAATGACATCATTGCGACAAACTACAAGAGGGGTTGAACCTAATGCTGCAATAGCATTGACCGTGCCTTCAATCTTTTCGTCAACATGACCGCCTAAATTTTTTATATGGTTAAATACAGCATTAGGAGAGCCCTTTTTGATATTTACGCCATCAATATTTACGCCTGACATACAGCTGGTAGCAGAAAAAGGAACAAAGGCAGCATTTTCTGGAAGAGTGTCTTTATAGCCATGGCTATGCGCTAAGCTGACAATAGAACGTCCCTCTGGAGTGGTGTCGGATAGTGAGGCTAATAACGAGCATCTAATCATATCGCTCATTTTGACTCCATCAGCAGCAAAGAACTTACTTGCTTGACGATTTCCGTAGGTAATAGTGCCAGTTTTATCCAATAGTAAAATATCTACATCGCCAGCAGCCTCTACGGCTCGTCCTGATTTAGCAATTACATTACAGCCTAAAAGACGGCTCATACCTGCAATTCCGATGGCGCTTAATAAAGATCCTATGGTGGTTGGAATTAAACACACTAAAAGCACAACTAAAACACTATATCCAATAATACTTCCTTGAGCACTTTGCGTATTAGCAAATTCAGAAAATGGCAGTAATGTAAAAGTAACTAAGGTAAATATTAAGGTAAGACATAAAAGCAGTATGGATAGTGCCACTTCATTAGGAGTTTTCTTTCTAACGGCACCCTCAACCATGCTAATCATCTTGTCAAGGAAAGATGATCCAGCCTCGCTCTCAACTCTAATCACAATAATGTCTGAAAGTACAGTAGTGCCACCCGTGACACAGTCAGTATCGCATCCTGCTCCTCTAATTACAGGTGCAGATTCACCTGTAATAGCTGACTCATTTACTGAGGCTAAACCAGCTACAACCTGACCATCACAAGGAATAATTTGGCCTGCTTTTACCACTACTAAATCTTCTTTATGTAAAGACATAGCATCTACTGCTTGGGTTTCCAAATGTTCAAGATTTTTTAAATCTTGATTAGGGGTGAGTTTGTAAGCAATAGTTTTCTTCTTAATACCCTTTAGAGCTTGAGCCTGAGCTTTAGCTCTACTTTGAGCAATGGCTTGAGCAAAATTAGCGAATAAAACAGTAAACCAAAGTATTAAGGAGCAAAGAAAACAAAATAAAGGAGGTTCATGATAAAGGTTTAAAGCTGAGACTACACTTAAGATAGTGACAAAAATAGCTCCAACATAGACCATGAGCATGATCTTGTTTTTAATTTGCTCTTTAGGTGACAGATTTTTAAAGCTTTGAATCAAGGCATTTATTAAAAGTTCCTTGTCAAAAGCATGGTTAGTTTTATAGTTAGACATTTTTAATTCTTCTTAAAAAGAGGCTAAATGCTCTGCAATTGGGCCTAAAGATAGTGCTGGCATATAGGTAAGAGCACCAACAAGTAAAATTACGCTAAATAGGAGAATGGTAAAGAATATTCCTTTAGTGTTTATACTAGCGGCACTTTTAGCTGCAAAAGATTGAGTAGCAAAGCTACCTGCTAAGGCCAGTACACAAATAATAGGAATAAAGCGTCCAAAGAACATGCATAGGGCAGTCATAATATTAAAATATGGAGTGTTAGCATTTAATCCAGCAAAGGCAGAGCCATTATTATTAGCAGCAGAACTAAAGGCATAAAGATATTCACTAAAACCGTGAGTGCCTGTATTGTTCAAAGAACTTAAATTAAAATCTAAAAGGCAAGTAATGGCAGTTGCTAACAAGACTAAACAAGGAGTGGTTAACATTGCTAAACAGACTAACTTCATTTGTAAGGAGCCAATCTTTTTGCCCAAATAAAGTGGAGTGTGTCCTACCATTAAGCCGCAAATAAATACTGTAGTTAAAACCATGATGATAATGCCATAAAAGCCTGATCCCACGCCTCCAAAGACAATTTCACCTAGTTGCATTAAAAGCATAGTAATCATGCCTGAGATAGGGTTAAGACTATCATGCATATTATTTACAGCACCACAAGATGCAGCAGTAGTCACAGTACTAAATAAGGATGTATGACCTAAGTCAAAGCGTAGCTCTTTACCCTCTAGGTTCATAAAAGAGCTATCGGATCCTAATGACAGTAAAATCTTGGATTGCTCTGATTCAAAAGCAATAAAAAAGGCTACACAAATTCCAAAAATTAAAGTCATGGTTGATAGTAAGGTTAAACCTTGGGCTTTATCTTTTATTAAAGCTCCAAAGGTATAGCATAGAGCTGCTGGAATTAGGAAAATAGCCAAACATTGTGAGAAGTTGCTCAGAGCAGTAGGGTTTTCAAATGGATGAGCTGAATTTGCATTAAAGAAGCCACCACCATTGGTTCCTAGTAGTTTGATAGCCTCTTGTGATGCTACTGGGCCCATTGGTAATGTTTGGCTGCCACCTGCAATGGTATTAACATTTATATACTCATCAAAATTTTGAATTACTCCTTGGCTTACTAGAAACAGTGCATAAATAATAGAAAGTGGGAGTAAGAGGTAAATGCTAATACGAGTAATGTCAGCAAAGAAATTGCCTATATAAGCCTGTTCTTTTAGGACAAAAGAACGCATTAGAACAAAAGCAACTGCAATTCCTGTTGCGGCTGATAAGAAGTTTTGAACACCAATTCCAGCCATTTGGACTAAATAGCCCATAGTACTTTCACCAGCATATCCTTGCCAGTTAGTATTGGTAATAAAAGAAACAGCAGTATTAAAAGCGCTCAAACTCTCAACTGGTCCTAAATGCTCAACATTTAAAGGAAGAACATGTTGAAGTCTTTGTAGAGCATATAAAACTACAATGCCCAACAAATTAAATAAGATAAGGCAAAAGGCATATTCTTTCCAAGTTTGTTTTCCTGAGTTTCCCCCAGTAAATTTTAGTAACCAAGGATCTAGTTTAGATAGCACTGAGGGTGAGCGTCCTTCGCACATAGGAAGCATGTAAAGTCCCAACGGCTTTACAGTAATAAAAAGAACAGCAATAAAAACTGCCGTTAAGATAAGAGCACTAGACATTTAAGCCCTCCATAAAGCAACAAACAACCACACGACAGTAACTAAACCAGTAATTAAAAATAAGGACATCATCATAATTGTTCTGACTTTATAAGGTTGGCAATAAGCTTGATAACAGCCAAAATGGCAAAAGACATACTAACGAAGATAAGTAGCACCAATAGGTCGGACATATATCCTCCATGAATGAACATGTTTTTTAGTATAGAAAGTGCTCTATCAAGATT
>NZ_JALKIM010000113.1 GCF_023050945.1 Anaerobiospirillum sp. NML120448 | reverse complement strand
TCGGGATACATGCCTCTGGCTTTGTGTTAAAAGTCTTAACTCGTTAAGATGTTTAATGCCTTGTCAGGAAAATAGGTTAACCTTGATACGCAGGAACCCCATGGGCTTGCCCATGGGAGTTGGTCAGATCAGCTAAATAAATATCAGAGTCAAAGTCTAAATTATTCTTAGCTTTGCTCTTCTTTTCTGTATTTTCGCCTTTAATAGCATGCTCATGCTCAGCTACTTCCTCAGGAGATACACTTTGAGCAAACAGAGGCTCAATCTTTGCCACATCGTACTTAGACTCTAACTTAGCAATAGCCTCATGCTCACTCTCTAGAACTGATGGCTGCTGGTTTTTACCACTCTTGAGAGCAGTATTAGCACTTACACTAGTACTAGCTTTCAAAAGTTTCGCCCCCTGTTTTAAAGCAGCAAAACCTCGAATTTACTAGCTTTAAGTAGCATTTAAGGGGGTGACGAACTTTTGAAATCCAGTACTAGTAATTAGTTTGGCACTAATACGCTAGTTCCCATCACAGTACTTGCCTTGCTCTTGGCTAAATATAATCGTTTAAGGGGTGTTAGCAATCATTACCTTTAAAACTGCAAAATTATAAGAATAAGAAAGCCCAGATCATAGGGCCACGATCTGAGCTTTGAGGTGAAATTAAATTTTTCCACCTGTACGGACGACTTTAACGTAACCAACAATAAATGTCTGTAATACCTGCAATGAAGTAGATCTAATGGCAGCATAGTACTAGTTCTCCACGCTATATCTACAATAGCCTGACAGAACACACTTTTTTAGTTAGTTACTACTTGAAAAGTTAATTCGTCGTCCGTACAGGTGGAAATTTTTTGTGAAAAAACTTAGAAAAGGGTAAGTCAGGTTCCCAAGATGGGAAAGCATACGAGATCTTGTTTTAGGAGCTTCCTGACTCTAACTACGCTGTGTTTAATAGTTCGCTTTTTTCTGTAAGAAAAAAGGCTCTTTGAAAATTGCTATGCTCTAGCAAGCTTTAAAGAAACTTCTTTCAAAAAAAAGGCCTAGCTGGGTAAACCAGGCCTAAAAGCGCCATACTTTGTGGTATGACTATAGTTCTAGCCGATAAGCTAAATGGTAGTACTTAAAACAGGAACTGATTCTAATCGGTGCCTAAGCGCCTTTTATAAGACTCTTAGGAGGGTCTTGTCTTTACCTGAGAGCAAGCCTGGTACTAAGATTTAATAGCCACTAAGCTTGCTCCAACTTACGGGGTTCTTTTTAGAGCTTACTTTAAGTTTAAAGTGTCGCGAATGGTAAAGAAGATATCGGTTTGGTCAGTTAAGCCTACAACACGAAGAGCGCCTGGGCCATAAGCTGCAACACGTAATTGTGCACCAGTGTGACCAGCATCATCGATGTCCTCAGAGTTACCATAAGAAATGGTCATAGGAGCACCATCAGCAGTCATAACAGACTGAGTCCAACCTGGAGCCTTAGTATCTGGGTAAACAATTTGGGTAGCGTGAGCATGGTCAGCAGTTACGATAACTAAAGTGTTGCCATCTTTCTTAGCAAAGTCTAAAGCTACTTGTACAGCCTCATCTAAGTCCATGGTCTCACCAAATTGACCACATGGGTTAGAAGCGTGAGCCTGCTTATCGATAGAGGCACCTTCAACCTGTAAGAAGAAGCCCTTATCATTAACCTTTAAGAGGTCGATAGCCTTGGAGGTCATTTGGGCTAAAGTTGGAACATTAGCACCACGCTCTGAGTTAACTTCACACTTAACAACTGGCTTTTCTAAATTGCCATGTAAAGAAGCCTGTGGACCCTTTAAACGGATTGGCATATTGCCCTCAGAGAATAAACCTAATACTGGGCTATCTTGGTTAGCCTTAGTGATCTTCTCTAAGCCTTGAGCATCAGATACTAATTGGAAGCCACGCTCTTTAGCCTGCTCGAATAAGGTCTTGCCCTTATACTCACCAGCCTTAGCAACTTCCTTAAAGGACTTAGCACCACCACCTAATACTACATCAGCACGAACTGCTAATAACTGCTCACTAATAGAGCCTACACCACCGTTTTCTAAAGCATTAGCTGGGCACTTTTGTGAAGTAGCCTCTGGGCCGTAGCACTTACGCTGCTCAACGTGAGCAATCTGAGCTGCTGGAGTTGCGTCTTGGATTTCAGCGGTAGATACGTTACCAGTTGCTAAGCCGTTAGCCTTGGCCATCTCAAGTAAAGTAGTATGTGGCTTCTTGTAAACATCCACACCAATAGCACCGTTGTAGCTCTTAACACCAGTTGACCAGGCAGTAGCAGAGGCAGCTGAGTCGGTTACATAGTCTGGCTTCTGGGTGTCTTTATTTAAAGAGTAGTGGGTGTACTGGCCAGTAAATGGTAAAGCATCGATACCCTCAAAGTAGCCACCAGCACCCTTGGCAAAGTTACGAGCTGCGGTGATTTCGCTATCACCCATACCATCACCAATTAATAAAATTACATTCTTAGCGTGTTGCTTCTTGGCTAAAGCTAAAACATTCTCATATAGCTCAGTTTGGTTGTCCTGAATACGACGAGCGCCAGCAAACTTGGTAACATCACCAGCGGCGGAGCGTACATAAAGAGCGCTGTCATTTACAGAGGAAGTATTGGTGTTGGCATTACAGGCACTTAACATACCAATAGCTAATACAGCAGCGATGGACTTAGCGAGCATAGAACGATTAAGCTTTGACATAAGAAATTTTCCTTGATTATGAATCACCAAGACCTTGACCCTAGCAAAGTATTAACAAACAGAACAAACAAAGAAACCTAGGGTTTAGCAAACTCAAAAAATCCCTTTTGCTAACGGTCTTTTACCCTAACAACTACTTAGGGCTAAAAAACTACTTATTGCTCTACCTTTAGCGCCTATTCTCCTAAGAGAACTAAATTAAGAGCACTAAGTAGTTTGTATTCTCTCTTGTTGTGATGACTGCATGATAAAGATGCTTTGTTAAGAGGTCAGTGCTCAAATGTAAAAGTTTAGTTAAATATCTATGCAAAATTATTAAGTACCATTTAACCAAGCACCTTAATATGCCCAGTAAAACCAAGCCCTAAGCGCAATTTATCCCCTTTACAGCCCATTGTTAAATCTATGCAAAATAATAAATTTTTTGCAGCAACTCTTTGCATTATTCCCCTACTCGCCCGCTCGCCCCACTGCAACTATCACTATCGCAGCCACTGCATCTGCTTCCGCCGCTGCCGCTAACACAGCTCCATCCGATACAAACACAGCTAATGCCAATGCCGCAAATACTGCCGCTAACACTGCAACCTCTAAGGCAACCGCTACCTACTATTCACGCCCGCAAAAAATAATAGCCATGTCCTACCATCAGCACTCTGACACGTACCACTGCT
Source organism: Anaerobiospirillum sp. NML120448 (assembly GCF_023050945.1). Classification (GTDB taxonomy): domain Bacteria; phylum Pseudomonadota; class Gammaproteobacteria; order Enterobacterales; family Succinivibrionaceae; genus Anaerobiospirillum. The sequence continues at coordinate 4,672 of NZ_JALKIM010000113.1, read as the reverse complement.
TCCTAAAAGCTGTTTATCATGCATAAGGTGCTCAATATCAAAGTGCTTTACTTTCAACCTAAACGCCCGCTCCAAGCGCACTAAACAATCCCATCTATCACCTATCCTCAGCTTCAAGAACTTTGTTAGTACTAATCCCTCTCATTATTGCCACGGAACTATCCTTTACTAAAACCATCACAGGCAGTAATCTTTTCATACCAGACCTTTAATTGTCCACGTAATTGCTTGCTTACTTTAAGAGCATACTCAAACAGTAAAAGCCCATAAGCTAGCCATGTTCTATATTAGAAAAATCTTTAAATCTCTAAAAAGCAAAAATCAGCTCTTCACCTCTAATAGCCAAATAAGCTCAAGAGGCTAAAGCAGCTAAGCTAAGCTCCTTTTGTTCTACCAGTTCATTATGGGATAATATGTTTGCTTACATAAAAGACTAACTAAGTCATAATTTTTAGTATACGCTATGCTTTTTTGGTGTGAGCTTAGCTGTTTTTAGGAGAGACATAATGCAAGCAGTAATATCTAATTTTGATGACACTCAAAATTGCACTATTTTCATAGATTACCAGGCTCTTTTTGTCCCGCCTCTTATGACTACTCCTAAAAAAGACACTGATGAGAGCAAACCAGACTTTAGCGCTCGTCTTAAGGAATTAAATGCTCAATATGGTCAATATCAGCTCTTAGAGTTGATTGATACTTTGTCCTTGGATCATCTCAAGCATAATTATGTAAGTTGTATGCTCAATGGCATAGACAATCAAACCTCCTATGTTCAAGAAGCCTTAAAAGAACTCACCTTAAAAGCTCAAGAGTCTGAGGCTTTTGCCCCTAGCAGCTATCAATACTCAGGCATACTCTTACAAAGCCAATTAGATAAGGCTAAAACTCCCCTTGCCAGCCTAAAACTACTAACTAAAATGCAAGATGGCTCTTGTAGCAGTTTAGTTAGCTACACCAATTACATTTTCTTATATGGTATTAGAGAAATTGGCAGATTAGGCTTACTCAATCACCCTAATCTTAGTGAGCCTATATTACCTACCAAGGCCACCCTCAATGGCAATACTATTGTTAGCTGGAAAGAAAAAAGTGCTGATGAAAGCTTATCAGGGGACTTACTATCAAAGGATATAGACTTACTTTTTGATACCTTGGTAGAGAGCAACCATAAGCTTGGCAAAACTATCACTAAACAAGATCCTTTAGCTTTGTTAGTATCTTCCACTCACTATAAGCTCTTAGCTCCACATATTACTAAGCTCCAAGAGCAGTTTGCCAAACTTCTTATAATTGAGTCTCCAGAACTTGCTAAAAGCTCTAAGGAGAAACTAGTGCTAGTAGTGCTACAAAATGCCCAAGGGGAGCCTTGTTTTATTAGCCAAAACCCAAGCTATTCCATTAGTCCTTTCTACCATACTATGGAGCCTGATGATATCTCCAAATACCAGTGGGATCTTTCAGGAAGCTCCCCAGCCATGCAGATACTTAACCCAAGCTTTATCTCCCGCATGACAGGCATTTAACCACCCAAACTTGCTTACGAGCCAGCCTAATAGCTGGCTCTCTATTCTCTACTATCTATTTTCTACCCTACTCTCTATTCTCTATTCTCTATCCTTTTCCTCTAACCTCTAATTATGTAAGCTTTAGTCTGTAGCCAAGGCGCTAACAGCAAGAAATAAAGAAAGTAAGTAAGTAAGTAAGACTTGTTTACAACTACAGTTAAAGCAGCACCTACACTTACACTAATATCTAAACCTACACCTGCTTAAGGTAGCATTGTTCGTTGTTTACAAAATTTTGCCAAACATGCGCTACTAAGCCATAGTTCTGGGCTCTTACAGTTAAGGCACACTATTGTGCCTATATCTCATGAAGAATCATTCACCTAAGCCATGAAACTATGATGAATATGTTGCTGCTGGGGGCTAATTGAGAGCGTGCTTTGTGCCTTGTGCGTGCTGGTGAAAAAATTTTCCAAAATCAATAAATAATCAAAGTTTCTAAAAATTTTTTCTAGACCTGCAACAAGCATCACATTGTATATATCTATAGGTACTATTAGGCCTCAAGAAATTTTAAAATAAACCGAAATTGATCTTAGTTGCCTAAGGCAGCTTGGTTTTACAGCCCTACCATCCAAGACTAACATCTTGTTGCCTATATCTTTTGGAAAAAACTAATTTTATAAAGGTAGGACTAACAAAGAGCTAACGTACTTGTACTTATATGCTCTATTAATATTGTTTCGATTGTTTTATTTGTGGCTATTATTCTCACGCTTAATATTCGTAACCATATAAGCTAACAGTTAAATAATTTAGCTTAAGTTTATAAATATTAACCAGTAACAACTACTATTTTTGTCTTCGATTAATGTGGAGAATACTAGCACCAGTATTTGGGATAAACTACTATGGCTACTGCACACGCTTTTTTCTCTGCCAAAACTTTAAGCAAATTGGCATATGTATTGAGTCTTAGTGCTGTCTTAAGCTTTTCATTTAATGCTCAAGCACAAGAAAACTTCGCTGGCCATGATGCTGCTGTTGCTCAGTGTGAAGCAGGCAATATTGAGTCTTGTAATTTCTTGGCTCAAAATTTCTTGAATGTCCACCAATATACAGAAGCATCCAAATACTTAACCACTATTTGCTACTCTGATACTCCTGATGCTCTACGAAGCTGTGCAGCTTTGACCTCTATTCTTACTGAGCCTGTTTTTGGTATTAATAATTATCAGCAAGGACTTAAAATTGCTGATTACTTATGCTCCAAGAATGGTTCTTATGGCTGTTTACTTTTATCCGATGCTTACTTCTTAGGAACTAATGTTTCCCAAGACTTGGTTAAAGCAAGCCAGTATGCTCAAAAAGCTTGCGACCTTAAAGATCCATTAGGTTGCCGCCAATTAGCTATTATTACCTTCTCAGAGGCCTATGTACTTAAAGATCCTAAAATAGCCCAGCTCTCCTTTAAGTATCACCAAGATGCTTGTAACTTAGGAAACAAAGACTCTTGTGCTGACTTTGCTCAACACAACGAGAAACTCGAACAGTTCCAACGCTTTGTTCAATCTGAGACTCCTAAGCAATAGAAGCTAAATAAGAGCTATTTAAGTTCCAAACTTTAGCTTGCAAACTTAGATTTTTGCTAACCACCCCATTCATACAAATTTGGCCTCGTAGCAATCCCTGCTTAAGAGGCCATTTTTATCTTTACTCCGCATATCTTTGAGCTTTGCGAATCATCATAGCAAGTTGGTATGTTGCCTCCTACAAAAATTGACTAACCTGGCAACAACGCCATTAGTAGTATTACTCTTTTAAAGAGTACATAAGGAAGTGTGGTCGTGGGTATCTCTCATCATTTCCCAACATCAATAATGATTGATGCTATTGAATGTTGAAAGCTAGGTGCTTTGACTATTGCTAACCATACCACACCAACCATATCAGGCATATCAGCCCTATCGGCAACTTCCACCCTATCAACTCTACCTACGCACACCAACCACTAAAGCGCCCACTCAATTTCAAAGCTAATTAAGCCTTACATGGCATGATGGTGGGCAAGACTGTAAGGTATGCCTGTATTATTGTGTAATTCCTCAATGTCATATAGCTGAATTTCTAAGACTTACCCAGTGTCAATTTTATTGTTGGCCTATTAATTGCTTCATTAAAAACAAGCTGACATATTTTATCAATGTTAGCACTATGCTCTTTAGATCAGGTTTTTTATACCTGAATTTTTGTAGATTGTAGTCATCCCACCATATATTGCGATAAGTCCCTAAACTTATCCACATGTGAGAGAATTGTTATGGCACTTTACGTTAACACTAATGTAAGTTCAATTAATGCCCAAAGAAAGCTGACCAATGCTACCAATAACTTGAATGTCAGCTACCAGAGACTAGCGTCAGGCCTTCGCATTAACTCTGCAAAAGACGACGCAGCAGGCTTACAAATTTCCGATCGTCTTACCTCCCAAATCAATGGACTTAACCAGGGAAATCGCAATACTAATGATGGTATCGCTCTAGCCCAAACCATGGAAGGTGCCTTAGACGAAACCACTAACATGCTCCAGCGTATTCGTACCTTAGCTGTACAATCAGCCAACGGCACCAACACCGCTGAAGACCGCAAAGCCTTACAGCAAGAAGTTGCCTCCTTATCCAAGGAAATTACTCGTATTGCCTCACAAACTACTTTTGCAGGCCAAGCTATTCTTGATGGCGCTGATGCAGGCCTTATTCCAGCTGATGGAAAAGTTACTTTCCAAGTAGGTGCCAACGCAGGTGATACCCTTGCCTTAACTTGGACAAATGCTTTTAATATTTCTGGCATTGCTACTTATTTAACAGTTGACATGACTAACACAACTGGCTTTGTTACTGCAGTTGACGATAAAGGTAATGGAGTTAATGTTTGGTCTGTTGAGACAGTTGATCTTGCCAATGCAACTCTAGCAAATATTGATGCCTTTATTCAGGCTGTTGACTCTAAGCGCTCAGAGCTGGGTGCTATCCAAAATCATAGCCCGGCATTATTGATAGGTATCGATTGGTGATTAAAGAAAAACCTAAAAATTTAGGGAGAAAATTTGGATCGTTTTGATCCTTTTTTTTTGTCAAAATGTTGTAACTAGTGAAGTGATAAAA
>NZ_JALKIM010000112.1 GCF_023050945.1 Anaerobiospirillum sp. NML120448 | reverse complement strand
TTCACTTTAATGATTCGTTTGAAGTGCAACTATAACTAGTTGCCAGTATGTTGGCTTAAAACTCAAAGTTCTTAACTTAAAGAACCCACACAGATTGTCTGTACCTAAATTTTTAAAGAACTTCAAAGCGCTTGGCTTTTGCAGCTTCACGCTTTAGTGCGTGACAGCGAGGACGTATTTTAATGATTTTTAACCCCACGTCAACACTTTTTTTAATTTTTTTTAACATGGACATTAATAGTACCTCACAAAATTAACAATAAACGTGATAAATATCACGTTTGTGCGCTAAAAAATTTTTTACTCTTTTTCATATTGTTTAACTAGATCACAAAGTAAATATGGCAATAAAACCATAAATTTAACCAATAGTTTTTTAAAATTTAAAAAAAAGAGGGACACTTTGTTCAAGTGTCCCTCTTTTTCTAGCTTAAATTAGCTTTAACTGACCTAATTAATTATTAGTCATATTATTTAAACGACCATTGATAGCATCAGGTCTTGAGCCAGGTAATACTCCGTTTTGAGCAGTGCGTACCTTATTCACTCCTGGATTATTCATAATCTTTAGTGGATTGCATTGCAGCTTACCATTTTCGTCAATGTTTAACTCATAGCGAACCTCAGGCAACAACTCACCACTTAAAATAATCTTAGAGAGTGGATCTTCAACCTCACTTTGGATAGCTCTACGTAATGGACGAGCACCAAAGACAGGGTCAAAGCCTACATTAGCAACGTAATCATAAAGATGATCGCTAATGCTTACCTCAATATTGTTATCCTTTAAGCGCTTAGAAAGAGCACTTAATTGGATCTTAGCAATTTCCTTAATGTTCTCGTGGCTTAATGGATGGAATACCACAGTCTCATCAATACGATTTAAGAACTCAGGCTTAAAGTTCTTCTCTAAAATAGTAAAGAGCTTGGACTTAATAGCATCATAACTTGCGTTATTGGCTGCTTCTTCCTGAATCATAGAAGAGCCTAAGTTGGAAGTCATGATAATTACTGTGTTCTTAAAGTCTACAGTGCGACCCTGGCCATCAGTTAATCGTCCATCATCCAATACCTGCAACAAGATGTTAAAGACATCAGGATGAGCTTTTTCGATCTCGTCTAGCAAAATTACAGAATAAGGGCGACGACGTACGGCTTCGGTTAAATAACCACCCTGCTCATAACCTACATATCCTGGAGGAGCACCAACCAAGCGGGCCACAGTGTGCTTTTCCATGTACTCAGACATATCAATACGCACCATAGCTTTGGTTGAGTCGAACATAAACTCAGCTACTGCCTTACAAAGCTCAGTCTTACCAACACCAGTAGGGCCTAAGAATAAGAAAGAGCCAATAGGTCTATTTGGATCAGAAAGACCAGCACGAGAACGTCTAATGGCTGAGGCAATAGCACTTACAGCCTCATCTTGACCGATCACACGCTTATGAAGGTTATCCTCCATACGCAAGAGCTTTTGTCTCTCACCTTCCATCATACGAGAAACAGGAATACCTGTAGCACGTGATACTACGTCAGCAATTTCAACGTCCGTTACCTTGTTCTTTAACAACTCAGTCTTTTGACCTTCCATCTTGGAAGCATTTTGAATCTTTTGCTCCAATTGAGGAATGGTTGCATACTGAAGTTCACTCATACGAGCAAGGTCGCCGTTACGCTTAGCCACTTCAAACTCATGACGGGCATTATCAAGTTCTTCTTTGAACTTTTGAGTACCCTCAAGCATGAGCTTTTCGTTTTTCCAAATATTGTCCAAACGCTGATATTCAAGCTCACTTTCTTTAATATCGTTGTCAATGGCCTGCAAGCGCTTCTTACTTGCCTCATCGCTCTCTTTAGCAACAGCCTGACGCTCCATCTTAAGCTGAATAAGCTTATGGTCTAAGCGATCTAAAGGCTCTGGCTTAGAGTCAATTTGCAATCTAATGCTGGCGGCAGCTTCATCAATCAAGTCAATGGCCTTATCAGGAAGCTGACGGTCAGTAATATAACGATTAGACAAAGTAGCAGCAGCTACAATTGCTGGATCAGTAATTTGTACATGGTGGTGAAGCTCATAACGCTCCTTTAGTCCACGTAAAATAGCAATAGTGTTTTCTACACTAGGCTCCTCAACTAGGACTTTCTGGAAACGACGCTCTAAAGCTGCATCTTTTTCAATGTACTCACGGTACTCATCTAGGGTAGTAGCACCAACGCAATGTAACTCACCACGAGCAAGAGCTGGTTTTAACATATTGCCAGCATCCATTGCGCCATCAGCCTTACCAGCACCTACCATGGTATGAAGCTCATCAATAAATAAGATGACCTTACCACCTTGTTTAGCAAGTTCGTTTAATACGCCTTTTAAGCGCTCTTCAAACTCACCACGGTACTTAGCACCAGCAATCAAAGCACCAAGATCTAAGGTTAGTACTTTCTTATTGCGTAAGCCTTCTGGAACTTCACCCTTAACAATACGCTGAGCCAAACCCTCAACAATAGCAGTTTTACCAACACCAGGTTCACCAATTAAAACTGGGTTATTCTTGGTACGACGTTGTAAAACTTGAATAGTACGACGGATCTCATCGTCACGACCAATTACAGGGTCTAGCTTGCCTTGTTCAGCACGCTCTGTTAAATCAATAGTGTACTTGGCTAAAGCGCCACGAGCATTCTCAGCGTTCTCGTCTTGAACGTTATTACCTTCACGTACGGTATTAAAAGCCTCTAAGAGCTTAGTACGATTTAAATTGCATTGCTCTAAAATGCGTTTTAAGTCGCCCTCAGTTTCCATAGCAGCTAAGACGAAGATCTCTGATGAGATATAGGCATCTTTTTGCTTTTGGGACAACTTGTCACATAAGTTTAAAATACGGCCTGTTTGAGGAGAAAGTTGTAAATCTCCACCTACACCATGAACACGAGGTAAGTTATCTACGGCCTTATCAACTAATAATTTAACAGCTTGTGGATCGGAACCAGCTAAGGTTAGCAAAGGTCTGATTGAGCCATCTTCTTGGTTTACCAAAGCAGACATAATATGTACTGGCTCAATAAACTGATTATCGTGACCTACTGCTAACGATTGTGCGTCAGATAAGGCTTCTTGAAACTTAACAGTAAAACGATCTAAACGCATATCGTCCCTCCAAAAATTAAAAAATTCTTTTGTGCTCTAGCTTGTTGTTGAATAGTAATTTTGTGTAAACAGCAACGCTCTTAACAGCGCTCATAAAAACTACTATCAACCCCTCTTTTTAATATCTATAGTCCAGCACTTACCTTGTTTAACCTTCCTGATTAAATAAGGCTTTAAGCTCAACTTTTTTCTCTAAGAGGTGCTTAGAGCTCTTACACCATATGACGTGGGGATAGCGATCAATAATTTAAAGTGCTAACACAAAATATTTTTTAAAAACCATCACTTTTCTTTAAACTCAGCTAACAACCTACTATCAATCAGTGCAGTCAGAATCTACTATGCTGCAATGCAAAGCAGTGCATTTCCATGCAGTGCAAGGTGCAACTTAGCCATGCTCTACCAACAGTACCAACTAACGGAGCAGCATAAAGCATATTGTGGTGCATTAAAGTGAAGTGAAGCTAGTCCAAACAGACCATTGCAAACGCTGTTGAACAGAACAAATCGAGGCTACGCAAAGTAAATCGTAGTGAAGCTGAGAGTAGCAGCACAGAGCGTAGCGCAAAGCGCTGCTCAGTAGGCTGAGCGCAGCGAGGCGCAGCGGAGCTCAGTGGAGTGGAGCGGAACGAAGCTGAATGAGCTGGGCGTGAAAATAAAAACCCCCAGAAGTTTTTAGGCTTGTTGGGGGTATTGGTATGTTTTTAGTGTTAGTTGAGGCAAATTACGGAGGCAAGACGGCCTGTTTGGTTATTCTTTCTATAAGAGTAAAAAACCGCACTTTGAGTTAAAGTATCTGCTCTACCGCCAAAAATATGGCCCTCAACTTTAATGTTACGTAAGGTGTTAACTGCCAAACGATAAATGTGGCATAAGTACTTTTGAGTATTTGGCAGTTTAAAGAAACAATTTTGGTAAAAATCGCCCTTTTGTAAAAAAGCCTCTACGACATCGCTACCTACTTCAAAAGAGTGTGGGCCAATAGCTGGGCCTAAGAAACCCTTAATACTACTGCGATTAGCGCCTACAGACTCCATAGCATCAATAGCATTTTCAATAATGCCTCTTTGTATGCCGCGCCAACCACAGTGGATAGCACCCACTACATTGTTCTCGTCATCACACAATATTAAAGGCAAGCAATCTGCGGTCATAACTGCTAGAGCTATACCCTTTTGAGCAGTAACTAAGCCATCACAGTCAAAACATTGCTCGTCATTATTTAAATCATCTACCACCATTACTGTATTGGAATGGGTCTGATTCATATAACAAACTTTTGGCAAATTAAAATCAGCTTGTAACTGAGCTCGATTTTTTTCTACTAACGCAGGATCATCACCAACATGTAAAGCTAAATTAAAGCTGTCATACGGTGCATTGCTATAGCCATTTAAACGGGTGGTATAAAAAGCTGTTACATCGTTATCAAAACAATCAATCAGCATATAGCGCTCTAAATATAATGAGTGCTTAAGATTGTCCAAAACATAAGATTGATGTTGTTGAGTCCAATCGTCAAAAGGCGGCACCTCAACACCATTTACTGTTCTGTTAGGCAAATCAATCCTCCATTATGCAACTAACAAAGGTACGCTAGTGAAAGTTTCCGAAAGTTCCTTTACTGTCAAAATCAACATCATTAAAGATAATGTCTACTCCAAGGCAGGTATAGTTGTTAACGAACTTTCGGAAACTTTCACTAGAGAATAGCTCTGACCTTAATTAGTAAATACCGTTGAGCTCGTAATCTTCACGTAAAAGATTAAGCAAGTTCTTCATTTCATCTGGAATAGGAGCATCAAAAGCTAAGAGTTCATGAGTTACAGGATGCTCAAACTCAATATGGCTAGCATGTAAAGCCTGATGGCGATAAGCATTTAAAGCCTGATCAAGCTGCTCACTAGCACCTGCAATATGCTTAATACGACGACCACCGTATTGAGCATCACCTAATAATGGATGGTGAATAGATGACATGTGCACACGAATTTGGTGAGTACGTCCTGTTTCTAAGCGCAATTTCAAACGAGTATGAGCTCTAAAACGCTCCATAACACGGTAGTGAGTTACCGCCTCTCGACCCATACCCTCAGGCATTACCGCCATTTTAGTTCTATTGTGCAGATCACGACCAATAGGAGCATCTACTGTACCACCTGCGGTAATTTCACCCTCTACAATAGCCTCATACTCACGTACTACTAAATGCTTAGAGATTGCCTTTACCAAATGATGTTGTGCTACTTGGCTTAAAGCAATTACCATCAAGCCAGAAGTGTCCTTATCTAAGCGGTGCACAATACCAGCACGTGCTAAAGTTGCGGTTTGTGGAAAGTGATACAACATGGCATTCATTACTGTGCCATTTTTCACTCCAGCACCAGGATGCACGACAAAATTAATAGGCTTATTGATAACAATTAAATCATCATCTTGATAAACAATATTTAATGGCAAGTCCTCAGGTAAAGCCTCTAAGCTTTCAGGCTCATCCATTTGTACTTCAATAGTTTGTCCTGCATTAATCTTGATGCTAGCTTTAGTCTGCACCTGGCCATCAACTATAACTTTGCCCTCATCAATTAAAGTGCGTAAGGCACTGCGTGAATGCGAATCAATCATGCCTCCTAACACAGCATCAAGGCGCTTGCCATGAAATTCATCAGTTACTTGCAAATTAATTACATCACTCATAAATCGCAGAATCTCTCAATTAAGTTAAGTAGATATATTATGAAAGCATAAGCTTACCCTGCTGATATAGTGGCTATATAGCAGGCAGAACGTCATAATGGGTTGGGAAATTTCACTAGACGCAATAAGCTTCTTAGCTATTCAACTAAATGCTTAAACATAGCACCACTATTAGTGGCCTCATAATATTAAGCAAGCAATTAAGTACGCTTTCTAAGCCTATACTAGCACGTTGCTTAAAAAAGCCATAATTTAATAAAAAAGCCCCTCACTATAGGAAAACCTATAATAAGGAGCTTTAGCTTTGCTTGTTTAAATCTTTGCTTTAACTATCTTCTTGCTCTTGTAGCTCTTGTCTTAATCTTTCTAAAGCCGACATACAAGATGAGGAGGAAAAGCCTCTACGCGCTAAAAAAGCTAACGCCTTGCGACCTTGTTCAAAATCTAAATGATTAAGGCCATATTTTTTGATTAAGGCTTCGTAAGCCAAAGCTTCCCAATCAACCTCTTGAGCACAGTCATTGATTAAAGATAAATCTATACCTTTTCTTTTGGCCTCAAACTGTAATTTCATAGGGCCATAATAGGCAAACTCAATATGTCTAACTAACATTTGAGCATAGCGCTCATCACTTTGATAACCACGCTCAATACAAGTATTTAAAGCTTCGTGTGCAGCTTTAGAGGTATAGCGTTTTAAAGTTTTATCCAATAAATCTTTAGCACTATATTCTCTTTTAGCCAAGAGACCTACCATATAGTTAATAGCATTAGGCACACTATCATCTAATGATCTCTTACTACCATTAAAAGACTGGCGCTTATTATAGGAAGGTCTTCCAAACATAGTTTTTAAATCAATGACTCTATTGAATTAAGCTTGAGATACTCAACACCAGGAGTTTTTCTGGAAGTTAGTTGAGTAGTAAAGAAGCAGCAAAACTACCAAGAGGCTGCTATAAGGGAGAACCACGGGCATAGCCCGTGGTAGAGATAGTTAATTAATCACTAATTAGATATCATCTGGAACATCAGTGACTAAATCATCATCCATATCATCCAATGGAGGTAAATCGTCGTCTAGACCACTGTCATCCATTTCGTTTGAGGAACCAATTTCGACAGTATCAGCATAATCAGAGTTTTGCTTGAAGTAATCACGAATCTTACCCTCAAGCTCATCAGCAACCTCAGGATGCTCATCTAAATAGCGAATTGCATTAGTCTTACCTTGGCCAATCTTAGCGCCATTGTAGGCAAACCAAGCACCAGTTTTCTCAACAAACTTAAGCTGAACACCTAAGTCGAGCAACTCACCATTCTTGGAAATGCCGTAGTTAAAGAGAATTTGGAAGTTGGCCTGCTTAAATGGAGGAGCAACCTTGTTCTTAACTACCTTAACCTTGGTCTCATTACCAATAACAGTGTCCTTTTCCTTAATAGGAGTGGACTTACGAATATCTAAGCGTACAGAGGCATAATACTTAAGAGCATTACCACCAGTAGTAGTCTCTGGATTGCCAAACATAACACCGATCTTCATACGTAACTGGTTAATGAAGACCACCATACAGTTAGCTTGCTTAATAGTACCAGTTAACTTACGTAAAGCCTGAGACATTAAGCGTGCCTGAAGGCCAACATGGTTATCACCCATATCACCTTCAATTTCAGCCTTTGGTACTAATGCGGCTACAGAGTCAACAATAATGACATCAATACCACCAGAGCGTACTAAGGTCTCGGTAATGTCTAATGCCTGCTCACCTGTATCTGGCTGAGAAATCAGAACATCATCAATCTTTACGCCTAATTTTTTGGCATAAATTGGATCTAAGGCGTGCTCGGCATCAATGAAGGCACAAACTTTACCTAACTTTTGAGCTTGAGCAATTAACTCTAAAGTTAAAGTAGTTTTACCTGATGATTCTGGACCATAAATTTCAATAATACGGCCCATTGGTAAGCCGCCTACACCTAAGGCTAAATCTAAGGTTAAGGAACCAGTAGGAATAGCTTCAATTTCCTCTAGCTCACCTTGACCTAAACGCATAATTGCGCCCTTACCAAATTGACGCTCGATGTGTTCCATCGCAGCCTCAATAGCTTTAAGCTTTTTTGGATCAGAGGTAAGGTTAGAAGCTAGCTTATTACTAGTGCTTGCAGTGCTACCTGCTTCTTTAGCTTTTACTTTAGTTGGACCTGCCATAGAACGTCACCACTATTGGTTTAACAATTAAACTTTAATATAAAGTATATATTATAAATAATATTT
>NZ_JALKIM010000111.1 GCF_023050945.1 Anaerobiospirillum sp. NML120448 | reverse complement strand
GACCCTAATCACATATATCTATATAAAAGGTTAAAATAGTGTAGTTTTATTAATATTCAAAGTTATCGATAATAGCAATGATTATAGGCTGTTTGTTCGCTAACACCAAATTGGCGGTCTATATGTTCTTAAAAGCCTAAAAAGCCAAGCCCATTCCTAAGTATGTTTTCTGTCCCCTAGGGTATTTTCCATTATCCTTAATGTCCTCAATACTCAATATGGTTAATCTTGCCAAAGTTTAACGACCAGGAATCTTGGGGCTCTTAAATTACTCGATATCAGTCTAGGTGCAGAAAAAGACTCATTTTATAAGCAACAAACAAGCTAAAAAAAGATATATAATCTTTACAACATGCTTCATCGATGAGGTGAAGTTGATAATTTGGTTAGCGTTTGGGGCTGGGCATATTGTGTCTAGCTTTAGTCTATTGGTATTAACTCTAGAAGGAGTCTACCTGGACTATTGCTATTAAGTGAAGGAATGCACTTATTTAGCTAGATTTATATACCAGAGAGTTAGAGCTCTGGTCAAAATAGCTAGTTTTACAATATTTTTTTTTTTTTTTTTTTTTGCTCTTTTTATGTCAGATCAACGCTTATTAGTTCCACTTAATCATTTCTTTTTATAGGAGAGATCCTTGTTCTTGGCATCTTATTAATACTTAAGAGGCTAAGGTAGCGGATTTAATTAGTGATGGCATCTGAGTTTTATCTAAAGAGCGATGAGCTTATTAATCAATCAAACTCACCTTTTGGTATAAGACCTAAAAGCAAATCTACTATTCTCATTATTGATTCTGATGAGCAAATATGTCGCTCGCTAAAAAAGTCTTTGGGCTCAGAGTTTTACAAGATTTACATGTGTCATGATGCTAAGCAAGGTGAAATTAATGCTGCTAGCCGTAAACCAGATTTAATCTTGCTTAATATCGAGTCAGCACAAAGCGATAGTTTAAATCTAATTAAAACCATTAGATCCTACTCTCGTGTGCCTATTATTGTGATTTCAACTATTAGTGATGAGAGTATTAAGATCCAAGCTTTGGAAGTTGGTGCTGATGACTACGTGGTTAAGCCTTTTGGCTCTTTAGAAATGAATGCTCGTATCAGAGCTAATTTAAGGCGTAGAACTGTTCCTGGGGATAACCCTAATAAAGAAACTGTGTTTAATATTGGTAATGTAGCTGTAGATTTAATGAATCATAACACCACTAAAAATGGTAAAGAGGTTCATTTAACCAATATTGAACGACGCTTGCTAAGGGTTTTAATAGCAGAGCACGGTAAAGTCCTTGACCAAAGCTTTTTATCTCAACAAGTATGGGGCCCACATCAAAGCGATCAAAGCAATAATTTGCGCATTGTTATTTGTAATTTGCGAGCTAAATTAGAAGATGACCCTAAGAATCCTTGCTACATTATTACAGAAACAGGAGTAGGCTATCGCCTCGCCATTTAGTATTTCCACCCATGAAAAAAGCTGACCACTCGTAAGTAGTGTCAGCTTTTTTCATATGGCTAAAGCCAAGTCCTAAGGCCCCTGGCCAAACCAAAGCAAAAGCTTTGGCCTTGCCCTGGGCCTGACAATGTCAGGCCCTAGCCAGCTCTGGCCTCTGGCCAGGGAGCTGGCTAGGGCTAGGGCTAGAGCTTAGATGAGCATGAGGTTTTGGTAAACCTTGAGTTGGTCTTCGTAGAAGCGGGTGGCTAATTTAGAGACAATCTCTTTTTGCTCTTTGCGATCTGTTACAGGCTTGCCTTCCTTGTTGAGGGTGTGGTCAGGCTCAGCAAAGTAGTCTAACAAGCAGTTAATTAAGACTTTCTTATCCTTAGGTCTATTGTTGTTGAGATAAACCTGTAAAGCCTTAAGACCAACATCACCTACAATCACACCACCTTGAAGAACTGGGGAGGCTAAGAAGTTAACTGTAGAGTCGTCAGTCTCGTTGATAATAGCTAAGTTTAAGTCTAAACATTGCTTAATTGATTTTGGATCAATAGTGTCCTTCATCACAGCAGGAGCGCAAGTGCCTGTAAACACAAGAGTGTTGATAGCCTCTAAGAGCTTAGCCTCAGTAAATTGAGGGAACTTCTTGTTATCTAAGAAGTGCTCCTTGAGCTGGCCAATAGTATGTGGCTCATTGTCATCCAAAAACTCAACTAATGGCTTATAAATCTCTTGGATTAATGAGGCAGTACCTAAGCGGGTCTTAACTTCATAAGTGACATTTTTGCCAGGAGCGATTAGCACTAAGGCTAGCTCATTATAGCGACGGGTGTGCTCTACTTTGGTAAGTTTACGTGGGCCCTTGATAAAGAAATCACGTCTAAATTGCTGGTTAACAATGAAATCACGGCTGCTTTCATACAATGGGCCGCCCTTAAATTGAGCCAAGAATTGCTGCTGCTCAGCAGTAAGGTTGAGACTATCCATAAGCTCAGTGCCAGTAGCAGAGCAGGCAAAGTCAAGCTTAGCAGCCTGGAGGCGTTCACATAAGACACTGTGATGGGTAATGTCCCAGAAAGTATTAAGATATTCGCCAACTAAGTAGTGGTAGTCCTTAGTTAAGGTATCCTCAATACGCTTAGCAACACCTGGCATGACCTTAATAAAGCTAGGTTCAACAGCTACGATTTGCTCTAAGTATTGTTTAATAATAGCAAGCTTGTCTTGAGCATCAGCTTTAGTAGCTAGCATATGCTTATTAAGCTCGCTCATTAAATGGCGTACTGGCTCAAAAGCAATAAAACCTGGGGATACGTTGTAAGAAATATAGAAAATACCACCAACCTTTAAGTGGCGACGGGCAAATTCAATAATATAATTTTGGTTTTCTGGGGAAATCCAAGACCAAATGCCGTGTAGACAAATAAAGTCAAACATTGGCAAATCATCACGATCAGCAAAGTCGCCAAAAGACTCATCGCTCAACATTACTTCAACTTTTCCGTACTTAGCTAAATGTTGAGCATAATTAACCTGAGCAGGGTTAAAGTCATTACCATACCATTTGGTAGTAGAGCCAGCAGCGTGCATAGTAATAGACACGCCTTGACCAAAGCCTAACTCACAGGCACAACCTTGACTAAAGTCAGGAGTATCAAAACCTTGTGTAGTTAGAAGATAGCGAGCATAAAGAGGGTTGATTTCTCGATAATAGCCAAAAGTATATTGCAAATCTGTTTGGTAGCCCATAGACCAGTCTGACATGGAAAAAACCTTTATTTTCAAGAATGTTTAAAAATTTTTAACATACAAATAGGAGCTGCATCTTTGTACATGGTGCTCCTAAGTCTAAGATGGCAAGATTTGGGCTTGTATTATGGAAGCTATAAAAGCTGTGCGTATAAACCATGAAAAGCGCTTAAAAAGATGCCAATATTAGATGACGGTATTATCGGAAAAAAGAGGAAATTTTTTTTTTTTTTTTTTCAAAAATCATGCCAACCCTAGTAGTTAAGCCATTTTCAAAAGCTTGATAGATACAGAAAACTGTATCTATTTACAGGAATTTAGCGCAATTTTTTAAAGAGTAGGGGAGGAGAAGTTGGTGCTAAGCGGAAAAAAGGACAAGGCTGGATATGATCTAGCCTTGCAATGAGATAGAAAAAACTAAATACGAGCTCCGTTAATGAGCTGTAAAATCATGTTGCCTCTAGCATTAGCCTGCATCATCATAGCTAAAGAGGCTTGCTGTAAAATAGAGGCCTCCATTAAATTAGCTGATTCTTCAGCATAATCAGTATCACGAATACGACTGCGAGCATCAGAAAGATTAGCTGTCATATTTTCATTGAGACGCATTACTGAATCTAAACGTACTTGTAGCGCACCAATTTCACCTCTTTGTGCATCTACAATACCTATCATAGCGTCGATATCAGCTAACACATTTTTGGCTCCATCAGCTGTGTCCACAGTAAAAGAGCCATTAACAACGCTACCATTATTGTTTGGTAAAGCTGCATAAATATCATCGAGTTTAAAACTTTGGGTTAGATCAATACTAATAGTGTCGTCAGAATAAGCTCCCACTTGCAAGGTCATAAAACCTTTGTCCAGCATTGTGCTTTGATCACCTAGTAATATAGTCTTACCACCAAACTTGGTTTGCTCTGCAATACGAGTAATTTCTTCTGAGAGGGCTTTAACCTCAGCTTGCATAGCTTTACGATCCTCGCTCGTATAGGTGCCATTGGCAGATTGGACAGCTATAGTACGAATCTTTTGGAGCATATTAACTGTTTCGTCTAAAGCTCCTTCATAAGTTTGTGCAAAAGCCTGACCATCAGCAGTATTGCGATTAGCTTGCTTATAGCCATTAATTTGGGAGGTTAAACGGTTGGAAATTTGTAGACCAGCAGGATCATCTTTTGCTGAGTTAATACGCAAGCCTGAGGCTAGCCTTTGCATTGCGGTGTTGACCCGAGCTGTCGCATTATTAAAGTGACGACGTGCTTGCATGGCTGCAATGTTAGTAATATAGATAGCCATAAATCCTCCAAGCCACTAATAAACACTGTTCATTAGTAGGGGGTAAAAACACAGCATTATTTGCAACGATAAGTATTATGGGACTTAGGAGCATAAAACCTATCGATATCTCTCTTTATATAAAATGTCTAACGGTACATCTGCTTATATTCTTAATTATAAAAATGGAAAAAATCCCAAAAATATCGGAAATTTGTGAACTAGTGAAAGTTTTCAAAAGTCCTTTTACAACTATGAGCTACCCCCAAAGCTAGCCCCAAGGCTAGCCTTGGGAGTAGCCCAAAGGCTAGCCAAAATGCTAGCCCAAAGCTATTACTAGCTTTCAAAAGTTTCGTCCCCTGTTTTAAAGCAGCAAAAACTCGAATTTACTAGCTTTAAGTAGCATTTAAGGGGGTGATGAACTTTTGAAATCCAGTACTAGCTCAAGTCTTACTTTATCTTGTATTATTTTGTCGAACTTACTTAAACTTTCACTAGTATGGTATTTGTAAATAAACTTTATAAAGTTTATTGTTAAAATAAAGAGTAATTTTGGTTAACTTTTTTATTAAAGGACTTTGTTGGATAGTAGCTTTAGAGGATTTTTTTCTGGGATCCTAGGTATTTAGCGATAAATGAGCACTTTTATCATTAAAGGCTAAAGACATGGCCTAGATCGCAATTTGCTTTTTGGTAAATAGTTAGCCTGTATTCTCTTTGCTACACTAAAAGCGCATGTTTAAGCTATTTTTTTTAGCTTTTGTCTTTTCTTTTGGATTTTGCACAAGCTTAGGGAGTATCTTTAACAGACTCCAGCATAGGGTTGTTGTGTGCGAGCAGCTTTGGTTGCAGCTGTATTTTTAGGAGTACTAATGAGCACTTTTGATTCTGGCTTAGATGTAATTGGTGAGTTTCAGGAATTTTTTAATGATGCTAGCCCTAATGCAGGTGGTTTACCAGTAGATCATCATTATTTAGAGCTCTTGTCTGATCAATATCCTAATAGAGTTGATGCTTTCTCTGAGATCATTAACTTACAGGCTATTTTAAACTTACCAAAAGGCACAGAGCACTTTGTAAGTGATCTCCATGGTGAGTATGAGGCTTTTTGCCATATCCTTAACAGCTGCTCAGGCGTGCTCCATGATAAGGTAGATGAGCTTTTTGATATCAGCGCTGAGGAAAAATCAGCCTTATGTGCTTTAGTTTATTACCCACAAGAGGTAATGCGTATTGCTAAAGAAGAAGGCAAGTTAAATGATGCTTGGTACATGGATGCACTGATTAAGCTGATTAAACTTTGTAAGTATCTAAGTGCTAAATATACCCGTTCTAAAGTACGTAAAGCCATTAATAAGAATTACAGCTATATTATTGATGAGCTCTTACACGCTCAAAATGATGAGACTGAATCACGTGCCATTTATCATGAGGCCATTTTATCTACCATCATTAGAACTAAAGCAGCCTATCACTTTGTTATTACTTTATGTGCTCTTTCTAAGCGCTTAGCTGTGGATCACTTACACGTAGTAGGTGATATTTATGATCGTGGCCCAAGCCCAGACAAGATCATGAACTTATTAATGAATTACCACAGCATTGATATTCAATGGGGCAACCACGATATTTTATGGATGGGCGCAGCCTTAGGCTCTGAGGTATGTATTGCTACTGTCTTACGTAATAATGTTAACTACTTTAATTACTCTTTATTAGAGAGTGGTTATTCCATTTCGCTACGTAAGCTTAATGAATTTGCTAATGCTACTTATAACTATCCAGTAAAAGAGCGCTCAACTGGTGCTGCTTGTGCCTTAGGTGCCAACTTCGGTAAGCCTACTGGCCATGGTGCACAAAGCGATCAAGAGTATGAAATCATGATGCAGGCCTTTGAGGATGAGGGGCGTGCTAAGATGGTTAAAGCTATTACTGTGATTGCCTTAAAGTTACAAGGACAATTAATTAAGCGTAATAGCGACTTTATGATGGAAGATCGTTTGCTCTTAGACAAGATGGACTTAGAGCGTGGCAAGGTAGTAATTGATGGTAAAGAATATGACATTAATACTACAGATTTGCCAACTATTGACCCTAAAGATCCATTTGCCTTAAGTAGAGAAGAAACTCATTTAGTGGAGTCTTTAAAAGAGTCCTTCTTAAAGTCAGAGCGCTTGCAAAAGGAAGTAGCATTCTTGTTCTCCCATGGCTCTTTATATAAGTGCTTTAATGGCAACTTATTATTCCATGGCTGTGTTCCAATGAATGAGGATGGTACTTTTAGACAAATTAAGATTGCCGATAAGCTTATGCAAGGCAAAGCCTTCTTAGATTATTGTGAGCGCTTGGCCCGTCATGCTTACTCTTATCATGATCGTAAGAGTTTAGACTTCATGTACTACTTATGGTGTGGCTTTAATAGTCCTTTATCAGGCCGTATTATGAAGCCATTTGAGCGTTACTTTATTGATGATCGCTCTACTCACAAAGAGCCTCGTGATCCTTACTACACTCACTATCATAATGAGAATACTTGCCGCATGATTTTAGAGGAGTTTGGTTTAGATCCTGAAAAGGGCCACATTATTAATGGCCATACTCCAATTAAAGTTAAGGATGGTGAAAGCCCAATTCGTGGCGGTGGTAAGCTCTTTGTTATTGATGGTGGCTTATGCTCTGCCTACCACAATACTACTGGTATTGCTGGCTATACCTTGATTTGTTCTTCTCACAATATGGTACTCAAGGCTCACCGTCCTTTTGAAAGCTGCGAAAAGGCAGTACGTGAGCATATCGATATTAAGTCAGAGGCTACCGAAGTTGAGCACTATGATCAGCGCCGTAAGGTAGAGGAAACTGATATTGGTGAGCGTATCAAGCGCAGCATTCACGAACTTGAAGAACTCCTCCAAGCCTATATGGACGGTACTATCTTAGAGCGTCCAAGCAAGAACAAGTAGTTTTTAGCTAGTCAACTACTAATCGATAGCCCACGCCAGTTTCTGTAATTAAAAATTCTGGATTGGCGGGGTTATCTTCCAACTTAATACGTAAGTGGTTCATATAGATTCTAAGATAGTGTGGATGCTCTACATAGGCCGCACCCCAGACATTAAGCATTAAATGGCGCTGAGTAAGTACCTTATTAGGATCTTTGAGCATAACTTGTAAGAGTTTAAACTCCAACTTAGTTAAGTGAACCTTTTGATCATTTTTGTAAATACTATAATCGCTTAGATTAACTAAAACATTGCTGCCAAGTTTTACAACATTATTATTCTCTTTATTAGCATTATTATTATTAAAGCGACGCAACAGCGCTCTAATGCGAGCTTTAAGCTCACTAGAACTAAATGGTTTGCTTAAATAATCATCAGCCCCTAAATCAAGGGCGGTAACTTTACTCTGATCATTATCGCGTGCAGAGAGTACTAAGATAGGATTAGAACTATAGGCTCTAAACTCACTAATTAAATTAAGGCCATCTCCATCTGGTAAGCCTAGATCAATAATTACCAAATCGGGAGCTCTACAGGCACATTCAATCTTGCCTTCCTTTAAAGAAGATGCACCAAAGACCTCATAGCCTTCATCTTGAAGCATAGTTTCTAAAGCTCGTCTTATTTGGTCTTCATCTTCAACTACAAGAATTTTTAATTTAATCATAATGCAAATCTTTAACGTACTAAAAGGTGTAGCTTATTAGGTAAACTTATTTCATAAGGATCTATCTTACTTCCGTAAGTATATAGTACGGTATCAACAATAAATTAGTAGTTACGCGTGAGAACATTATCAAGTTTAAAAACATTGATTTTATGGGATTTTATGTTTTCGAAATCGATAATTTTTAGGAAAAGTTTTGACGACCTAAAATTATGGATAAAGACTTGAAAA
>NZ_JALKIM010000110.1 GCF_023050945.1 Anaerobiospirillum sp. NML120448 | reverse complement strand
AGCTCCAGGCTTTTAGGAGCATTTTTACAGGCTGCAACCAATGCAGCCTCATTATTAGGTCTTCCAGTATCAGGATTAAAATCATGTTTCATTAAAATATTGCTTCTTTGCTCATTAAAAGAGGCTCGAATTCTTGCCCCCTCACTCTCTGCAAGATCCTTAAGGGTGGATACACCAATAGCACATATATTGTAATTTTTAAGATCGATATGGACATCCCTATATGAAGAGTGGGAAAGTTGACTTAGAATAGCAAAATTTAATTTAGGAGTCCTAAAAGTAAGATTAGGGTTATGATTAGGAACAAAAACAGCGTTGACCTCAAGTTTGCAAACTCCGTTCAAGGTCTGAATGTTTACTTTTTTTTTGAGTTGACCTCATTATTTTGTATAGCAGAACATACTGATGAGAACATCTCGTTTTTAACACGGCCAATGTACTCTTCTGTATTACAAACACATTTCATAACATCATCCATAGATTTAGGGGTTACTTTATCGACCTCTAATTTAGTGGATAACGGTATTGTAGTTACCTTACCGTTTTCTTCAATTTGAATACAAGTAGTGATAACAACTTTAGGATTTAACTTAGACATACTGCCCCCTGCTTGGTACAAACTATAATTAATATATAAATTATATCATTTGCTGTTGGTTAATTAAAAGTCGTCCGTACAGGTGGTAAATTTTAAGGTTAGTGATTATCTAAATGGTGATTCTTTCGCACTACTAGAGTTGCCTTGCAATGATTCTATTATGGCTCATTTTATTAGAGAGCAGAATGGCAATTATGCTTGTGAGCTTGCACAAAAGGTAATCTCACCTTATTTGGACTTTGATGATGAGGGGGATGATAGCGACCATTTAGCTGTTAAGAAGGCAAAAGCTAAAGGCATTAACTACTTTGATAGCGATGCTCAACTAGAGACATGTTTTGGCTTACTAAAGGTTATTGATCTTTTAGGAATGCATTTATTGTTAGTTGCCCAGCGACGCCAATATTTGTTCCAATGCTATAGATATGATGATTTGCGTTCTAATTATGAAGCTTTAACTAAGGTTAATAGTCAAGACATTGTACGTTTGCACTGCAATGCCGTAATAGCTTGCTCTGTTTTTGAAGAGACACGCGAGAACTTGTTAAGCATCAATAGCCGAATTAAGGATATCAATTGCATGGTTAAGGCTTATGTTGGTCTCAACGATGCCTTATATCAGTATATTTGCTATTTTTATGAGTTCTTTGTTGATTTATTGCCTAATGAAAAATGTACTAATTTGCCTTTCAAATGGGAAGTAGGCTTCTATTTTTACAATCTGTATGAGCCGTTTAAGCTCTTTTCTGCTTTACAGGCCAATCTATTAGTCAACATCAACAATTTGCTTGGGCTTGACTTAAAGTTAGCTACTGCTATGGCTAATCCAATTTCTTATGATAAAGAGCTTGTTAACATCCTTACTTCTGGGCTCCCAGCAAATATTTATGAGCTTTGTGCGCATTTTGCTCCATCATTTGCTAATACCGAGCTTAGCCATCCAAAAGTGGTTAATTTTGAAGAAATCGTAAATTCTGTCATGTCTTATGGCCAGAGCCTTAATTATGCTACTCCAAAATTGCCTTATGTAATTAAAAAAGACTCTGAGTTTAATGTAGACGATAATGGTAATCCAAACTGGCTTAAACGAGAATCTTACCTTCAAAAAATTTCTGAGGTACATGAAAGGCTAGCACGGGATGTAATTAATGATCCTCAGCCTATGGTATTTAGTAGAAAACTTAATCTCTACTTAGATATATTCTGCTTTGCCTCAGTCTTAGTTGAACTCTGCCATAATTTTTACTTTAGAACACTTTGTTTTAGTGCAGTCGTGCCAATAAAAGGCGAGAAGGCATGCTTTGACTTTGATTTAACTCATTGCGACACTGAGTGGACATCTCAAATATATGAATCTTATCAAGAGCTGTTAAAAGATGAAGCTTTAGGTGCATTAATGAAAGCTCACAAGGCTTGCTTGGAGCACTTAATTTTAATCTTGGATTTACAAGGTGATAGCAATCTTCTTTATGAAGATAGATATCTGTCTAACTTATTGCGCAAGACCAATAATTATGATCAAGAGTTGGCTGATAATCTTGCAAGTAATAAGGACTCTAGCAACAAACCTGCCCTTAGCAAGGTAGAGCAATTACTGCTTAACAAGACCAGTATTAGCTTTTTACAAGAGTGCCAAAATATTATTAATCTTTGTAAAGATCTTATTAACAACAACAGCCAACTAGATATGAGCTTAAATAATCAACAAAACAAGTTCATTTTCGTAAAGGAGCAGATATTTAGTGGCTTCTACAATTTATGTGGAGTTCCTGTTAAGGCTTTAATGAAATACTTAATGTTTAACCTAGATAATGTCCCTGAGGATTTAAAGTTAAACGCAGGTATCTCACCAAGTAATGTTCTTTCTAAGGAGAGCAACCAGTCTGATGTGGATGTAAATCATAGGTTCTATCAGGGCCTTTATGAGGTATTGCTAGCCATGCGTGGTAAAGACATTAATATCTTTAGCAACGAGATTGTGCCTTATATAGATTTAGCTACTAAAGATGACTTTAGTCGTTCACTAAACAGTGTGCATTTATTTATTCAGGATTTTAGCTGCAAAAGCGCCAATTATATTATCTTTTTTGCATACAAGCGTTTAATACAAAGCGTCGACTATAATAGCGCTATTAAAAAGCAAATATGTAAGAACACACTCTTTGCTAACAGTGCTTTATGTTTTATTGTGCCTTCTAATGCTTTATGCGTGAAATATATTATGATTTCGCTTGCTAAGGTATTTGCAAAGCAAGTGCTTTCTTATACCAAAGTTAAGCAAGTAGAGGAACATAGCGAGTATTTAAATATGCTCTACAACGTTGTCCACAAAGCGTTTAAGTTCGATAGTAATAATTTTGCCAAAATAAAGAATTTAATTGCATTATCAGATCAAGACACTGTAGTGTTGAGTGAGCAATTTGAGTACAAGTCCTATCTTGGTGAGGTTGTTGATGTGCTTAAGATGATGGATATGGTGTGCTGTAATTATAGCCAATACAATGATAAGTTGTTCTATATTAGCGATTTGGGTGATATTGAAAGCTTTATTGCACTGTTCCATGATCTTTCAGTAGACAGCACTGCCGTTCTTGAAAGAATGGATGATGAATATTTTGACGATCTGGATGAGGAGAATGGCTTCTTTGCTCCTTATTTTACGGATAACTACTACATTGCTATGTCTGCTTATTACAAAAGGACTATGTTGACTTTAGATGAGGAGTTAAATCAAAGAGAATTGTTAGTAGTTGGTGAGTTCTTTGGAGGAGATTTGCGTGATTTTATTGAAGAAGAACAAGAGAGGGGTTCGGGTGATTCAGGGGCATTTTTATTTTCACTTTTCAATAGAAGACATCGAGAGCTTCAACCAACTAAAACCCAGCAACGCTTTATTAATTTAGTCAAGGATAAAGTGCAGTTGCTGGCAGATGAAGAGCTATACAATACTTTAAATCTAGAAAGCAATAAAGCTTCTACTCAAATTGTTGACTCCTCATCTACTGCCAAGGCCAAAGCCAGTAACAAAGCCAAGGCCAAGGCCAAGGCCAAGGCTAAAGCCAAGGGCACAACCACTAAAAGCAAAGCCGACAGTGCCGTAGCTGCAAGCGAGGATACTGCTGCTGAGGTGAAAAAGACTACCAGAAGCACAAGAGCAAAGAAGGACGATAAGGCTGAGGCTGTAGCCGAAGCTAGTTCTGAGCCAAAGGCCAAAACCACAACTAAGGCCACTGCTACTAAAAGCAGGGCTAAAAAGGTAGATTCAAGCATCAAGATTGGGGATGATCCTTATGCTAACGTAATTATTGAGCCTCTTGATGCTATTGAGGACAAGCCACAGAAAAAGGCCACCAGGGCCAAGAAGGCTTCCACAGTTACAGCTACAGCTAAGGCCACTGCTACTAAAAGTAGGGCTAAAAAGGTAGCTACTGCCACCTCAACTGAGGCTAATGCTAACTCTGCTACTGAGGCTACCAAGGCTACAGACGCAAAGACAAAGAAAAAGGCCTCTACCGCACGTACTACTAGCAAAACAAGTGCTATCACCCGTGCAAAAAAGAGCAATGCTAAGAGCTAAATGACTATGTAGGTTCATATTTAAAAGCTTAGATCTTGTCAAAGGTCTAAGCTTTTTTTAATCTCAAGGATTAAGGCGCTAGACTTCTAAAAGCCATTGTGTTGTTTTTGAGGTAAAGCAGATTTAGTGTGCTAAGAAGTCAAGAAAGGTGCTCACATAGGCAAAATTGGGGTAGGGGGCAAAATAGTATCCGTCTTGTGCAACTATAGGCTTGAGTGGTGTATGTTTATTGTTTTGACAGCTTTATTGCTATAGGCCAATATGGCAAAATAGTTGAGTATTGGGGTACAAACATAGTCCTTGAGAGCTAATCTAAAAGGCTAAGCAGTGATTGGCGATAAGATTAGGTGCTTTTGTGCTCATTCATTTTTTCATTAAATAAGTAGGCAACAGGTAGTATTTATGAAGTGGTATCAGGCTCATTTAAGAGTCATGTCGCATTTGTTTGAGTTGGGATTATTCGATGAGGTTAATTCCTGCTATCGCAAGTATTGTCTTGAAAGCACACCAAGCGCTTATGAGAAGTTAGTTAGTTTGGTAGCAGTTGGTGATATTAAAATCTATTGCGATGAATTGAGCCCTCAAAACTTGGCTAAAAATGTCCTTACTACCAGCAATATAGTGATTTATTACTATAAGGCAATTGCTGGTTTTACTATGTTTAAAGCACTGCAAAATGTTAAAGGCGTTAAATTACACAAAATTGCTGTAAACGATGAAATGCCAACTAATTACTACCAGGTATTATTTGAGCCAAATGGAGAGCTTAAAGAGGATGTTGTAATTAGTGCCTTTAAAGAGAAAGCTTTTAATGGCTCACCTAAAGGCTTTGTAGGTCATTTCACACGTTTTAACTATAACGAGTGTCTAACTGACAGTAGTTTTAAACTGGAACCTTTAGCAGACTATGGTTTTTTTAATCCCATAAAATGTGATTTTACCTCTAACGAAGCTCAACATGCCATTAGAGGCTATAATAGCTCTAATAAAATTCCAACACCTTCAAAGGCTTCAAAGTCCAAAGAGATCAATTATTTTCATATTGATGGTGAGCTAGATTCAGGTTTTGGCTTGCTAAAGGTTATTGATCTTTTAGGTATGCATTTGTTGTTGGTTGCCCAACGCCGTCAGTATATTTTTGAGCGTACTAGATATGATGATTTGCGCTCTAACTATAAGGCTTTAGAGCAAGTTAATAGCAATGACATTGTGCGTTTGCACAACAATGCTTTAGCAGCCTGTGGTGTTTTTCATAATGCTCAAAAAAACTTGCTCAGCGTCAATGGTCAATTTATAGACTTTAATGAAATAGTTAAGTCTTATGTTGGTCGTAATGATGCCTTATATCAATATGCTTACTATTTTTATGATTTATTTGTCCAATTAAACCCTAACTCTAATTGTACTAACGGAGAGAATAGTTGGGAGGTTGGGTACTACTATTTCAATTTCTATAATCCTTTTATGTATCTTGCTAATTTGCAAGCTAAATTATTGGTTAATGTCAATAATTTACTTAGTCTTGATTTGAATCTAATTAGGGGATATAGCGATCAGCTTCCATATGATCAAGAGATTCTTAATATCATAGTAGGTTCAATCCCAACAAATATTTACGATATTTGTGCACATTTTGCACCGTCATTTAAGAATAGATTTCATAGTCATCCTAACTCTGTAAATTTTGAAGACATTGTAAGTTCTGTAATGTCTTACTCTAATAAGTTCAATCGTATTTCTCCAACATTGCCTTATCCTATTAGAGAAGGCTCTGAATATGCTATTGAGGATTATGGTGATCCAAACTGGGTTAATCGTGAAGAGCGTGATATTAACTCAATACATGAATGTCTAGGTTTGGAAGTTCTGAACGATCCTGCGCCAATTGTCTTTAGTAGAAATCTCAATATCTACCTAGACATATTTTGCATTTTGTCTAGCTTTATTGAGCTTTACCATAATGTTTACCTTTCAACAATTTTACGTACCAACAAAGCATTTAAGACCACTCCATATGCAAGTTTTGTCTTTGATTTAGCTTATTCTGGCAAAGATTGGGTAAAATTTGTTTTCCCTGATTATGAACTATTGTTAAAGGATGAGACTTTCAAATCATTGATTGAGTATCATCAAGCTTGCTTTGAGAATTTACTTTTAATCTTGGACTTGCAAGGCGAAAGTCATCTTCTCTATGAAGATAGCTATACATCTAACTTGTTGCGTAAGACCAATAATTTCGATGAAGAGTTTGCCAATAGCCTTACTCTTAATGAACCTGTAAGTAATGGGGCTAATAGACCATTGCTTAGCAAAGCTGAGCAATTACTGCTTAATAAGACCTGTATTAGCTATCTCCAAGATTGCAAAAAGTTTTGTCAGATTAGTAAAGAGTTGGCAAACAAAACAATTGAGCTTGATATTCTATTAAATGAAAGATTTGAGACTTTCATTTTGAATAAAACTGCAATCTTAAATAATATATACGAATTATTCTTAACGCATATTGGAGTTTTAAGTCAGGATGCGGTAACTGAATTAGAGAATGTACCTGACGATTTAAAGTTAAGCAATGATTTGACGAATGAAGAGGTTGGTATTGAAGTAAGCCAAAGCTTCTACAGATGTGTCTATGAGACCTTTCTAGCTTTTTGCGCTAAGGATATCAATTTATTTATCAAAGAGACTATTCCTTATATCAGCATTGCTACTAAAGAAGATTTTGCGCAATCCTTAAACAGTTTCAGTTTGATTATTAACTCTAAAGCTAATGTCAAAAAAGTTAATTATATTATCTTGATTGCTTTTAAGCGTTTCATGTTAATTAACAACTATCAGCCTTCTGTTGATAAGCTATTGTGCAATAACGTATTTGTGCTTAATAGCACTTTGCGTATGTTGTTGGTTCCTTACATTGTATCCACAACTTATATTTTGATAGCACTAGTCAAGTACTTTGTAAGGATTGTGGATTCTATTACCAAGATTAAGCAAGTTGAAGAGAACCAAGAATGTTTGAACATTGTCTACAACATAGTGCACAAATTTTCTAAGTTCTTGTCTTCTACTCCTGCCAAAATTCAAAATTTAGAAGCATTAGTAGATCAAGGTAATATGATGCTTACTGAGCTTTTTGAATACAAGTCATATCTTTCTGAGACTGTTGACTTGTTCTCTTTGCTTGAAAGTATGTGTCTTAAATATACTAGCTTCGATAGTGCTTTTGGTTTCATTTATGAAATTTGTGAGATTTCAAAATATATTAAATTGTTTAAGGATCTGTTAGAGGACACTCCAAAAGTTCTTCAAAGCATAGATGTTAATTACTTTAAAAATTTTGGCGATAATAACCAAGAGGCAAATATTCCTTATTTTGAGGATCAAAACTACATATCTATTGATGATGACTTTGGTCAGGAGATCATGGCAATCTATGATGAGCGTTTATCATCTATTCAATTGTCAATAGTTAAGAGATTTTTTGATGAGTTTGTTTCTGATAATATTGAGTCAGAAGATAATAAGTTTTATGGCGATGAAGATGATTTCTTCCCATTTTTCTATCCGTTTGCACGTCGTAAACCACGTGCTAAAAAGATAACTAAATCCAAGGAGCGCTTTGTTAATTTAGTAATGGAAAAAATGCGCTTGCTTGATGATGTGGAGTTGCATCAGCTTTTAAATCTCGAAAGCCAGAAAATTGCAACACAAATTGTTGATTCTTCAACCTCTGCCTCTAAAGGCAAGGCAAAAGCTAAGACTACCACAGCCAAGAGCAAGACTGCCGCCACTAAGAGCCAAGCTACAGCGGCTACCAAGAGCAAAGCACAAAAGGTGGCCACTAAAGACACAGCCGATGCCGATGTAATTATTGAGGCTATTGAGGCTGAGGTCAAGCCTAAGGCTAAGAGCACTCGCTCTAAGGCAAAAAAAGCCGAAGCAACCGCTGAGTCTGAGGCAGAATCTAAGCCAAAGGCCAAGAGCACCACTAAGGCTACTGCTACTAAAAGCAGGGCTAAAAAGGTAGCTGCGGTCGACTCTACTGAGGCTAAAGCTGACGAAGATGCGGAGGCTAAGCCAAAGAAAAAGGCCGCTACAGCACGTACTACTAGCAAAGCAAGTGCTAGCACCCGTACTAAAAAGAGCACTGCTAAGAGCTAAATGACCTTGTAGCACCTATCTTTCAAATTAGTGCATTGTCGTGGCAGTTATGTGCGTTTTATCCTATAAAAACAGGATAACATGACAATGACGCTATAGGGATTACTGCATTGTCGTGCAATTGTGTTTATTTCACGATTATCTCGCACAATAATGCTGACGTTGTCGATTTTTGAAAGATAGGTGCTTGTAGGTTCATATTCAAAAGCTTAGATCTTGTGAAAGGTCTAAGCTTTTTTAATCGCAAGAATTAAAGCTACTGCCTACCAAAGGTCATTGTGTAGTTTTGTGGTAAAGCAGAATTAGTGTGCCTTTCTTAAAGAAAGGTGCTCACATAGGCTAATATGGCTGTAGGGGGGCAAAATAGTATCTTTCATGTGAGAATATAGGTTTAGTGCTGTATTTTACGAGATTTTTATCTCTATTGATTTGAGTCACGCTTTTTACGTTACGCAGTAACATTCATTTTGTTATAGATCAGGTTATGTATAAATAGAAAGCTCAGTGATTAATATCTATCAATTTTATCATT
>NZ_JALKIM010000109.1 GCF_023050945.1 Anaerobiospirillum sp. NML120448 | reverse complement strand
CGCTTACGACGTAATGAACAACTGGGGTGCTAACCACGGCGCTATCGCTTACGGCCATATCGGTGCTGACTTAATCACCTTAGCTTCTATCTTACGTATCCCTGTTTGCGGCCACAACGTACCAGAGGACAAGATTTTCCGTCCTGCTTGCTGGAATGCCTTTGGCATGGATAAGGAAGGTCAAGACTTCCGTGCTTGCCAGAACTACGGCCCTCTCTACAAGCTTTAATTGAAAACCATAGAGTTTAATTAAACTCTAAATTAAAAAAGGCCTTGTTTTGGAGTTGCTCTTTAGCACAACAGAGCAAGGCCTTATTTTGAGTTGCTCTTAAAACAGCCTCAAATCTTTTTGCTTAGTGTTGTAAAACACAACTTTTCTAGCCTTAAGAGCACCACAGCGCTCGGCTAATTACATGCTTAGAGTCATATGCTTTTCTAGGTGATAAATACTACAAGTAAGTAGGTTTGGGTATTAAGTTTAAAAGCAGTTTGTTTTAGCACTTATTATTAGTCTTAATTATATTTAAGACTGTTGAGGGCTTAATTATGTTAATGGAAAAAGCACGCCACGATTTAGTTGAGTTTGGCAAGCGCTTAGTAAAGGCAAACCTCACCAAGGGTACAGGTGGCAACTTATCAGTATTTGACCGTGCTAATGGCACTGTTGCTATCACTCCAAGCGGCATTGATTTCTTTGAGATCACCCCCGAAGACATCGTAATCATCGACTTAGATGGCAAGACTATTGAAGGTGAACGCACCCCATCTTCTGAGTGGGAAATGCACTTAATGCCATATCGCCATCGTACTGATATTGATGCCGTGATCCACGCTCATACCACCTATGCCACTGTCTTAGCTGTATTACGTCAAGATCTCCCACCTTCACATTACATGGTAGCTGTTGCTGGCCCTAATGTACGTTGTGCTCCTTATGCAACTTATGGTACTCATGAGCTTGCTGTAAATTCTTACGAGTACATGAAAGATCGCCGTGCAGTAATTTTAGCAAACCACGGTATTTTATCTGGCGCTCAAGACCTCTTAAATGCCTTTAATATCATTGAAGAAGTTGAGTACTGCTCTCAGATTCATTACATGGCATCCTGCATGGGCAAGCCATACATTCTTCCAGATGAGGAAATGGCTTTAATGGCTGAGAAGTTTAAGACCTACGGTCAACGTAAAGCTAAAGACTAAGCCTTATGCCCAACCTAAGGCAAAAGTATGAGCACTTAAGCTCAACTTGCTCATAGGTTGAAAGCTTTTAAATTGTATGTTGTTAGAGCTTTCAGCCCACCCTAAATAACATTACGGATTATCTATCACACAAGCCAAGCTTGAATTGGCAAACTCTAGCCCTGTTTTATGAGTTTAGTTTGGGGAAAGGGGAGATAGTATCCGTAGGAGGATGAGTAAAAGTATGGCTAATATTATTTTGTCCATGCAGGGTATTAAAAAAGCTTTCAATGGAGTGCCTGCTTTAAAAAATGGCGCACTAGATTTATATGAAGGCGAAGTACATGCTCTCATGGGTGAGAATGGTGCTGGCAAGTCTACTTTAATGAAGATTTTGACTGGCATTTATGCACGTGATGAGGGACGTGTATATTACGATGGTAAGGATGTAGTTTTTAACGGCCCTGCTGAGTCAGAAGCTGCTGGTATTGCCATTGTGCACCAAGAACTCAATATGATGAAGGATTTGACCGTAGCTCAAAACCTCTTTATTGGTCACGAGTCCATGAATGGAATGTTCATTGATGATAAGGCCATGGAAGAAAAGGCTAAAGAGCTTTTTAAAATCCTGAATGTTGATATTGATCCAAGCGTAAAAGTCGGCATGCTTACAGTAGGTAAGCAGCAGATGGTTGAAATTGCCAAGGTAATTTCCAAAAACGCTAAAGTAATTGTCTTAGATGAGCCAACCGCTGCTTTAACTGATCACGAAATTGAAGAGCTTTTTAGAGTTATTCGTGATCTTAAGTCTAAAGGTGCTGCCATTGTCTATATTTCCCACCGTATGGATGAAATCAATGTGATTTCAGATCGCATTACTGTAATGCGTGATGGTGAATATGTTGGAGTGCTTGATGCGCATAACTGTACTAAAGACGACATCATTAAAATGATGGTAGGTCGTACAGTATTTATTGAGCCTAAGACTAAATCCCAAGTTCCAGAAGGAGCTAAGGTCTTATTACGCTGTGAACACCTCAATCGTGGCAAATTTGTACAAGATGTGTCCTTTGAAGTTCATGCAGGTGAGATCATTGGTTTCTCTGGCTTGATGGGAGCTGGACGTACTGAAACTGCACGTCTTATCTTTGGTGCAGACAAAATGGACTCAGGCAAGATCTTTATTGATGGTAAAGAGGTTGCTATTAAGTCTCCTAAAGATGCCGTGGCCCATGGTATTGGCTACTTATCAGAAGACCGCAAGCGCTTTGGTCTATTAGTTGATAAGTCAGTTGAGGAAAATACCGTAATTGCTTCTTTAAGCAAGTTTATTTCTAGCATGAACTTTATTGACCAAAACAAAACAGAAGAGGTCTCTAAAGAATATGTTAAGGAATTAAAGACTAAGACCCCAAGTGTTAAGCAAATCATTAAGAAGCTATCAGGTGGTAACCAACAGAAAGTGGTTATTGCTAAATGGCTTTCTGATGATAGTGACATCTTAATCTTCGATGAGCCAACTCGTGGTATTGACGTTGGTGCTAAGAGTGAAATTTATGCCTTAATGGAGACCCTTGCTAAGCAGGGTAAGGCCATTATCATGATTTCCTCGGAGTTACCTGAGATCTTACGTATGTCAGATCGTGTAGCAGTAATGTGCGAAGGTAAGCTCACTGGCATCTTGCCAATTGAAGAGTGTACTCAAGAAAAGATTATGGCTCTGGCAACACGCTAGAGATTAACACTAATAACTGCTTAGTTTGTTTTATCTTTTAGTTACTTTGCAATTTTTCTAGCTAAAGAGAGCAAGCTAAATCAGTTGGTGAATTAGTTTAAATTTGACACGACCCACAGCTGTTAATGAAATTCATTAATTAGCCATACTAACGTTCGTATGCCTTAATTTGTTTTTTAAACAAAAGATCATGCGACTATGTTGAAAAGGAGTCTATCCGTGGATCAAATTAAAAAGTTGGTTTCTAACCAACAGGCCGCTGTAGTTTTGGCCCTCGTTCTGATTTGTGCTGTGTTTGCGCTCATGACTGATCGTTTTATGCAGCCAACCACTTTTACCAATATTTCTAAGTCCGCTTATTACATTGCCTTCATGGCCATTGGTGTAACTTTTGTTATCGCCACAGGTGGTATTGACCTGTCCATTGGTACAGTGGCTATTTGCTCGGCTCTCGTCGGTGGTACGCTGATGGAAGCTGGATTGCCAATGCCTCTAGTATTATTGACCATGCTTGCTACAGGTGTGCTATTTGGTCTAATAAACGGCATATTGGTCACGAGGTTCGGATTGCCATCATTCATTGCTACTTTAGGTACTATGATGATGTCTCGTGGTTTAGGTTCTATCGTATCTGGCACTAAGACTATTTCCTTCCCTCAAGGTTCTGCTGATGGTGCTTGGTTCCGTGAGTTATTTATGATTACCTCACGTGATGGCTTCTTACCACGTAACTTCCCAACTGGCTTTATCCTCTTAGCTATTGCAGTAGTGGTTATGGCTTTAGTACTTAACCGTACTCAAATAGGCCGTTATATCTTATCTATCGGTTCTAACCGTGAAGCTACTCGTTTATCTGGTATTAATGTAGATTACTACGAGACCATTGCTTACGTAATTTCAGGCTTCTTTGCTGCCTTAGCTGGTATTGCTTATGTAGCAGTATTTACTACTGCTCAGCCTAATACAGGTAACGGCTTCGAGCTTGATGCTATTGCTGGTGTAGTTATCGGCGGTACTTCGCTTGCAGGTGGTGTAGGCTCAATCTTAGGTACAGTACTGGGTGTGTTCATCATGACAGTATTGAAGATTGGCTTCCCATACATTGGTGTACAAAGCCACTATCAAATGTTCATTACTGGTATTATCTTAGTAGTAGCAGTGTACATTGATATTGTTAACCGTAAGCGTAAGGGTCTTGCTTAGCTAGGCACGCTTTTGCGGTAAGTCCCATTTTCACAATTGGTTTAAACACGTTAAACCACTTACCAAACTTAAAAAACAAATTTGCTCTTACGCCTATTAAAGGACAAATTTAAAGTTTAGTAAGAATAAATCGTAGGCCAGGCTATGGGAAGCTGCTTTAACAGCACTAAAAGAAAACAACAGTTCAAGTTAAAGCAACCCATAGCCATTACTACCAAAGTAAGTAATAGAAGACCCAAAAGTTAAGAAATTCATTTTCATTCTAGGTTGTACTTTCTTTTTTCGTGTTCTTACCTAAACACATAATTTTGCAAAAATAGTGTGCTTTTGTGCAAAAGCACGCGCAAGATTTCTTTTGCCTATCAAAAAGGCCAAATATAAACAACTAAGCCCTGCAAATTTACGTGCTTTTTGTTCAATTTGAAGACTAAAAAAGCAAAATTTGCGCAAAAAAATCTCGAATTTTGCCCATAAAGCAGATACAAGTCACAATAATTTAGCGAGTTTTTATAATTTTATTGCTCTTAGTTGTTTTTGTCCTATTATGAAAAACAGCCTGATCTTAGGCAGGCTTAAAAGTGATTGTTAGATTTCGCTCATCAAGAATGAGCTCACAGAATAATGTTGAACACAATTTCTTTG
The DNA here is from genome assembly GCF_023050945.1 of Anaerobiospirillum sp. NML120448. Lineage (GTDB taxonomy): Bacteria > Pseudomonadota > Gammaproteobacteria > Enterobacterales > Succinivibrionaceae > Anaerobiospirillum. The sequence goes on along the minus strand of NZ_JALKIM010000109.1, from coordinate 4,399 downwards.
CAATTTTTCAAATTGTGCTCAATGTTAAAGAGGCATGACTAATTAAATATGTTTTTTAGCACTTCAATTAAGTCATGTGAATCAATAGTGCAATGCTATTAACTGAAATAAGGATGAGATTATGAAGTTAAAGAAGTTAGTTTTAGCCTTAGGTGCTGCTTCTGTATTGTTCTCAGGCTCTGTTTGGGCTGAGCAAATGCACATCAACGTAGTTGCTAAAGGCTTCCAACACCAATTCTGGAAGGCTGTAGAGCAGGGCACTCAAAAGGCTGCTAATGAGTTTGATGTATCTGTAGATTTCCAAGGCCCTGATAGTGAGTCTAATATTGCTCAGCAGGTAGAGTACTTAAATGCTGCTATTGCTACTCAGCCAAGCGCAATTTGCTTAGCTGCCTTAGATACCCGTGCTATGCTTGATTCCATCCAAATGGCTCAAGACGAGGGTATCCCTATTATCGGTTTTGACTCTGGTGTACCTGATGCTCCAGAGGGTGCTATTAAGGCTACTGCTTCTACTGATAATACCGCTGCTGGTGGTTTAGCTGCTAATAAGCTTCTTGAGCTGGTTGCTGATAAGGTTAAAGCTGCAACCCCGGATAAGCCTGTACGTATTGGTGTAGTAGCTCAAGAGTCCAATTCTCAATCTATCGTTGCTCGTACTAAGGGCTTCGTAGATGCCTTTGTAGCTTTAGTTGGTGCTGATAAGGTTTCTGTTGAGGGTCACGATAGCTTACGTGCAGAAAAGAAAGGCGCATCTGTAATTGTTGACGTAGGTATTCCAGCTGAGGTTAAGGACGTAGACGCAGCGGCTGTTGCTTCTGCAATTTTAGAGAAGCCTGATCTAATTGCTGTTTATGGCTCTAATGAGTTTGCAACCAATGCTATTATTACTGCTAATGAGGGCTTAGATTGCTTAGGCGTTGATAAGGTAATTGCTGTAGGCTTCGATGCTGGTAACAAGATTTTAGATGCCATGGAAGCAGGCGTTTTAGCAGGCGCTGTTACCCAGAACCCAGTTCAAATTGGCTACCAAGCAGTTCGTTTAGCTGTTGACTCCGTAAATGGCAAGCCAGTTGAGGACGTTGACACTGGTGCTTTATGGTACAACAAGGAGAACATGGACGATCCTGAGATCAGTGTTTGCTTATACCGCTAAGCGTCTTACATGCTAGTTAATATTTAAAAACTTAAGGGCTGCTAACCAAGAGCAAGCCCTTATTTGGGCACCTAATTCCTACCGAGGATTAAGAAAAAGAGGCAAAGTTATCTTCAAAGCAGCTCGTGCTTGTGCCTCTTAAGACTAATATTAGTATTTTGTCCTATTACCAACAGCTAAATTACTGTTGTAATAGCAATAACTTCATATCCTCATCATAAGTGCTAAAAGCAAAGGGCTAAAGCAATTTAGCCCTTTTTTGCATCTCAAAAGCCCCAGCCCATCCAGCCAACCTCATCAAGAAGCTTTCTAAGCCCCAGCCTACAGGCCACAAACCCCAAAGCTAAAGCTAAAGCTAAAACTAAAAGCCAATGGCCGTAGCTCAATGCTTATAGCTCTAAGCTTAAAGCTAAAAGCCCAATGCCCAAGCTTTAATTTCCGCAACCTAAATCACCACTTTTTTACTGATTGGCACTTGCCATATGCTCCTTCTCAAGGCCAAGACAAACACAATAAACCAAAGCTAAAGCTATTTAGAGGCTATGTATGCTCTATGATCAAAGACAGCTAAGCTTGTTTAGCAAATAGGGGGTAGAGTATTGTAGCCTTCGAGGTTCAAAATTTAAGATAGATAGGACTATGGCATTGATAGTCTTGATATGGATAGAGAGATTGGCTCAATTAACTGTTGCTTGGCTACTGTCTGGCTTACTTGCTAGCTTGTCAGTAATTGTGCTTACTGTAAAAGCTAGCAGTAGTAAGGGAGGAAAAGATAAGTTTTAGATAAAAAAGAGGCAGCCATGAGGCTGCCGCTTTGGTGGCTTAAGCAACCTTAAGCCTGTGTTTGCTTTGTAGTTGTTCTGTAATTACCAATAGCTAATCAAATAAAGTATGCATTAAACTTTGTAGTTATGATACTTTCAGTAGTGATTAGCTAAATAAAGGTTTGAAAAACCTTGGTATTTAAAGTCTGTGCTTACGAAACGGAAAAGCTGCTACTTACAACAAGTAGCAGTTAGTACAAAGGAAACATAAGCATGTGAGACTAAAAAATTCTTTTAGAGAGACAAAAAAACTATCAATCTCTATAAATACCTATTTTAATACCGATTCAGAGCCAATGCATTAAATTTTTTAAACAAAATTTTAAAGCATCATATTATTTTACTTGTGTGCTTTTGGTGCACGATTTTAGACTAAATAAGCACAATTTTCTAGACAAAAAAGCACACATTTTTAGTAAGAAGGTGAAGTTTAAGCTTTTTTCATAGAAAAGGTAATAAATTCTCTTAACAACATCTAAGTTTAAAGCTCTTATCCACCTGCTAGCAGAAAATAATATAATCAAGCCTCCTCAATGCACAATAGTCCTTATCAGCTCAATATGCATAATAAAGCCATTATATAAGCTACATCAGAGTCTATTCTGGCCAAAACAAACCAAGTTTGTCCTTACTTATAATGGCAGGTTGGCTACCACCTCTCTATATCCGTATCAAGCCTAGCCATGCTTTCCATACCTGATGTGCCTGGCTATATCTACTGTTCATGACAATGAAGCTGTGATAGCCATGCTTGCACTGCTATTGAGTGCAATGACAAGCAGGGCTTGCCCTGAGCTGCTCTGGGCTTGCCATGGCTTGGCCTTAAGGCCAGGGCTCGAGCTTGAGCTCGCGCTTGAGCCCTGGCATGGAAAGATTGGGCTTGAGGGCAAAAAATAAAGTCTTGCAAGCATCTGGAGGCCAGTACTGCAAGACTTATGGAGTTAATTCCTAATTTGGCTATTATTAGGTGTGATGACCCAAGGTGGTGTGTGCTTGGGGATTCCCCTTATCTTAATTAGATAAGTATGAGGAAATTGGTTTGTAACAGATATAAGTAAATACTCTAGGTTAAGGTGAAAGTACTTATTTATATTTGCTATAAAAAGCTTTGGCACAAGGAGAACAAAGCCAAAGCTTTTTGGTGTTCAAATAAGGCTTATTAGGTGGAGATAGGTCTAATAAGCATTGATTTGAGCTAAATAGTTGTTTCGATATGGATTGGTTATTGTTACAAGGTTGGGCTTGGTAAATCAACCTTGGTTAAGCCCAGTATATATTAGAGCTTATACTAAAGAGCCAAGCTAAACTGCTTGGCTCTTATTGGTCTGCTAAGAATTACTTAGCTGTTGTTTAGTCTTTATCTTTAGCCTGAGCTTAAGATTAGTCCTTAGCCTTACGTTGACCGTAGGTCTTGAACTTCTCAGCCATTAAAGCCATTTCCTCATCTGGAAGAATGTGTGGCTTGCCCATGCAAGAAGCCATGTAGTGGATCTGAGAGCAGTACTCAACTTCTTCAATGATGTTGAAGGCATTTAATAAGTCTTGAGCGCCAGATAAGATACCGTGGTTAGCTAAGATAACAGCACGACGATCCTTCATGTACTCGTGGGAGTTAACAGCTAACTCGTGAGAACCATAAGTAGCATATGGAGCGCAACGTACGTTTGGACCAGCAACAGCAACCATGTAGTGAGAAGCTGGTAAGTCTTGACGTAAAACAGCTAAAACAGTTGCATAGGTGGTGTGAGCGTGGATAACAGCATCAATATCGGTGCGGTGACGGTATGGCATTAAGTGCATTTCCCACTCAGAAGATGGGGTGCGAGTGCCTTCGATGGTCTTGCCGTCTAAGTCGATAATTACGATGTCCTCTGGGGTGATCTCAAAGAAATCAATGCCGCTTGGAGTGATAGCAACAGTGCCATTAGCACGGTCAAATACTGATAAGTTGCCACCAGTACCCTTGGTGAGGTTTGCCTTTACTAAACGCTTGCCAAACTCAACTAAATCGTGGCGGGCTTTTTCCATTAACATGGTAGTGATCCTTTCTATGTGTTCTAATCTTACTTTTAAGATCAGATAAATAAATTCTGTGTGTTATTACTTTTTTAAAGCAAGGAGCTTTTGAGCTCCTTGCAGATAGCCTAATGTTGTTTAGGCTTATTAATAGTAGCTTATGCTACGTTTCGATTATAGCTTGTAGAGTGGGCCGTAGTTCTGGCAAGCACGGAAGTCTTGACCTTCCTTATCCATGCCAAAGGCATTCCAGCAAGCAGGACGGAAAATCTTGTCCTCTGGTACGTTGTGGCCGCAAACTGGGATACGTAAGATAGAGGCTAAGGTGATTAAGTCAGCACCGATGTGGCCGTAAGCGATAGCGCCGTGGTTAGCACCCCAGTTGTTCATTACGTCATAAGCA
>NZ_JALKIM010000108.1 GCF_023050945.1 Anaerobiospirillum sp. NML120448 | reverse complement strand
ACACCAAATAATATGATACTGAATCAAGTATTTAGCATGGGAAGCACTATGATATTTACTACTCATATTGTTCTCCTAACTAATACTTTTCACAAACACCAAATTTCGCAATAACGAACTTATAGATGTCATATAACTTTAAACAAGTATATGAAACCCCTATGAATTTAAAATAAATTTGCAACCCTATGGCGCTATACCACTAGGCAAGCCTAGTGGCTTGGTGCCTAACCTTTTGTAACGGGCTCAGTAGCTGCTCAAGTACAAAAGCTCTCTCAAGAGCAATGCAAGACTCAAAAATGCGTAGATGTTGCAAAACTTATTGCTAAAGCTAAAGACATTGATGAGGCCATGCATAGGGAAATTGATAAGGGAGCTAAGGTAAGTAAGGCCTCACACCCTGAGGTGGCTACTAACGCAGATAAAACTCCTGCTGAGCCTTTGGCCATGATTTCCACTCATGATCAAGACTCTTTACACTTGGAAAACACAGAGCATAGTACTGCTACTAACTCTAGTCAGAGCCTTACTGAGCAAGCTACTGATACTGCCTCTGATACTTCCTGCAAGGCCCCAACAGTAGCACAGCTAGAACCAAGTCTTAATCAGCTTGATGATCAAGGCATTAGCTCAGGCCAGAGCCAAAGCCAGAGCCAAGGTCAAGCCCAAAGCATTGAGCATGGCCTAAGTAAGAATCAGAGCCAAGAGCAGGGACAGGGCCAAGTAAATGGACAGAGCCAAGAGGCTTGCGATTTAGCCTTAGAGGCTCAGAGTAAGTCTGGGAAGGAGGGTAGAGATAAACCTCAGGAAGCTCATGAGCAAACTAAAATTTAAGCTCAAGTCTTTGCCTTAAGGGCCTAGCTAAACACTAGGCTGTTAAGTGGCTTAAGTTGCAAAGTAATAAGGGGTGATCTTTAGCCTTAAGATTGCCCCTTATATTAAGTAGGCCATGGGTTTTAGGTTTTAGGATTTATCAGGCGATTAAAAAAGGGGAGCAATATCAAATGAAGCTAAACTCTAGCTAATTTTTTTGTGTTGTAATTAAGTAAGCATAAGTTTGAGCATGGCAGCTCTTATAAGTTTTTTCTTGGAGAGCAAAGGTGCTCTTAGACTTACCTTGCATACCTTGGTGCGCATTAACTGTTAGCAGCTTTTAATAAGCTGACTTTTAGAGAGTTGTGCGTGAATTGGTGATATTAAAGAGTAGGTAGGGTAAGAAAAAGTAATTGTTCAGGAGGATAGGTTCCTGAGGGTATATTGCTAACAAGGATCACAAGATTAGCAGCTGATAATTGTTTTAGCTTGTTCCTTTGGGTAAATACACGTATATTGAATAAGATTGTTCTGGCAAATTATGATGGCAATGGGCCTAAGCTTATTAGTTCTTGTGGGAACTTAATCATGGTTAGCGATAGATAATGAAAAAATGAGCTTTTAAGGCTGAGCAAAAAAATACCAAAGTATTATCGTTCATAACCTAAGTCCTACATTAGCTAAAATCAGCCTAAAACATATAAGATTAAATATGTTTGGGGCTATCAACTATGTTCGTTTCTATTTAGATTTATCGCTTATTGAGAGCTGTAAGCTTAACCTAGCTTGATAATTTGGCTTGCACCTCAAGTCATTAATGCTAGACAGTATATATTTTCTAACATATGGGGCTGTTCTTAATCTTGGTGAAATCACCATATTTGTTTTTGCTAAACAATAATTACCTTAGCTATTGCTTGATTAAAAGTATCTTTTCTAAAGTTTAATTATGATAAGAACCTAAGGGGATAACACTTAGCATTTATGATGTGAGATGAGGTTGTTGGAGATTAAGGAGAGATTGGTTTAACTCTTGTAGACAGGGCATACAAGTGAGAGTGTTATCCGATTTAAGAGTTCGTCTACCACGGACTGTTGCCAAATTTACCCATAATGATGCCACAGGCGGTATCATTATGATGGCATGTATTGTACTAGCATTAATTCTACAAAATGGCTCATACTCAACTAGTTACCGTCATGGTATTGAGATGAGTGCTGGTGTAGTATTTGGCGATTTCCAATTAATTAAGCCATTGCTACTGTGGATTAATGATGGTTTGATCACCGTCTTTTTCTTTTCTATTGGTTTACAGCTCAAAATTGAGTTTGTAAAAGGTAATTTATCCAATCCCCGTAATATTATCTTGCCAGCCTTAGCGGCCATGGGTGGTATTCTAGTACCAAGTTTAATATTTACCCTCTTTAACCATGGTAACGAGTTTGCAATGCGAGGCTGGGCAATTCCAACCTCGACTGATACCGCCTTTTCAGTTGCCATTTTGTTATTGCTAGGTTCCCGTGTCCCTGCTTCTTTAAAGATTTTATTATTATCGACCTCTGTCTTTGATGACATGGGTGCGATGATGATTTTGGCTGTTTTCTATACCACTGATTTATCTACCTCAGCTTTGTCCCTAGCTGGCGTAGCAGTATTGGGCTTAGTATTGCTTAATTACTTTGGAGTGGGTAGAAAGTCACTCTACATTATTTTGGGCTTGATTTTGTGGTTCTTCATTCTAAAAAGTGGTGTGCATCCTACCTTAGCAGGTATTATCACTGCTTTCTCTATTCCTATGAAGAGCGCTTATGGCGAGCTAATGGTAGAGCCAATTTCAGATAGCTTAAAAGTGTGGGTATCATTATTTGTGCTACCTCTGTTTACCTTAGCTAATGCTGGTATTGATCTTTCTATGATTGATATTACTGGCTTCTTTGTGCCAATTAGCTTAGGTATTTTCTTTGCTCTGACTGTAGGTAAGCCTTTAGGTGTATTTTTAGTTATTTGGTTAGCCATTAAAGTAAGACTAGTAAAACAGCCATCAGATGCCAACTTTGTTCAAATTTACGGCATGTGTATCTTGACTGGTATCGGCTTCTCTATGGCTTTCTTCTATGATTCTTTAGCTTATGAGGGTAGTAGCGTTTTTGAATATGCTGATGCCTTAGCTATTTTAGTAGCCTCTTTTGTCTCAGGAGTTTATGGCTATTTGTTCTTACGTTTTGTAGCTTGCCGTACTGCCGCTATTGAATACCGCCCATGGCTTCCAAGCCCATTTGGTTATAAGGGTACTGCACGTACTGCTAACTTATACACCTTAGATAAGAGCACTCAAGGCCCTTCATCTGTGGCTCCTACTGCTGCTTTAGTTGCTGAGGCTAATGCCCGTGCTGCTGCCGCAGCCGCTGCTGCTAAGGCTGCTGATGAAGCTGCTGCCGCTGCCAAACAAGCTGCTGAGGCTGCAAAACAAGCTGCCGAGCTCGAGGAAGAAGCATCAGATGAGACCATTGCAAAGGTTCAGTTAGCTGCCGCTCAAGCTGCAAAAGCAGCTGCTAGTGCCGCTGTTTCTACTGCTAAATTGGATGAGTCAGAGGATGTTGATACTGCTGAGGTTGCTAAGGCTGCTCTTGAAGCTGCTAGTGCTGCAACTCAAGTGGCTCAAGAAGTAGTAGATGAGATGGAAAAAGAAGAGTATTCAGACCAAGAAGAGGCTGAAAATGAAGGCTCTAATGATCAGTCTCAATCAAAGTCAAGTGAAGACAAGGCCAGTGCTAAGAGCTCTGCTGCTACTAAAAACTCCGCTAAGTCTAATGAAGACAACTTGGATGATACCGAACCAGAGGCAGATCGTAAGACTGCTAAGAAGGCCAAAGATGAGGAAGAAACCTCTACTGAGTCTGACAAGAAGAGTGGTATTACCAGTGTTGCTACTAAGGCTATTGCTAAGGTAGTAAGCTCAATTATTCCTGAAAAGGATGAAGAAGCTAAGGAAAATAAGGAGAGCAAGTCCGATAAGTCAGATAAGGCCGAGCCTGCTGATGCTAAGAGCGAAAAAGAAACTAAGGCTCCTAAGAAAGCTGTAACTGCCTTACGTGCCGATGGTAAGGAAGAAGTACATGAGTTAGAGGATGATGGTCCAAAGACTGTAATTGCAGTTGACTCTGTAGGCTTTGCTAAGGTTCAACCATTAGTAGAAGAGCCTAAGGAAGAAATTGAGCCATTATCAGCTCACAGTATTGCTCCTGAGGAAGTTGCTGAGCATGAGCGTCTCATTAAGGGTGAATCTAATACCCACAAGAGCGTAGCTCCAGGTGCTAGTGCTGCCAACACCAGCTCCAGTGCCAAAACCAGTGCAAGCACAGCTAGCTCCGCCAGTGCAGCTAGCACCGCCAGCGCCAGCGATGTTCAAGAGCAAGTAACAGCTCAAGATCAGGCTAATAGCGCCGTTTCAGGCTCTGATAATGAGCCATCTCATGGCGAGGTTGCTTTAGATACAACTAGCGAAAGCCAAGAAACAGCAAAAGCTAAGCAAGATCAGTCCCTTAAGACTAAGGATACTGATGCTAATGCTGATACTGATGCTACCACTGACGCTAATGCTAGTGCTGAGGCTAAAACTGAGCACTTAGAAGATACTGCTAACAAGGTAAGTGGTGATAAGAAGGCTGAAAAGAAGGCTAAAGCTAAGTCAAATGCTGACTTTGATTCTGATATCTACTTAACTGAGGTGGTAGGATCAGTAGTGGCCCAAGTTGAGAAGATTGCCGAAGAAAAGGCCAAAGCTAAGAAGACAGTTAATGTAGCTGAGCTTATTGCTAAGGCTAAGAACATTGAAGAGGCAATCCATCGTGAGGCTGAAAAGTCCAGCAAGGCAGAAAAAGCTGATAAGCACGAAGATGCTACCCCAGCAGCCCCAGAGACCCCAGCTCAAGCTACCCCTGAGCCTGCTACTGACCAAGCTCAAGTAGCTACCCCTGATAAGGATAGCTCTTTAGAGCCAAAATCAACTCAGGAAGGGGCTGAGACTCAAAATGCACAGCCAAGTACCGAGGGTTTAGATGCACCTTTAAGCGCTGATGATTATCAGAGCAATCAGGAGCAAAAACCGGCTAATACTAGCAAAGAGGCTCATGAGCATATTGACCCACTTTTAGTATCTGATATCACTAAAGACTCTGATACCAAGGTGCTAAAAGAGCCATTACCAACTGAGCCAAAGGCAGAGCCAAATTTAGACCTGCCTCAAACTCCAAGCCCAGAGACTACTGCTGATGCTAATGCTACTGTAACGGCTCAGGCTCAAGATCCAGAGCAGGCCCAGGCCCTTGCACAAAGCCAAGAGCAAGGTCAGGCTCAAGCCGATGCTGTAGAGGCAAAGCTAGAGAGTGAAGCTCACAGTGAGGCAATTAGCTCTAATAAGGCTGGTACTAAGAGTGATGACTTGTTGGCTGCAAACTTTGATGCTGAGCTTGCTAAGCAAGAAAAAATTAAGGAGGAACTAAAGTCCAAAGAAAAGGATCATAGTGATATAGCTCCTTTAACCATTAGCGAGATTAGTAATCAAACTAGTGAAGAGTCAAGTGAAGTTAAACACTCTGATTCTCAGGGCTCCCAAGCTGAGCCAACCCAACAAGTGAGTGCCCAACAAGAAGGTGGTGTTCTTAAGAAGCTCGGTACCTTAATTGGCAAGCGCCATCACTAAGCTTTAGCTTTAATATTTAAGTAATACAAGCCCTTGTTTGTCATAAGCCGATAAGGGCTTTTTCCTTAGATAGAAGCTATGAACATTGGTAAATGAGGCAATAATATTGGAAAGTAGGCTTAGCAGTGTTAAAATAGGCGGTTAATTTGGCTTGGGCTGGCCCCAAGTTTTCTTTTTGGATGGTAGCTAACAATTAGGTTTTAGCATGCAAGAAAGTATATTAAGAAGATTAGACTCCATCGTTGAGCGTCACCAAGAGGTTGAGCAATTATTAGCCCAGCCTGATGTGATTGCAGATCAGGAGAAGTTTCGTGAGCTCAATCGTGAATACTCACGTTTGCAAGTAATGGTTGACACCTACAAAGAGTATAAGTCATGCGCAGCAGACTTAGAAGAAATGGAGCTTATGCTCAATGGTGACGACGAAGATATGAGAGCCATGGCCGAAGAAGAGGTAGGCCCAACTCGTGAGCGTATCGAAAAGCTTGATCACGATTTACAGATTTTATTACTTCCTCACGATGAGCGTGATGATTGTAACTGCTTTATGGAAATTCGCGCTGGTACTGGTGGCGATGAGGCTGCCTTATTTGCTGGTGAAATGTTCCGTATGTATACCAAATACTGTGAAGCTAAGGGCTGGACTTTAGAAGTTGTTTCCATGTCCGAAGGTGAAATGGGTGGTTGCAAGGAAGTTATTGCTAAGCTCTCAGGCGAAGGCGCTTATGGTTATATGAAGTTTGAGTCAGGTGGTCACCGTGTACAACGTGTGCCAGAAACTGAAGCTCAAGGTCGTGTCCATACCTCTGCCTGTACTGTGATGGTATTACCTGAGATCCCTGCATCACAAGCACCTGAGATTAATCCAGCTGATTTACGTATTGATACTTTTAGAGCATCAGGCGCTGGTGGTCAGCACATTAATAAGACAGACTCTGCTATTCGTATTACCCACTTACCAACAGGTATTGTTGTAGAGTGTCAAGATCAGCGTTCCCAGCACGCTAACCGTGCCCGTGCTATGGAAGTATTGATTTCTCGTTTAGCTAAGCTTGAAGAAGATAAGCGTAATGCTGCATTAGCTGAGCAACGTCAGAGCGTATTTAGCTCAGGTGATCGCTCCGATCGTATCCGTACCTATAACTTCCCTCAAAGTCGTGTAACTGATCACCGTATTAACCTCACTCTATACCGCTTAAATGAGGTTATGGAGGGTAAGCTTGACTTGTTGTTACAGCCAGTAATTGAGGAGTTCCAGGCCGAACAATTAGCGGCTATGGCAACTCAGGGCGGCCTCTAAATACTGCATGCTAATAGAATAATCTTAGCCTAGGTTCTAAAACTTAAATTAAGTAATAAGAATCTAGGCTTTTTTGTGCCCAAAACTAATTAGGCCAACCAAAATTAAAACAAACTAAAAATTTTGTTGAACAGATCAACAAAGAACGAATCGTGGTAAGTGAAGAGCACTGAAAAGATACAGAGAAATAAGAAAAGAATACCAATTAGTGTCAACTTGCCATACGTGAAAAGTCGAAGGTGATCGTCTCTAAGACTATTATGATCAGACCTTAACTCTAAAAACATTTGTTCAAAATTCGCAAAGCGCTGATCCATCTTATCAAAGCGTTCATTCATCTGTCGGCTTAATGATGCTATATCATCCTTAAGCTCGTTTCTTGTAGAGTCGATTTTAGAGTCAACCTTATTAATATCTTCCTTAAGCTCAAGTCTTGTAGATTCGATTTTAGAATCAACTTTATCGGCAGCTTTAGCAAGGTCGTCTTGAGTAGCAACTGGCTTTTCAAAGAGTTTTTGATTTAATTGATAGAGTTTAGAGTCAACTTTCTCAATATCTTCTTTAAGCTCAAGTCTTGTAGATTCGATTTTAGCAAGATCATCTTTTGAGGCAGCCTTAGCTTCAAGTTTAGCGAGATCCTCTTTCGAGGCAGCTGTAGCTTCAACTTTAGCAAGATCGTCTTTAGTGGCGACAGGCTTTTCAAAGAGATTTTGATTTAATCGATCGATTTTAGAGTCAAGTTTAGCGAGATCCTCTTTCGAGGCAGCTGTAGCTTCAACTTTAGCAAGATCGTCTTTAGTGACGACAGGCTTTTCAAAGAAATTTTGATTTAATTGATCGATTTTAGAGTCAAGTTTAGCGAGATCCTCTTTCGAGGCAGCTGTAGCTTCAACTTTAGCAAGATCGTCTTTGGTGACGACAGGCTTTTCAAAGAAATTTTGATTTAATTGATCGATTTTAGAGTCAAGTTTAGCGAGATCCTCTTTCGAGGCAGCTGTAGCTTCAAGTTTAGCGAGATCCTCTTTCGAGGCAACTGTAGCTTCAACTTTAGCGAGATCCTCTTTCGAGGCAACTGTAGCTTCAACTTTAGCGAGATCCTCTTTCGAGGCAGCTGTAGCTTCAACATTAGCAATATCGGTTTTAAGAGCTGCAAGAGCAGTATCAGTTGCAGACTTAGATTGATTCCAGTGAAAGAATCTTTCGTAAGTACCTGAATTTAAGTCATCAATATTTGGCATTTGATCAAAAACATGATTCTGATTCTGATCATATGGAACTTTGTTATAAGTAATAGCATTTGCCATGAAACTGCTCCGCTCAAAAAACAGAATTTAGATAAAGTAAATTAGAATAATATACCAGATTGTCTATTTGATACAAAACCGAAAACAATAGCCTCTAAGACTTATCAATCTTTGACTTTAAGTTTGAAAGCATTTGTTCTAGTTTCTCAAAGCGCTGATCAATCTTTTTGCTTAAGGATGATACCTAATCTTTGATGGAATTGATATAAAACTTAAGACTGTCTTCAGCTAAAAAAATAGAGCTCTTAAGACTGTCTTTATTTATATCCATATTGCGTACAAGGGTGTCTTTATGGATATCCATAAAGCTTACGAGGCTGTCGCCAGTAATATCAATTTTTCGATTAAGACTGTCTATAACTAAAAAAATAGAGCTCTTAAGACTGTCTTTAGTTCTATCAATATCGCACTCTAGACCCTTTTGAGCACTAGCAATATCCTTCTCAAGATAGTCTCTAGCGCCAGAAATATTGCGTTCAAGGCTGTTTTGAGTCCTTGCAATATCGCCCTTAAGCTCAGCTTTCATGGTATTGATAGTTTCGACGAGTTTGTTTTCCACACGATCAATTTTAGAGTCAACACGGGAAATAGCACTATCAAGTGAAGAGATTTTAACATCAAGCTGGGAGATAAGTCTTTCCACAACACGAACAATGTTAGATTCAACTTTAGGAAGATCTTCTTTGTTGGAAACTGGCTGTTCGCTGAAATTTTGATTTAATCGATCGAGTTTAGAGGCAAGTTTAGCGAGATCCTCTTTCGAGGCAGCTGTAGCTTTAACTTTAGCAATAGCGCTCCTGAGATCTTCAATAGCAGTAACAGTTGTAGAACTAGGTTGAGTACAGTGAGTAGATTTTTCGCAATCACCTAAACTTACGTCAGCAAGAAATTGCAGATATAGTAGATCTATTGGAGTAAATAGGATGTTGTTTGTAAGGTCGATTTCTTGCGTTTGCTCAAAGCCGATACTACGGTTTTGAGCGTATGGCGCATTCTCACAATAAAGAACAGTTGGCATACTTTAACACCACGCAAAAGCTTGTTGGGTTGTAAAAGCTTGTTGAGTTTACCTTATAAAAAGGCAGACAACTAAACTTTAAGAATTATAGCACTATCATCAAAAATGATCCATAATTTATATTATTAGCTCCATGTAGACAGACAAAGTATAAAGCTCACTCAATATATTGATAAATATCAATCTTATCAGGAAATCTTATATAGGTTAATATAGTGTAGTTTTATGAATTTATTCTATCTATTGACAATAGGTATTG
>NZ_JALKIM010000107.1 GCF_023050945.1 Anaerobiospirillum sp. NML120448 | reverse complement strand
CTATATTTTCCTAAACAACGTAGTTCAACACACTCTAAAAGAGTGCTCACTAAGGCTAGTACACTAACGAGGCTGATTCTCAAAAAAGAGGTCATGCCTCCGCCTTTAGGCGGTGGATGTTAGTGACCAGTCTAGCTATATTGGATTTCTAGTTTGATTAATATTAACACCAGATAATTAGACCTAATAGCTCTAATTGAAAAGCTGTTGATACAGTTCTCATTATAAAAGCATTAATCTTTTAGATAAAGGGCCAAACAATAATATCAACAACCATGTTTACTATGACGAATCATGGCCAGATACTGCTTTTATTTGGTGTGTTGAGCGCTCAAATTACTTGGAGATTATTATGATAAGGACTGTAAGGTATAGATAATTTGTGGCTCATGTGCCTATTATCAAGTTGCATTGGGCAATACCTGTAAGAGCTAATGTTAGTAGAGATCGTGCGGGTGCTTTAGCTTATTAAGTAGCTTATGCCTATCTTGCTCTTGCACCAAAAGACTTATCTTGAGCACCAAAGAGGCTCTAGCCCAATTGTGTAGGTGCACAAGCTTGCCTTGGCGCTTAAAATAAAGGCGATACAGGCAATAGCCTTGCGCAATTACTAAGATAGGAAAGCTTTGTAGGTGTTAAGCTTGGTAAATTTAAGCAACTTAGTAGTCCAAGCTAGAGCCATATTTGGTGCTGATTCCGATGCCAATGCGGTTTTAATTTTGCTCTAGGGCTTAGCGCCAAGGGCTAAAACTATAGCTTGTAGGGCTGGGCTGGGCTGGAATTGTATGACGCTGGGCGCAGGGAGCAGGGCGCTAGCACTGCTAATAGCCTTGGCAAAGGCAATAGCGTTGGCACTGGAACTGGTAATAGCCATGGCAATGGCGCTGGAGTGGGCATTGGTGGTGGCTGGAGTGATGGGATAGGGTGGTTTAGGGGGTAGAAATAAAAGAGCCCGTAGGGATACGGGCTCTTTTTTTAAGTGCTAAGGCACTGATTATGGGTATTGGTTAGAAGCGCTTAGAGGATACCTCAGAGCTGATTTTATCAGCCAATACACTTAACTCTTCGGTTACGCCTTGAGCTTGACTTACCATAGCAGCATTGTTAACACTGTTGGAGCGTAAAGCCTCTGAGGCTTGTTCAATTTGGCTAATAGAGTCAGTTTGAACTTGAACAGACATCTTGAGAGTATCAATATTGTCTAAGAGCTTATCAGAGATCTGAACAATATCATTTAAGCTATTTTGAGTTACTCCAGCTAAAGAGCGAACTTCGTCAGCTACTACTGCAAAGCCACGACCATGTTCGCCAGCACGAGCAGCCTCAATAGCGGCATTAAGTGCTAGTAAGTTGGTCTGTCCTGCTACTTCTCTAATGTTTTCTACTACTTGCTGAATCTTAGAGGCGTTATCAGCAATCTCAGAGGTATGAATACCTACATCCTTGTTAGATTCAGTGATATTAGAGTTTGCATCTAAAGTCTTATCAATTAACTTTAATTGCTCTTGTAAGGCATCAGATACAGTGCTAACAGCAACTGTTTGTTGTGAGCTCTTATCTTTTAAGTTATCTGATAAAGCTTGGTGCTCAGATAATAAGTGGCTCATGGCATCGCCTAATTTATTGATACCATCAATAAGCTCGGAGTATTGGCCTTGGAAATTGGAGCCATCAGCACGTGCGGTAAAGTTGTTAGAAGAATATTGATCTAAAACATCAGTAGCGCTCTTAAGCACGCCATTAACCTTAGCTAAGGTATGCTCTAATGACTTAATCATAATGGATAAGTAAGGATCATTGGATTTATATGATACCTTGGCACTTAAATCGCCATTATTAATGTCATCAATGGTGCTTTGCACTGCCTTAATTGCACGTGCGCTATCGGCCATACTCTCCTCAATAGAGTCACTCATATCACATAGAGTATCAATTACATCACCAACTTCGTCATGAGTCTTAGCTCTTTGTAAGTTAGGAGTATCGCTCTTGCGAGAGAAGAAATCAGCAAACTTTTCAATATTGGTGTTAAGTAGACCAAGACGGGAACGTAAAAGCTTAGCTGTGTAGTAGTTAAAGATATACATTACTACTAAAGCAATTAAGATACAGGCTAAAGACTGAGCAATAACTCCGTCTAATTGCTTCATAATTTCGCCATGACGAACTAAGCCTACAATAGTCCAATCTAAAACCTCATCGTAAGAGGCTACTACCACGTAATCACGAGGATCATAAGGTGGGACATAGATTTCAGAGGTTTTTTCTGAATTAACAATATCTTTAACAATCTTGTGTAAGCCTGGGTGTAGATCTTCAATATTGCTATTTAAAATATGCTTTTCATCAGAGTGTAGCTGAATAATGCCTTCTTTATTAATACAGAAGAATTGACCGTTGTCGCCTAAAGTTTGAGCATTGATCATATTCTTTAAAGTATTAATCTTGGCAGATGCGCCAGTAATACCGATTAAATTGCCCTTATCGTCATACATCTTATAGTCAACAAAAAGAGCTAGATCTTTGGTATTACGATCAAAGTCCATATCAACAATATAGTCTTTGTCAGAGGCAATAACACGCTTAATCCAGGCATCGCCGCCTTCTAAGTCTAAAGCACCACGGCGTTGACCATTAAAGATATAAGTATTGGACACAAAAGAGGCTAAGAAGGTAGAGAAGAGGTTATGCTCTTGTTGCATGTTGGTAACCTCTTTAGCAAAAGCTGGTAAGCCCTTGTCATCTTCGCCTGCACTCATCCAGGAAACAACATACTGGTTTTGCGCCATAGTTTTAGATAGGGTGATATATGGCTCAATCTCACTTACCACATTTTTAGCCACAAGCTGTGTTTTTAATGGTAAGTTTGAGTTAATGGTATCACGCTCAATTAAGTTAATAGCAATGTTTAAAAACACAGTAGCAATAGCGAATAGAGCAACAAAAGCTGCGGTAATATTAATCATGGTAATTCGCTTTACAATTGAGCTTTTGGTGCTTTTTGCTTTTTTAGCAGCCATAATCTCTCCTAAGACGTTTGACAATAAAGCGCATAAAATACGATAAGTACAAGGCGCAGTAAAAAAACCGAAAAATTCACTACTCTCGTTATCGTTTGTCAACCTGATTTGCAGCGCATATTCTACTCTTACAAATTGATAAGATCATAAAACTAACACAAAGTGTGCAAAACATGTGTGCGTGCCCATCAAGAAAAACACGTAACCATTGCTCAATAAGCTAACAACTACAGCTTAAATTTTTAAACGTTACAAAACGAATGAATCTAAAAATAGATAGGCAATATGCAATACAGCGTAGTAAGGAAAAAATAGTTTTTCCTTAAAAAATAAAAGTAGTGAGTTGGACTAACTCAAGAGTTCTTTAGTTGAGCTATGAGAGTAATTAAAAAATCTACTATTTTAGCGGAAAAAACGGCATATATAAGCGAAAAAATCAATTATTCATAGCTACAAACATTTATAGAGACTATTGTACAACGTTTTATTATTGTTTGGCGATGAAAAATATAAAATATTTCATAAATATGTTGGCTAAGCACGCATTAGGTTAGCAATCTTAGTTTTTCTAGAAACGAAAAAAAGCTAGCCTAATAAGTAGGGCTAGGTGTTAGTTTTTGGGGCGGGCTGGCTAAACAGACCTATATTGAGAGAAGCTGTTTTGGTTGTCTATAAATATCACAGTGCAAAAAGATTAGATAATTTTGGGGATTATGGATGAGGAGAAAAAAGTAAGCCCCTGATATTGGGAAATAACAGGGGCTTTGGCTATATGGATAGCCATAGCCATAGCCATAGCTATGGCTATGGCTAAAGCGAAATATTAATAATTAGAAACGCTTTTTAGCGACTTCATTATTAATGTGTTCAGCAATATTACTTAGCTCATTTGTCATTACTCGAGCCTCTGATACTAAGGCGGCATTATTCTGGCTATTGGTGCGCAGTTCTTTTGAGGCATTTTCAATGCTCTCAATAGAGCTGGTTTGAGAATGTACAGCGTTTTGTAAGGTATCAATAGAGCTAATTAAGTGATCTGCAATAGAGATAATCTCATTAAGGCTCTTTTGAGTTACTCCAGCTAAAGCACGTACCTCATCAGCTACCACGGCAAAGCCACGGCCATGTTCGCCTGCGCGAGCAGCTTCAATAGCTGCATTTAAGGCTAATAAATTGGTTTGTTCAGCAACGTCTCTAATAGAAGCCACTACGTTTTGAATCTTAGAGGCATTAGCTTCAATTTGATCTGTTTGGTTACTTACCTCAGCATTGGAGTTATTAATGTTCTGAGTAGCCTCCATAGTGTGGTCAATCAGATTTAATTGCTGGTTTAAGGCGTTAGTTACAGTCTCAACAGATTGAGATTGAATTACTGACTTTTCTTTAAGGTTAATAGACATTTCGTGCTGGGTAGTCAGTAAGTGACTCATGGCATCGCCTAAGCGATTAATGCCTTCAATTAAATCGCCCCATTTACCTTGAGCATCATGCTCTTCAATACGTGCAGTAAAGTCATCTTCCTCAAAGCGTGATAGTACGCTGGTCACATGCGTCATAACCTCATTTGCATTATAAATGGACTCGTTTAAGGTCACAATTAAGGCATTAGCATAAGGGTCTTTAGCCTTATAGTTAACTTGAGCATCGAGCTTACCTGCGTTGAGGTCATTTAAGGTATTCTTGATGTTTTGAAGAGCCTTATCATTGTCTTTTAAGCCTTCTTCAATGCGCTCACTCATATCGCAAAGTTTGGTAATCACACGGCCAATCTCATCCATAGTACGAGTACGCTTTAATTCAGGACGGTCGCTTTTGCGCTCAAAGTAGTTAGCAAAGAGATTTAAGTTAAGCTCTAATAAGCCTAAACGATGCTTTAATAAACGAGAAATATAAGTGTTTAAGAGGATAAAAAGAATAAAAGCACCAGCAATTAAACTAGCTGCTAAAGTAAGCATGCCGTCTAATGGCTCCATAATTTCAGCCTTAGGCACCATACCTACCACAGTCCAGCCTAAAGTTTCATCTCTAGTAGCTAAAATAATATATTCAGTACCATCTTTAGGAGAGGTGTAAAATTCGTACTGATCGTCTTTAGCCAGAATGTTTTGCACTACAGTCATTAATCCTGGCTCAATATCATTAATAGTCTTTTTAACAATGTATTCGGTCTGAGGGTGTAATTGGATGGTGCCATTATCATCAATACAAATGTACACACCAGTAGTGCCTAAATGTTGTTCTTGAATCATGGTTTTTAAAGATTGAACATCAGCAGCGGCACCAGCAATAGCAATAAGCTTATTGTTGTCGTCGTACATCTTGTAATTAATATAGACAGCCAAAACATTAGAAATGGACTGGTAATCACTCATTAGGAGGTAATCTTTTTTATGATTAATAGTTGATGTTACCCAAATATCACGAGTGTCTTTTTGTATAGGGCCCATCTTTTGGCCATTTATAACTATTTGATTATTAACCAAATCAGCAAAGAAGATGGAGCTTAAATTTAAATCTTTGATTTGGCGATTAACAGATTTTTGGTAGGTTGCTAAACCTTCATCTTTAAGACCGTCTGCCATCCATTTTCTGGTATAGACAGAGATAGCCATCATTTTAGATTGGGTAATATAAGGCTGTACTTCGCTTTTAATAGTTTGAGTGACCGAGCCTAGTTGAGCTGGCAACTGCTTTAACATGATTTCAGATTCTACCAAGTTAGCACTTTTGCAGTAGAAAATAGCAGTCATAAGCAAGATAACTATCATTGATGGCACTATGCTAATCGCAAAAATACGATTAACCATTGATTCTTTAAAGCTAAATAAGGACATAATCCATACCCTGTTTGATTTTAAACGCATTATATTAACAGCGTATACCTAACAACAACTAACACAGTACAGTAAATTGTGCTTTCAGAGTTAATAAGCCATGATATTAAGATAAGCAGATCGGAGAGAAAATAGCAGACACAATGCTCTTACTATCACTGATACAGTGCTAGTTAACAGAGGTTTTTTAAGAAGGCAAAACAATACTATCTACTACCAAAAATGACTTAGGTTGTATTTGTTGGTAAAAACTAAACCGATGCTTATATTGTTTAAGGCTATTAGCCCTATAAGATAACGCTTATAGAGCAGGTTGGTCTATTGCTTAGCAATAGAACGGCATCCTAATGGCATCTAATTATAGGATATAGGCCCGAAATTATGGCAAATACTTGCTTGGTTTGTGAGCTAAAAGACAAAAATAACTGATATAAAGCCTTATTTCAGACAAGAAAGCGCCCACTTCTTTAATTAAAGAAGGGGCGCTCGGCCATTAGATGGTAATCGGTATGAATAAGTGCGCAGCTTTTAAATAAGCTGTACAGCACAATCTTAGGTACATCTATCTAAGCTTATCTAAGAGTGATGGCGTAGCACAAGCATTGGGACTTTTAAAAAAACAAATGTCCATAAGGCATTAACCCCAAAGAGCTAATCCCTTATAGGTAAAAATTGAAGTTGCCAATGTTTAAACAACTGTTAGACAGCCTTTAAAAAGCTGCCGTGGCTATTGCTTAAAATATTGTGTTCTGGGCAACCTTGGTGATGGTTGGGACTGTTGTCGTAGATAAACATATCTAAGCATTGTTGCTCACCATTTTCTTGGTAGAACAATTTTTCATGCCCTTGGCATTTCATGCCCATGTGGTCGTAAAAACCAAAATTACATGATGAGTCAGTAAAAATATAAAAATCGTTAACCTTCTTGCGCTTAAAAAAGTCTAAACAGGAGGCAAACAGTTTCTTGCCTAAACCGAGACCCTGAAAAGCACTGTTGACAATAAAGAGCTCAACTTTGCCTTGATATTGATGGCCTGTATTAGTTAACAGCGTATCGTCAACTTTGTAAATTTGCTCAAAGAAGCTACTAACTTCACGGCCTTCTAAAGTAGAATTTAAAGCCTCTTGGTTGTGGGCTAGTCTTAACTGATCTTGCTTAAGCGCACAATGATCACAAAAGCTATTTCCCATAATAATGCCTGCTATTTGATTATTGCAGATAGCTACTTGAGCAAAGTTTTGTTCTACTAAGCATTCGTCTAAGTAGACATAGCTTAATAGCTTAGCTACTTGGGGAGTACAAAAAGTATCAAATTCCCAAGTCTGAGCAATCAATTTAGCAATTGCTTGGTAGTCCTCTTCACAATATGGTCTTAGAGCATAATTTGGTTGCTCTGTTTGCATAAAGACCTCTACTGGTTGCTTACGTTGCGGTCATCATAAACCGTACAGTAACTGTATAGTCAATAGGTTGTTGTATGTTTTTTAAAACCAATAAGCTTTTTTCCATAGGCACTCTTGCCAAAATGCATGGAATTAATAAGAAAACTTTAATGTGGTACGACGAGGTGGGGTTGCTAAAACCTGCTTTGGTTAAGGCCAATGGCTATCGCTATTACACCTGCGCACAAAGTTTTATGTTGGAAAATATCTTGATGCTGCGTGAGTTAGAGGTGTCCATTCCTAAGATTAAGGAATTTTTACAAAATCGCACTCCACAAGGATTATCTAAGGTCTATGCCTTAACCTTGTCTGATGTAGATCAGAAAATAGAGCGTCTTAACAGCATTAAAACTCACCTTAATAAGGAGTTAAATGCCATTGAAGAGCTCTTAAGCATTGATCTTAAAGCTATTGCGGTAGTCAATATTGACCATGATGAAGATATGACCTTGTTGGATGTTGGCTGTGATGCGACTATGGAGGACTTAATTGAGGATGCTCTTAAGGTCAAAACTCAAGAGAATATTGATACTTTAGATTGCCAATTAGGAGCCATTATTGCGGTAGATAGTCTCAAGAATGATGATTTTGACAGCTACCGCTATGTTTTTATCGGAGCTAAGCCCCAAGATAGCTCTCATGTAAGTTTGCATAAGAAGAAGGCAGGACGCTATTTGCGTGCCTACCATCAAGGTTCATGGGAAAAGTTGCCAGATCGCTATCGTGAAATACTTAGCTATGCCCAAGAGCATAATCTTAAGCTAACAGATTACTCCTATGAACGTGGTATCAATGAGGATTTTGTTGACTCCATTGACCAGTACATTACCCAAATTGATATTGCCCTTGAGGAAAGCCATTAAAGTAAGCTTGGGATTGCTAGTACTGGATATCAAAAGTTCGTCACCCCCTTAAATGCTACTTCAAGCTAGTAAATTCGAGGTTTTGCTGCTTTAAAACAGGGGGCGAAACTTTTGCAAGCTAGTATTAGCTTTAGCCCTTCATCTTACGAATGACAAAACTGGACATTACCACCACAAAGATTAAGCCTAAAGGCAAGAACATGGCATTGATAAGGCCATACTGGTTAGCAAGCAATCCTAATGATGGTGGTACTACTAACACTCCAGAATAGCCAAAGAGTGATACTACAGTAGTGGCGGCTGCAGGGTGAATATCATTACGATGACCTACCTTACTTAAGATTACAGGAACTACAGGAGCCAAGCCTACACCACATAAGCCATAGGCAAAGAGTGTAAGGTATGGCGAGCTAGTAAAGATCACAATAGACATACCTAAGAAAGCAGTAAGAGCTCCAAAGAGAATAAGTCTAAAATCGCCAATCATAGAGCGTAATTTATCTGCGCCAAATCTAGTTAGGGCGGTAACAAAAGAGAATGAGCCATAAACTAATGCAGCTAAGCTCTCAGAGGCATTCTTTTCTTGAATCATTACTAAACTGCCCCATTCGGCTACTGCACCTTCAATAGTATAAGCACAGAGAGCAAAAATACCACAGAAAATTACTGCCAAAGGAATTTTGCCCATTCCTTTTTTCTTATCCATACCCTCAGGAGTTACGTCCTCAAGTAAGAATAAAGAACCAAGAATGAGCGGAATA
This sequence comes from Anaerobiospirillum sp. NML120448, assembly GCF_023050945.1. Classification (GTDB taxonomy): domain Bacteria; phylum Pseudomonadota; class Gammaproteobacteria; order Enterobacterales; family Succinivibrionaceae; genus Anaerobiospirillum. Next base: position 660 of record NZ_JALKIM010000107.1, on the reverse strand, counting down.
CAGAAAAATAGACCAACAGCTAATAAATTAGCGCCCACACCAATAGAGTAAAAGGCAAATGCAGAGCCAGATAAAGAGCCTGTAAGTGCACCCACATTGAAGCCAGCATGCATGCGCAGCATATATTGACCGCCAGATTTAAGTTCCAAATTAATAATTTGGGTGTTCATGGCAACTTCAAAATAGGCAAAGGCTAAGCCTAAGAAAGCAAAAGTGACACACAAAGACTCAAGATTAAATACTAAAGGAATACCAAATAGTAAGGCTACGTTAGCCACAGTAGCACTACGCAACATGGTGCGAGATGAAATGTGCTTTAGCAAAAATGGAATAGTAGCAAAACCTAATAAAGAGCCAGCACCTAAGGAAGATAGGGCCAAACCTAAACCAGCCTCATCAACATGAGCAAGCTCTTTTAAAGCTGGCATGCGAGAAGTAACTTGGCTATAAGCCACACCAATAAAGAAATAGAATAAGAAGCAAGAAGGAATGACCCATGTGAACTACTCCCTCCAAACCTTGCGGTTATGGATGGAGCTTCTTGGGTTGGTTACTAGGTTCCCTTTTATGAGACCTCCTTACTCACTCTTAGGTTACCATAATTATTAAGTTCCCTTAATAACCTCGCCAAATCTCATACGGTCAAAGAGTTAACCGCAT
>NZ_JALKIM010000106.1 GCF_023050945.1 Anaerobiospirillum sp. NML120448 | reverse complement strand
CCTTCGTAGGAGAAATGCCAAATTTAAGGCCAATTTGATACGAGCAAAGATTGCCTTGTATAATTACATCAGCAACTTGAGATTCAGTTACTTCTGTTTTATTTACCGAGTGCAAAGTAGCTGTATTAGGTACCGACATATATACCTCCACATGTCATAAAACATGTACAAATGGTATAAGAATGCGGTTCTATTTGCATCTTTCGGATATTTTACAGTTACACTTATTCTTACCAAAATTAATGAACACTTAATTGGAATCCATAATTGCTCCCTCAGTTTTTTAGTTGGCCACTGTTAAAACTATTCACTGGCCCTAAAGGGATTAAAGGAACATATACCTACCGCTTAGCTAGTGCTTTGCATTCCGCTCCAGGTGCTTTTGCTACTTATTACCTGTGTTAATCCCCCATTAACTGGAGTGGCCTAATTGAACCCTTAAGCATTATATTTGACCCATCCTTCTGCATATGCTTTTGTGTTTAGGGCAAAAGTTTGTTTTGCTCCATAAAACTTGTGCTCTATCCTTTAGCGCCTAATGCTCAAATACCTACTCTACTTTCCTCTAAGTGCATGATGTCTTAGTTGAGGTTAGTAGTAGTAGTAGTAGTGGTGGTGAGCTTAGTAAGCTAAGATAAGACTATTTTGGTAAAGTGTTTAACATATGGCACTTGCATACTAGTAGTGGCTAAAATTGCATACTGGTGCACATTTTTGACAAAAAATATATAGCTTTTTCATTACTGATTGACTAGAATGTTAGTCATTATCGTTGAGCACTCTTTAGAACGAAATCTGGATTTACAGACATGCTTAGCACTCATTTTGTGTTTGTAGCTCTAGATTACTCTTACCACTCAAACTTAGGATATTTTTGATTATGAAGATCGGTTTGATTCTTGAGAACTCTCAAGCTGCTAAGAACGCAATCGTTTTTGAAGAGTTAAATGCTGTTGCCAAGGCTAATGGTCATGAAGTAATTAACTTTGGTATGTACAGCGCTGAGGACGAGCGCCGTTTAACTTATGTAATGAATGGCTTGCTTGCATCTTTAGTTTTAAACTGCAAAGTTGTTGATTTTGTAGTTACTGGCTGTGGTACTGGTGAGGGTGCATGCTTAGCTTGCAACTCTTTCCCAGGTGTACAATGCGGTCACGTAACCAACCCTGTTGATGCTTTCTTATTCACCCAAGTTAATGGCGGTAATGCTATTTCTCTTCCATATGCTCAAAACTATGGCTGGGGCGGTGAAATTAACTTACGCTATACCTTTGAAAAATTATTCGTAGCTCCTTTTGGTGGTGGTTACCCTGTAGAGCGCCGTGAGGCTGAGCAGGCTAATGCCAAGATCTTAACTCAAGTTAAAGAGATCACCCACCGTCCATTAATCGATATCATAAAGGATCTCGATAAGGACTTTGTAAAGACCACTATTAATGATCCAAAGTTTGCAGAGTTATTCTATCCAAACTGCAAAGATCAAGAAATCGCTGATTACTTAAAGAGCTTATAATCCTTAAGCTGCTCTAAAACCTATCATAGCGAACAATGGCCACTGTCTCTACTTATAGAGCGGTGGCTTTTCTATGAGCGCTTAAAAACTCTCCACGCTACCTCCATACTTCCTTTTAGACCTTATCTCCTCTATCCTGTCTCTTTTATCAAGTTGAGACTTGCTCTAAAGCTCTCTATGAGCGCACCCCCAGTCCACACACCAAATGAAACATTAACTGTTAAGTATTAACTGTTAAGACTGGCATTGCCTTTACCAACGCTCGTTAATATAAGCTTTGATGCTTAAGACCTGATTTCTTGTGCCTGAATATGGGGCTTATCTTGTATAAGCTTGCTCTTAAGACCTTCTCAATCAAGGCTAAACACGATAAAGGTCTTTTTGAAACCTGCCTTTTAAAGCATGTCTATTTTGTAGGAGTGCTTAAAGCTTTTGGGCCTATTAGGCACCATTAGCCTCCATTATGCTCATCATAAAAGAGCTAAAGCTACCACGTCCCATGCTTACAAAATGGCTCCCCATTGAGACTATGATTGTAGAAGCCCTCTATCAAGCTATAGCCTTTTTACAACTACCCTTTAATTGAAAAGCTCTGTATTGAAGCAGTTTATTTTTTGCCCAGCTGACTAAGTTGCGGACTATCTAAGAACATCTGCCAAGTACTTAGAAATATGGTGTTTGAGTATTGCTAAAGGGTAAAGCCACTGTTGCTTAAAACTTAATTAGACACTCTCAGTATTGGGCTTGGGCTTGTTAATTGAGCACCCTTAGCAAAGGTTGTATAAGCATTTATTGTAAAGTCAGTCCATTGTTTATTAATGGATTGGCTCTTTGAGCGTACTGTTTCTTGGGAATCTTATTTTGCCAAGATAAACTCATCCTTCATTAGTACATGATTAATAGGTTGTGCCTGACTGCTGCTGTTTCATGGCCTATGTGTAGCTTGAGGTAGTGGATGAGGTCACTAAAAAAGCTCTAGAGCGTGAGCTTTAGAGCTTTAGATTTAGTTTAGTTTTCTAAGTAAAAGTTTAGAGGCTTTGCCTTGCTAGACCATAGGTTTAGCAAAGCTCAGCCAAGGATGAATAAGCCCTGCTAAGGCTACGTAAGGCATGGCATGGCATGACATGACATGACATGACAGTATAGGACTGGTCTTTATGGCCAGGTATGTCTGTGCTGGCATGGTCTGGGCAGCTTGCTTACTTGCTTGATAATTGGGATTAGCAGCTATGGCCTAAAAGTTCTTTTAAGTATTTGACCTCATAGGAGGCGTTGACTGGGTCTAGTTCTTCACGGATAAGATAAAGGTTGCTCTGGGCACACTTAGCTAAATAGGCTCTTAGAGTTTCAACTTGTAAAGAGCCATCTCCTAAACGACATGGGCTATAGCTACCATCTTCATTAACTTTAAAATCTTTGATATGAATGATGTCGGCATATGGTGCAAAGGCAGCTAAACAAGAAGCAATATACTGCTCTTGGCAGTCTAAGTATTTTGGATCCATAAGGTTAGTTGGATCGTAAATTACTTGTAGGTGGTCTCGTCCAACGCTGTGAGCTAATTGTAAAAAGAGCTCTTTGCTGGCTAAGGCATGGTAAAACACTGGCTCTAAAGCGTAAGGCATATTTACAGAGCGAGCCATAGTTAATACCTTTCCTACCATGCTAATGAGGCGCTCCATGTACTCTTTTCTGTCTTGAGCTGCTACCTTGCCATAGGTGCTTTCTGATGCTACACAGTGAGCACCTAAATCCTTTGCTACTTTAAGAATTTTTTCAGTAGTCTGAAGATTCTTTTGCATTAAGGATTCATCTTTAGTAGTTAAATCTAAATAGCAGCCTAATACCGCAAGCTTAAGGCCACTGTCATCTAAGGCCTTAGCAACCTTATTAACAACTTCTAAGTTAACATCATCAAAGCTATTAACCCCAGCAACAGCTTTTGGTAGAGCTAACTGAATTGCTTCAAAGCCAGCATCGGCAATTTGCATAAAGAGGTCATGTGGCTCTTGCTTACCAAAATCATGAGCTCTTACACCAATCTGAATCATATCTTTGTCCTCTTAAAGTGATCTTATTAATTCTTTTAGCTATGTTGCTAAACCAAAGCTTAGTACTAATCCCCTATTACACGTGCCTCACGCTGTTATATGCTGCAATATGGCGCTACACGTCTTTATAAGCTGCTATACGCTGCTATACAGCACTCTACGCTTTAACCAGCTCTGACACGCAGCTATAGGTTGTTTTCACGCTATAGACATGTTCTGCTTGCTATAGCTCTAACAGCTATAAAGGAACCGCACCGTAATGAAAGCCTTAATGAAAGAGCTTATTACTTGATCCAAGGCTTCGCCCTTATCCATTAGCTCTTAGCTCTTGCTCTTAGCTGTAGTTTGGCTATGGCTAAAAGCCGCAGGTACGATGTCAGGCTAGATAGCTTAATTACTGTTTAAGCTTTGCATGGCCTTGGCCTTGGCCTTGGCCTTGGCCTTGGCCTTGCCTATAGCTATGATGCAGCCCCATTTCATTGTGTTTCATAGTGCTGATATAGTCATTTCATTTATGAAATAACAATTGGGGTATTAGTGCTTAATTTGTTTCAATTTAGAAACACAAGCTTAACTTAAATACTAGAGTGCAAGTAGTTTACCAAGTGCTATTTAAAGAAATTTCAAAGATTATTTTTAGGAAGATTTTCCCCGCAACCGCCCTATTCATCATGGTTTTACTATAACTGGTGGGTATGTATGGCTAGCTAGTTTTGACCTTTAACCTTAATTATTTTGCTACTGGTATGGTACTTGGCACTGAAAGTGCAAAATATGGTTATACGAAAGAAAAATAAGCTTTTGGTTTCATTTTAGTAATATAAGAGTGCTCAATTGTTTACTTAATTGAAACCAAAGCTTGTTTTTAGCTTGCCAAGACTTTCACTATTGCAAGTTTTGATAAGCACTCTATCTCAATAAGCATGTTGCTACTAAGGCTAAGCAGTACCACTATGCTTATGAACGATTTTTAGGTACTTAAGTTTCTTTTTGTTTATACAGATACCAGGCTCTTGTTAGTACTATTTTCGTGATTAGGATTGCAGTTTTAAGAAAATAGTTACCTGTAACATTGAGAGTAACAGCCTACTTAAGTAAGCTGAAAACCTGACCTGAGATTAACTTCTAAGGTATGAAATCTGTAATTAAACAATCATTTATTTAGGAATGTTAACTATGATGCTCCAAGGCAAAACAGCATTAATTACTGGCGGTAGCCGTGGTATTGGTCGTGCTATTTGTGATGCTTATTATGATCAAGGTGCTACCTTAATTGTAATGGCCCGTGATGAGGCTAAGCTACAAGAAGCTTGCAAGCAAATCGATAAGGACAACAGTGGTCGTGTATTTGGTATTGCTTGCGATGTAGGCAACAAAGAGTCTATTGATGCTGCTTTTGTTAAGATTAAGGAGCAATTTAAGAGCTTAGACATTCTAGTAAACTGTGCTGGTATTAATATTCGTGAACCTTTAGAGAGCTTTAGCTTTGACTCTTGGAATAAGGTCATGGATGTTAACTTAACTGGTCCTTTCTTAATTACCCAAGCTTGCTTTGACCTTATGAAAGATAAGGGTGGCAAGATTGTAAATATTGCCTCCTTAATGTCTGAGGTCGCCCGCCCAACTATTAGTGCCTATACTGCTTCCAAGGGCGGCATCAAGATGTTTACCCGTGCTATTGCTATTGAGTGGGCTAAGTACAATATTCAAGCTAACGCTATTATTCCTGGCTATATTGCTACTGAAATGAACACAGCCTTAATCGAAGATGAGAAGTTCAACAGCTTTATTTGCAACCGTACTCCACAAGGCCGTTGGGGTAAGCCAGAGGAAGTAGCTCATGCTGCTGTATTCTTTGCCTCTGAGGGTGCCAACTTCATCACAGGTCAATGCTTAGCTGTAGATGGTGGTATTTTAGCCTCCCTATAAGCAATAAGAACTTTACTTAAAAAATGAGCATCTACTACATAGCCTTCAAAGCTAGCAACAGATGCTCTCCTCAAAAAAGCTTAAGACTATCTTTTTATCAAGCTCTTTAGGCAGCAAGCCACGATTAGGGCTTTGCGTATCGCCCTTAGCACATATGATTGCGCCTAGCCCACAGAGCATAGCTTCTACCGCATGCATAGCGCCTAATGCTTAATGCCTATCACTTAGTGAGCTTATTTTGTTAGCTGTCTTAGGCTTGATAAAAGCAGCTTAGTTGTAGTTGTAAAGAGCTGCTCCACGTACAGATTTCATATTTTTTAGGATTTCATCATGTCAGACGTTAAGATTTATATTACCGATTGCGATCACGACAACATTAACGAAGAGACTAAGGTCTTTAAAGAGGCTGGTATCGATTTTGAGTTGGTACAGTGCCACACTGAGGAAGACTTAATCAATACATTACAGGATGCTACTGCTGTATGTAATCAGTATGCTCCTTTTACTGAAAAGGTCTTTGCTGCCCTTCCAAAGCTCAAGACTGTAGTTCGCTATGGTGTTGGTGTGGATAATGTTGATTTAAAGGCCGCTAGCGCTCATGGCGTTACAGTTTGTAACGTACCAGACTATGGCACTAATGAAGTGGCAGATCACGGGATTGCTCTATTATTAGAGTTAGTTCGTAAAGTAGGTCAAGCTAACAACGATGTTCAAGCTGGTATTTGGGATTATGCCCGCTACATTCCAGTACGCCGTATGTCCACCTTAACCGTTGGTATTATTGGCTTAGGTCGTATTGGTAGTGCTTTTGCTAAGCGTGCCCATGCCTTTGGCTGTAAAGTGATTGCTTATGATATTGATTACACCCATGCTAAGGCTGATAGCGAGTTATCTTTTGTTGAGCTCAAAGATAGCATGGATGAGGTTTTAGCAAGCTCTGATGTCATCTCCTTACACTGTAGCTTAAATGAAAGCAATGCTCACTTCATGAATGCTCAAAACTTTGCCAAGATGAAGCAAGGCTCTTTCTTTGTGAACGTATCTCGTGGTGGCTTAGTAAATGAAGCTGACTTAGCTCAGGCAGTAAAGTCTGGCCATTTAAGCGCTGCTGGTATCGATGTAACCTGCACTGAGCCATTAGACGCTAATAGCCCATTACGTGGTTGCAAGAACATTGTAATCACCCCTCACATGGCTTGGTATGCTGTAGAGGCTGCATCTGATCTCAAGACCAAGTGTGCTCAAGAGGCTGTTCGTGGCGCTAAAGGCGAGCCATTACGCTGCCCAGTTAATAAGATTTAAACCTTCATACTAAAAACACAAGTACCTAACCAAAGGAGGGCCCTCACCCTCCTTTTTATTTAACAAGCCACATAAGATAGCGCCTATGGTGGCACCTTATCAAAGTGAAGTTAATCATGTAAGATTTAGTGAGCGCTGGTGAGCTTTTAATAAGCTTAATCTTAATACCTCTAATTTCCCATTGCCTTAGGAGAGCTTGTAATGGATACCAATTTAGCCAATGCTAAGCCCTTAGCTGCGTTTTTTGCTCCAACTGTAGAAATAGCTCAAAGAGCACGCACTATGGCCCAAGAGCTGGAGCTTAATTTAGAGGTTTATGATTACTTTAGTGAAGCTATGATCCCTGCTCTAAAGAATCATGATTATCAGCTGGTAATTGCAGCAGGTACTTGCGCTAACATTTTGCGCAAAAACTTTGACTTTACTGTTCTTGAGCTCTTATCTGATTTATCATCTTTCTTTACTGATATTGATGCTCTAATGACAGCTGGTGCCAGCAAAATTGCGGTAATGGGTAGCCCAGGCAATATTGCTTCTTTCCAGAAGGTTGATTTTGCCCATTCTCAACTTACCTTCTATCCAGTGCATGATATGGGGCAAGTACCTGTCTATGCTGGAGAAATCTTACTCAATGGCATCAATGGTGTCTTAAGCGGACAAATGGTTAATGAGTATTTGCTTAAACACTACCCACATCTAAAAACACGTGTCTTTTCCTGCTCTGATTCTTCTTTAACCAATACCTTATTGGCTGCTAAGCGTATCTTGCACTTAGAAAAAGTTAAAAGGTTGCAATTAACTCGCTTGGACTTACTAATTAACAATATCCAAGAAGGCGTAATCATCTTTAACAAAAAGCAAGAGACAGTCTTTTACAATGTCTTAGCCGAAAAAATTCTGCATGATTATCATATGCAGGACTGGTATGACACAGTAAGTCCTTTATTTGAACAAACCTTAGATAAGCATGCAGTAGTGCACTTGGGCAATAAGCAAGTCCTGATGCATACCATGCATTTTGTCTTTCCTAATACTGATATTGATAATCATTTAGTACTACTTCAAGAAGCTAGTGCTATTGAGGCCTATGAGCACACTATTAGAAGGCACAATATTAATAAGGGCTTAATTGCCAAAGCTACCTTTTCCTCTATGATAGTAAAAGAGCAGAATATGGAGCAATTGGTAGAAAAAGCTAAGCTCTTTGCTCGCACTGATTCTACTGTGCTTATTTATGGCGAGACAGGTACAGGTAAAGAAGTATTAGCTCAATCTATCCACAACCACAGTCACCGCAAATCAGAGCCTTTTGTATCATTAAACTGCGCTTCCTTACCACCATCATTAATTGAAAGTGAGCTGTTTGGCTACGCTGAAGGTGCTTTTACTGGAGCCAGAAAACAAGGTAAAAAAGGCTTATTTGAATTAGCTAATAAGGGCACTATTTTCCTTGATGAAATTGGTGAATTAACTTTAGATGTTCAAAGTCGCCTCTTACGTGTACTCCAAGAGCGTGAGGTAATGCGTGTAGGCGATGATAAGATCATTCCTTTAGACGTAAGAGTAATTTGTGCTACCAATAGAGACTTATTGAAAATGGCAAGCCAAGGTACTTTCCGTCTCGATCTCTATTATCGTATTAATGTTCTACAATTACGCATTCCAGCCTTACGTGAACGTCCTAAAGATATTTATGAGCTTTTTACCACCTACACCAAATCATTTTTAGGTAAGGCCCAATCACAAAACCTTACTATTGATGATGATGCCCTATACTTTTTACAAAGCTACCCATGGCCTGGCAACATTCGCCAATTACGCAATGTATCAGAAGCCATAGTGCTCTACGGCCCGCACATCACCTTAGCCAAACTTTGTGAGATCATGTGCTTAAGCCTAGATCAAGCCTATGCCTTTATCTCATCCCTAAGCTCAGCCCCTGCCCAAGCCACCGCAACTGCAACCGCCAGTGCAAGCGCAAGCTCATACCCTATTAGCAGTGCCACCCCAAGCTCAGGCTATGGCTCACCAGAAAACAATGCTATGGATAATTACGAAGGCTCCTCTCATGAAGCTATCATAAATGAAGAGCTCATTAAGAGTGCCATGCTAGCTAACCATCCATATTTAGCCCCTACTAGCCCCCATACTGGAACAGGAGCAGCTGCTGGCACTGCCGTTGCCGCAGGAGCTAGCTCTGGTGCTATAGCTGGCACAGGCGTTGGTTCCAACTTGGGTGAAAGCAACATAAGTACCCATGAGGGCTCCACTGACGAGAGTACCAAGAGCAACAATCTTAAACTGGTTCTGGAGCTTCCTCCTGATTTTAAGCTTAAAGACTTAGAGCGTGTTGCCCTACAATCACTGCTAAAGACCACCTCTCAACAAGACCTTTGCTCTCGCCTTAACATCAGTCGAGTAACTCTATGGCGCAAGCTCAAAGAGCCAACTAGCAACTAAAATCCTTTTCTCTTATGGGGCTATACTCTTAGCCCCCTTTTCTCTTATCAGCGCTTGTCTGACTCATCCCTGATTATATTTTTACGATAATTGCAACCCCCAAATTCCCATACCACCAGCAAACTAAGGAACTGTAAAAAAATAAAACACACGAATTTTCACTAAAGTTGCAAAAGCTCTCCCCAAAAAATATTTAGATTTTTTAGGAAACTTCCTTTTGCTGATTCTGAGGTTTAATTATGTAAAACCATTCGCCGTGCCACTTGGAGTGCTTAATATTAAGCTTATCCATAGTATCATTTGATACTTTAATACCTTTAGCATAAGTATTTGTATCCTGAACGCAT
>NZ_JALKIM010000105.1 GCF_023050945.1 Anaerobiospirillum sp. NML120448 | reverse complement strand
TCTGAGCCATGATCAAACTCTTCACTTTAATGATTCGTTTGAAGTGCAACTATAACTAGTTGCCAGTATGTTGGCTTAAAACTCAAAGTTCTTAACTTAAAGAACCCACACAGATTGTCTGTACTTACTAATTTTTAAAGACCTTCAAAGCGCTTGGCTTTTGCAGCTTCACGCCTTAGTGCGTGACAGCGGAGACGTATTTTAATGATTTTTAAATCAACGTCAACACCTTTTTAAAAAAATTTTAAGGTGAATTTATAATTTTATCTTAGACATACAACCACAAAGCCGATGTACATGCGATTTTGTGACATAAATCACGCCTATAAAATTTCTTTAAAATTTTGCTAGGTTCTCTAACTTCAATTTAATAAAATGGTAAATTCGCCATATTTTTATACAATAATAGCTAATTACCATCAAACAATTGCCACTTAATAAGTGCTACTATGTTTTCTTATTTTCTATGTATAGGAGCATTCTGGTATGGCTATGAATATTCAAGGTGGCATTTATCGCTACGATCTACAGTTTAAAGAACCTGCTATGACCTCTCGAGGCACCTACTATAGCCACACTGTATGGTACGTAACCTTAGAAGTAGATGGTCTTCTTTGTATTGGCGAGTGCGCCCCACTACCAGATCTAAGCTCAGACTTCCTTTCTCTTGGCTCAAGCTTTGAAGAGCGTCTTAAGTATTACGAGCAAAAATTAAAAGACCTCTTGGCACCTATTTTCCAAGACCTTAAAAAAGCAACAAGTATTGATGAGCTACTCTCTTATCAATTAGATAGCAGTAAGTTTTTAAACTATCCATCCATGCTCTTTGGTCTTGAGTCTCTCTTAACCCATATGCGCTATCAACTTAACCACCCAAGTTCTACCTTAACTCTATGGGACAGTCCTTTTAGTCGCCATGAAAGTGGTATTGCTATTAATGGTCTTATCTGGATGGGTGATTTTGATACCATGGGTGAGCGCATTAAAAATAAGCTTAAAGAAGGCTTTAGATGCATCAAACTTAAGATTGGTGCTATAGATTTTGATCAGGAACTCTCCTTACTACAATACATTAGAGATCGCTTTAGTCCTCAAGAGCTAGAGCTAAGAGTTGATGCTAATGGAGCCTTTAGTTTTCAAGAAGCTCCTTATAAGCTAGAACAGCTAAGCAAATTCTCCTTACACTCTATTGAGCAGCCAATTAAAGCTGGTCAGTATGAGCATATGGCTGCTTTATGTAAAAACACACCAATTGATATTGGCCTTGATGAAGAGCTGATTGGTGTATATGACACTGCTAGTAAAATTAAGCTTTTAGATACTATCAAGCCACAATACTTGGTAATTAAACCAAGCCTACATGGAGGTTTTGCTGGTACTAAAGAATGGATAACTTTAGCTCAAGAGCGCAACATTGGTCACTGGATTACCTCTGCCTTAGAGTCAACTATTGGTCTTAATGCTTTAGCTCAATGGTGTGCTACTAATACCTTAACTATGCCTCAAGGTCTTGGTACAGGAGCTCTTTATACCAATAATCTTAATACTCCAATGTATATTAAAAATGCTCAGCTCTATTGCAATTTAAACTTAGAGTGTATGCAGAATTACGACTCATATCTTAAGACTCTCTTAAATGAGCAAGCTAAGCAAATCTTTACTACCCTCTCTTAGTAAGGTCACATTCTTTTTAGGTCAAGTATCATGAATTATATTACTAATATTCCCGATCAGGTTTTATACCTGAAAGATAAAAGTTTTAGTGCCTCTGACATAAAAGATAGTTTTGCCTCATATGTTCAAGAACATTATGGTACTGAGAGTTTTGAGTACTCTTTAGCTATGTTTTTAAAGGAGTGGTTTAATGACAGTCCTTTAATTCAGGTTAAAACCTCAGGATCAACAGGTAAACCTAAGGTCATGATGGTTGAGAAAACCAAAATGATAAATAGCGCCTGTATGACCCTCTCTTTTTTAGGTCTAAAGCATCCAGATTCAGCTTTGCTATGTATGCCTCTTGAATATATTGCAGGCAAAATGTTGGTAGTGCGTGCCCTAGTAGGCAGTTTAAAACTGATCTTAGTTCCTCCTTGCTCAAATCCAATAGCTGCTATTAGCGATAGTGAAGTTCTTAATTTTGCAGCTATGATCCCTATGCAAGTTAGCAGCGCTCTAAAAGACAGTTCACATGAACAACGCCTTAAAGCTATAGAACATCTTATTATTGGCGGTGGTGCTGTTGACGATGCTCTAGCCTCAAAACTTAAGAGCTTTCCTCATAATGTCTATAGCACTTATGGCATGACAGAGACCTTATCTCATATAGCTCTAAGACGCTTAAGTGGGCCACAAGCTTCCTCCTTTTATAGTGTCTTTACAGGAGTAAAAGTCTATCCAAGCGCCGAGCAGACTCTTACCATTGAAGCGCCTTTAGTAAATAATGAAACTCTTATTACTAATGATATTGTGGAGTTTAATGACCAAGGTCAGTTTAGAGTTTTAGGTCGCAAGGATAATGTTATTAATAGTGGTGGAGTTAAATTACAAATAGAAGAGCTAGAACAGTGGCTCAAAGATAGGCAATCAGATTTGGATGATAGTTATAGTCGTCTTAAAAATTGCTCTTTATTAATTAGCTCCCGTCCCGATCCTAAATTTGGCTCCATAGTAGTAATGCTTTATGCCACTTTAGATAACCAAGAGCTAAGCCCAAATGAGCTAGAAGTGCTTTTTGATAAGATGCCTAAATACTGGCACCCTAAAGCTATAGTAAAGGTAGAAGCAATTCCTCTTACAGGTACTAATAAGCCCGATCGTGCCCAAGCTAAGATATTGGCTCAATAAAGTACCAGTGGCCACTAAAAAGCTAGCTTTTCACTACCAAAACTAGGGAGACAATTAGTTGCTTATCTTAATTTGTCTCCCAGGTATCTTTAATGTTAGAGACCTTCCTTTTTATTTTTCTCAATATACTTGTTCATACTATGCAAAAAGCTTTGCTCGTCAGTATTTTTATAGCGTGAGTATTTAAAGTTGGCAGGGGAGTCTTTAACTATGCCCTTCATGTCGTTAATAATTACTTTGGCAATGGCCTGCCCAAGCTTGATAGGAACAGCATTACCTAATTGACGGTATTGCTCTTTTACAGGCCCGCAGATTTTCCAATTGCTAGGAAACTCCTGTATTGCCTTATATTCCTCAACACTAAGAGGTCTAAGCTTGGTAGGATGACACAAATCAGTAGCTGGCATAGTAGGATCTGTGACTAAGGTTGGTGCAGGTTTGCAAGAACTTAAACGTCTGAAAAAGCCAGTCTTACCACCACCTAACTTAATCTTATTACCCATAGCTTCTAGCTGTAGTTCCTCAGGTAAATCTTTCCAGTATTGTCCTTCTTTTAATAAAGAATAAAACTTTAATCTTTTTTGAGGAAACTCAATGTAGTGATGAGACTTCTCATCTAAATTACCTAAATGCTCAGCAAAAGCTTCACCCAAAGTTTTCCACGGCAACAATCCATGCTCAGTAGATGGATTATCAGTAGCTAATGCTTGCTCATGAGTAGGATATAAATAAGGAACCTTACTATCTCCTAACTTGCCAATAATTACCAAGCGCTCTCTTATTTGAGGCGCTCCAAAGTTAGCAGCATTGTAAAGCTCAAAAGAAACTTGATATCCAGCCTCATTTAGTTTTTGCAATATTTTCAATAAAGCTCCACCCTTAACAGGAGCCTCATTATCTTGTAGAGGGTACTCTGCTGACAGTAATCCTCTTACATTTTCCATTACTACATAAGTAGGCTTAATTTGAGAGACTATGTCTAAAAACTTGAGAAACACATTACCACGCTGATCGTCTAATGACTTACGTGCTCCAGCAGTGGAAAATGCCTGACATGGTGGACCGCCAAAAATTACATCTACTTTGCGATTATTGGGAATTTTGGCAAAAGCTAGTATTTCATCAGCGCTATATTTGTTGATATCCCCTATTAACGCAATATTAGGATTGTTTTGCGCAATGGTCATACGACAGAACCTGTTGCACTCGCAAGCAAGAACAGCCTTAATGCCACCATCAGCCATACCTATATCTAATCCCATGGCACCTGAGAAAAAGCTTAAAGCAATGATCTCAGGCACGTAATCAGTTAGTCTAGGATGGTCGTCAGGCTCTATTACTACCTCGTAGGCTTTAAGATACTGCTGAATATCTTCTGGAAAAATCAACCATTGTGTGCCCTTACGTTCTGCCTTGAGCTTACCGCTCTTAATTAACTGTCTAACATATTGAGCTGATACTTTTAATTGAGCAGCCACCTCTGGAACAGACAGCCTTTTAGCCAAATTCTGATCATTCATTTAATACGCCCTTAGAAAAATTTGTATATGATATTAACATATTGGATCTAGTATTTATATTTTATATGAGCATACTACTAGTCGTTTTTTTGTAATGGCGTTAAGACACGTAAAGACTAATGCTTTCTAAGGAGTATGAAAAAAGGCACGCTCTTGTGAGTGTGCCTCTTCTCTTAGTTTAAGGGAACTTTGGATACTTGCTCCAATCTGGCTTACGCTTTTCTAAGAATGCTTTACCACCCTCTTGGGCTTCTTCGGTCATATAGTAAAGCATAGTAGCATCACCAGCTAATTCTTGAATACCAGCCTGACCATCAAGCTCAGCGTTGAGGCCTGCCTTAATCATACGTAAGGCTAATGGGCTGTGCTGCATCATGGTCTTAGCCCACTCAACAACTTCATCCTCAAGCTTATCAAATGGAACAACCTTATTAACAAGGCCCATTTCTAAAGCTTCTTGAGCATTATATTGACGGCACATAAACCAGATTTCACGAGCCTTTTTCTGGCCAACTACACGAGCTAAGTAAGAAGAACCAAAGCCAGCATCAAAACTACCTACTCGAGGGCCAGTCTGACCAAAGATGGCATTATCAGAGGCAATGGATAAATCACATACTACATGTAGCACATGACCGCCACCAATAGCAAAACCATTAACCATAGCAATTACTGGCTTAGGCATAGAGCGAATTTGCTTTTGTACATCTAAAACATTAAGACGAGGTACACCATCAGTACCTACATAGCCGCCATGGCCCTTAACATTCATATCGCCGCCAGAGCAAAAAGCCTTATCTCCAGCACCAGTAAGGACAATCACATTAATATCCTGACACTCTCGGCAATAATAAAGAGCATCAGAAATCTCTGTGGTAGTGGTTGGGGTAAAAGCATTACGGTAACGAGGACGATTAATAGTAATCTTTGCAATGCCCTCAAAGAACTCAAAAAGAATATCTTGATACTCTTTTATGGTCTTCCACTCTCTAGTTTGTGCCATAAATAACTTCCTAATTTAAACAAACACTAGTTCTTTTGGATAATATTACTCTACTAATGAGGCATAAGCCTTAGTACGTGAGTCACTCATACCTTTTTTCATGCATAAAGCATCAGTAGTAGCTTTGGTACAAAATTCCACTAAAACAGGACTATCACATTGTTCAAGTGGAGCTACCAATAAATCTAAAGCATTATCAAGCTCGTTTTCATTTACTACTTTGCAATATTTAAAGCCTCTTGAGGTAGCCCAACCTTGAGCTGAGGTATTATGCTGAGCAGTAACATAGTGCTTTCCTTTACTGTCTAAACTTAATCCAGGCAGAGCATGGAAAATCTCACCACCACCATTGTTTAATAGTAAGATACGCACATTATTGCTAACGTAATTGTTCCATAAGGCATTCATGTCGTAAAAGAAGCTTAAATCACCTATTACGACAATATTTAAATCCTTACTGGCCGCAGCATAGCCCATGGCAGCAGATAAAGAGCCCTCAATGCCATTCACGCCTCGATTAGCTAGCACGGTAACATTGCGATCTTTAAACATCTTATTACCGTACATTTGACCATAGCGCACTGATGAACTATTAGCTAAATGTAAGGCGCAATTGTCAGGAATTTTATTGAGTAGCTGCTCCACAGCCATCATATGAGAGAACTCAAATTTAGGTGTGCTTACCTTAGATAAGATAATCTTTGCTAAATAGGCGTAAATATAGCGAGCATTAGCATAATCCTCAGGCAAGACCTTAGCATTATCCACCATAGAGCACAGCATCTCTAAATTAGGCATACTGGTGCTGGTATAGCGAGTATAGGTCGATGCATGGGTATCTTTGATGAGTTTATCAAGATCTACTGAGTATTGCTCTTTTAAGATGGTTACTGCTCTATGTAAGATGCGAATAAAGAACTGTTCATCAAGCTGAATAATGCCATTGACACATTGGAACAGATCTACCACCTCACCAGATGGGCTAACATGCAAATGATTGCGTGGGTGATGCGCTCTTAAAAACTTACGTAAGCTTTTAGAAATAATATGCCCACCAACAGTAATTACTAAATCTGGTGCTCTTAATGCTCTTTTATATGATTGAGAGCAAGGAGAGCTTTGATTGTCGGTAACTACTAGAGGCGCAGCTTGTGATAATTGCGAAATCATAAGATCGACTTGAGTACAGATATTACTATCATACTCAACGTTAGCAATGGTCTCTGCCATTACTATCATATGCTCACTTAAATCCTGCCAAAGCTTACTATCTTTACCTACTCCTAGGCCTGATACACTCTGACCTACCACCAGCATAATACTCTTAGCTTGCTTAAGATAGGCAGCCAAAGATTGTGCCCATTCCTCAGATGAGCATAAAGTGTAATCACTCTGAATACTCTGCAAGAACTTTTGCTGCTCGGTAGCCAAGTCTATTTCGTACTTGTCTTGATCATCATAAAGGTATTGAGGCAGTTCAAGCTCTCTAAAATTGGTGTAATCATACCGCTTAATAGTTCTAACCTGCGGTAATGCGTCGACCTCAAAGCTAAAGAAAGGATCGGAGATCGGCACATTAATTTGAACAGGGCCTAAGCCATTGTGATTAAGAGCTAATAAAGCTTCATTAATTAGCCTATTACAATACCACTCGTCCTCATCACTTTGTACTTCCACTAAGGAAACTGACTTCTTAACTAAAGTCTTAAATACATCTTCTTGTGGTAAGGTTTGGCCATCCATTTGACCAATCCAAGCTTTAGGACGATCAGCTGAAATAACTAATAATGGAATTTGTTGATAGAAGGCTTCACTAACAGCAGGATGTAAGTTTAATAGCGCACTACCAGAAGTTACTACTATAGCAACAGGCTCACGATTTAAATTTTCTTGAGCTAAACCAATAGCAAAGAATCCAGCACTACGTTCATCAGTGATGGAGTACACTTCAAACTTATTACTGCTTAGGATAGTTTGAACAATAGGAATATCACGACTACCAGGGCATAAAACAACTTTTTTAACCCCATGATTAATCATCAGAGCCACTAATTGGAGTACATTCTTTTTATTAGAAAAATTTCCCATGTGACTACTCTCCTTTTGTTGGATCTGCAATAGCAGAACAAATAGCCCTCATCTTATTACAGGCTTCTTGTAACTCTAAATGGCATTGTGATTGACGTAAATTACCACCACCTGCATAAGCTAATGCCAACACCTTTTCATTGTTCTCAGATGGTTTTGGAAACTTAACTTCCATGCAGCGTAAATTTACAAAGATCTGACTTTGCCCCTCTAAGTTAATAGGGCCTAGCATGCCAGAGTAATATCTGCGGTTAATACTCTCACTTTCAACAATAAATTGATAAGCCTCTTCTTTAGGTAAGCCGCATACTGCTGGAGTTGGGTGTAACTTACCAATTAAAGAGCCAATGACAGCATCGTCTTTAATAGTAAACTCAAAGTCGGTTCTTAAATGACAAACAGGACCAGCCATGGCAATGTAAGGGCCTTGCTCTTTGATATCAAGAGCATATGGTTTGATAACATCCTCAATATAGGTAGTTACATACTCTTGTTCTAAACGATCTTTATCTGACCAACCACTAAGATCATTAGGATTTTGACAGGCTTCATCTGAACTAAGCATGGTGCCAGCTAAGGACATGGTCTGGTATGACTTGCCTTGACCCTTTAATAAAATCTCAGGAGTAGCGCCCAGCCAAGTACCAGTCTTAGCTGAGTGTACTAGCGATACCATCATTTTAGGGTATAGCTTGCAGGCCTTCATAAAGGAAGCAAAAGCCTTAAAAGGCTGGTATATAAAAGCTCGTCTAGTAGCAAGTACTAACTTATCAAAACGATGCTCATTTAAAGCTTCATGAAAGGTAGCAAAGTCAGCTTGATAACATTGTTGCTGCTCTTGCCATAAGCTTTCATTAGAGCCTTCAAAAATTACTTCCTCAGCACAGTTTTTAGCGCTTGTATCACTGCTATAAGCACTAAAAGCTGGACTGAGACTAAGTTCTTGGAAAAAGTCTGTAATAGCGCTAAAACCACAGATATACTTATCAGCTTTTAATACCACCATAGGAGCATCTTTGCTTAAAGCAAAAGGAGCCATTAAGAAGCCACTACACTCCCCCAGCTCATCATAAGACTGACACTCAACTAAGTTCATGTCGTCTTGCATAATTAAACATGGTTCGGTTTCATTAGGCAGACGGTATAACGCAAAAGGCTGATCTTGAGCAATAAGACTTGCTATCACGTGGTCTACATCGAAATTAATTTTTCCAGACACTTTTCCCTCACAAAGTATACAGAAGATACAATTGTTCCTTTAGCCTTTAATAATGGCATTGGTTACTCTAACAGTTGAAATCAAACGACCATCATCGTTAGTTAAATCCACATTCCATAAGTGGCTAGAAGATCCTTTATGGATAAGAGTACATAAGGCAAATAGTGATTGTCCTTTATAAGCCATGGCAAGATGATTACCACTTACGCTTACTCCTACAGGATGCTCTTTAGCTTTACATAAGGCCATGGAGGCTACCCCTGCTAGCGTTTCTGCAAAGGCAAGAGAGGTTCCACCATGTAATATTGGGCCAATAGGAGTAGTTCTACAATGAACATCATCTATTTTTATGACCGCCTTTACTTTACCTGCTCTTAACTCAAGAAAATCAATATTGAGCTCTTTGACTAAACAAGTTTCCATGTTTTGACCTACGTTGAGCTTACCTTGCTCATAGCCATCGGTATTAGGAACACCATATAAGGCTAGGTATAAGTCAAAATCAACCAAATCTTGATCGCAAAGACAGCGACTAAAACAAGCTTGTTTTAAATATATCTTGTCAGAAGGACAAGAAGAGGCAGGTCTATTTGGGTCAAAGCTACTCATGGATAAGAGCCTTATTACTTGTACTGTAAGTGAACTTAATTAAGCCACGCTTGCCACAAGAACCACTTAGGCAAGCAAAGAATGAAATATTATAGCATGGCTATTTAAGGCTCATTATTTGATAGTTCAAAGGTGCGAAACAGATCCATTAATTTGTCATTAACTGCTATCCAGGCATGTTAGAGAAGCTAGCTTATTAGCTCATACGAGCTTATGCCCCCTTCTTAGCGTATAAGATCAGGTACAGTAAGTTGAAGGGTAGTGAGGTGAGAAATGACCAGCTATGGTCATGTATGGCGGTGAGCCTTAGCAGTAATAGATTTGGCTTTAGGATAGAGATGCAGGCAAACATTGCGTTGAGGCAATGTTGTTAAAATTTGGAAGGCCTAGAAACGAAAAAACCACCGTTAGGTGGTTATTCAAGAAAAGTGGTGCTGATACCGAGAATCGAACTCGGGACCTCACCCTTACCAAGGGTGCGCTCTACCAACTGAGCCATATCAGCACTTAAGTGATGGCGGAACGGACGGGGCTCGAACCCGCGACCTCCTGCGTGACAGGCAGGCATTCTAACCAGCTGAACTACCGCTCCGCAAAATTAAGCCTGGCGATGACCTACTCTCGCACAATCGTACGTTGCACTACCATCGGCGTAACTACATTTCACTTCTGTGTTCGGAATGGGGACAGGTGGGTCTATAGCACTATGGTCGCCAAGCAAATCGGTGTTTAAAAATGCTTAGATTCAAGCTTATTGTTTTTAACTCTTTACTAACTTAATG
>NZ_JALKIM010000104.1 GCF_023050945.1 Anaerobiospirillum sp. NML120448 | reverse complement strand
ACTTAAGACTATTACTTAATTATAAGAATCTAAGAAATTCTCTACGCTCTTCAAATATGTCCCACATTTCAGAATCAAAGGCATATGAATCGTAATAAGCAAACCTATCTAACATTTTTATTTCTTCGTCAACATCCTTTTCAGATGGCACTGGGTAGCCATCTTTCTTGTTAACCCATTTCGCTAAAAACTTGAGATAGTTTGTCATCAAAGCGCAATTGTATGCCATGTTAGTTAGACCCAATAAAGGATGGTCAGGATCCCTTGCGATCTTAAGAAAATCACTCTGTTGGTATTCCTTTAATACCTTCAACAGCCTATCATAGCGCTCTTCAAGCTTAGAAATATCGTAATCTATGCGAGAATCATCGCCATCGACAATGTTCAACCCTGCTACAAATTTGTCAACATCAAGATTCATATGAGTATCATTGATATTGTTGACACCAAATTCATAATGGTTTTCTACATCCATAATGGCACACTTAAATAAGTATGCATAGGCAAATGAACTCATGTCAAACAAAACAATACCAACAAAAAATGCTATAGAATCTTCAAATGAAAGATCAGACCATTTTTCCTTGTTGTTAAGCTTACGCTTAAGAATATCCACTACTTCTTGGAACATAAAAGAATATAGGTGCAAGTACTTGGTTTTAGGCTCTAACTTTTCTTTTAACTCATTGAGAGCCTGAATATAAGACTGATAGTTGTTTTTAATATTCTCATAGGTGCTCAGAGCAACTGATTGTTGCTCATCTTCACTACCATATAGAGCCTTATAAGCATCGCAGCCTATAATAATTTTTGCCCATTGACAGTCATAGAGATAATCAAGTTCCCCGCCCTTATCTAACTGCTCTTTTCTATGCTCAATAGCATTACGTATATCACCCAACTCTAATGCAGCCATGTTCGCATAACTTATTTTTAGATCAGAGTCATAATACTTCCACACTTGCTTAGCAGCCTCGATAAAATCATCGTTATATAAATTATTAAATTTAAAAGTTCCCCTCTTAAAGACGTAGTAATTAGGCAAGTCTTTAAGCTGCTTGCAATATTGAGAGAAGAGCGCTGCATTATAATAAACTTTCATAGAGTCATATGCGTATGACTCCAGAACGTAATCAAGTTCCTTGATAGCTGCTTTGAGAGGTTCACAGTACTTGCTGTATTCTTGCACTAGTTCTTGAGGAGACTTATTTGCATCCAATTGAGCAACTACAGCATTATTATCTCGAGCTGTGCTTTGCTCATGATGCTCAATAGCCTTTTGCTGCTTAGCAACTTGTGCTTTAGCCTCCTCAGGTTGAGCTTCAACAGCAGGTTGAGTTCCCTCTGGCAGGTATCTTTCTAACAAGCTGGTGATAATCTTTTTGGCGATGAGCAGTTTTTTAACCTTCTCAATATTTAAATATTGACATCCCCAGACATTTTGATTTGGTAGATTTTGAATAAAACAACCTTTTTCAAAAAGCTCAACTTTCTTAAAAGCATTATAGCAGTTGCCCATGTATTCAATCATTTGCTCAAAACTTGCTTTATTTTTAGGAGAATTAAATTTAAATACGCCAGCACACAAGTTAGAGTAAAGAGGATACATCTTAGACAAAGCATGGTAGTAATTGTTGGCCAATTCTTGTACTTTCTTTAAATTATCGAGAGTTTCATTAACACTAGCTAAGAACTCTTCATACTCTTGTTGATCAAAGTAAAGCTCATCTAATTTATCTGCATGGAAAAGCTTATTATAAGCAGAAGCACCAATGACTTTAGTTGGCCACTGACATTCGCTAATGTCCTTGTAGTTAGTGCCAAAGATTAAGCTATTGTCGTCGATAAAAACCTTATGAGCAGAGCAAAAACCAACGTCAGCTAGAAGATGTCTACGTCCATCTTTGTACCAAGCCAACACACTATTATCTGTGTCGGTTAGTTCACTTATGACTTTTTTCATCTTGCCATATTTACTGTTAGCTTCTTTACATAATTGAGCATCGAATTTGGCATCAATAATGGTTCTCAAAACATCATTATGAGCATCGAAGAAACTTAACTCCTTTTCACCAAGCTTAATAAGAGCCTTATTACACAGCTCAATCTGCTCTTTAACTTTAAGAGCTTCTTGCTCTAACCATGTTTGACAAGGCAGAATCTGAGCCTTGGCCTCACCCTTAGCATCTTGATAGTCAGCATTGCCTATGGTGGTTAAGGCATTAGCTATATTGCTAAATGTAATTTGAAAATCAGGTATAGCAGAACGCTCAAAACCATTATTTGGAGCGTCATAGTCCCTATCAATTAGTTGCACAGCTCTTAAATCGCCAATCAGTCGGAACAATAAGGCACAAATTGCAAAGATATTTTTTTGCTCTTTGTTAAATTGCGGATAATCCTTTTTAGTTTTAACAATATCATCTAAGAGCTTAATGTAATGATAAAAGTGCTCTTTAACAAATTCTTGAATTGGAGACAACAGAAAAATAGCTTCTCCCAAATTAGTAAGGTGCTCATAGTACTCAGGCTCATTCATTACAAACTCTACTACCTCTACCTTATTGAGGTTGATAGTATTGAGCTTATCTTTTTTAAATATCTCATAGTACACGGACTGACCAAAGATCTTTTGAGGCCATGCAGGGATATCACCTGAGGTAAGTTTGTCCTTGCTTGCAAGTTTTGTGAGGGCATCAATTGTCTTTTGCTTGTCTTCATTACTTGAATAGCAACAGATATCTGAAAACAAAGCTATAGGTAATTTTTCATTTAGTTTAACAAGCTCCCCTGACTGTATACAGTTTTTTAGGACTATGTCCAAATTGTATTCAGAAAAATCAAATTCTTGCCCATCAGGACAGCTAATGGTATCAGGCACATGTTTTAATTGCTTGTACAGCATTATAAACATATAGCGATCATAATTTAGTTCCAAAACATTTTTAGCAAAGTTGCCCATAAGTTCGCTATTTTTGTTGCAGATGTCTTGGAAGGCAGAATAATCTCGATTAACAATTTTTGAGTAGTACTCGTCGATTACCTGAGGCTCCTCACTATCCACATGCTTGAGCAAAGCACGTTTTCTAGCAATTTCAGCCTGAAAAGCTTTCTTGGCCTTACGTTTTTTAAAAAAGTTAATGATAAAGGCAATAATTACAATCCAAACCAGCAGTTTGAAAAAAGTTTCCATAACGCACCTCCCAGTGCAACAAGGACTTTCTGTACCATAGTGAGCGGGCGCTTGAGACTATGTCGCCCAGACTCAATTAGAAGAGTTAGTATTGTTTGGCTAATAAGCTCACAAGATTTAGAGCTTTAAAAACCCAATAAATAAAGGCGGATGATTGTGGTATCAGAGGGTGAAAACTCCTTACTGAGCTATGAAGCAAGCAATCAGAGTTAAAGCAACCAAGTACATTGAAGTTGTGCCAAGAAAAATTGGGAATAAACGGTTAAGGCTCTTCAAAGGCTTAAAAGAACCTGGGCACGAAATACTGTAGCTAACTAGGAAGCTAGCTTAAGTAATTAAGGTAGGCGAGGTAGCTCGCAAAACGAAAGAAATGATAAATACCCAACAATAAGTATTAGGTAATTGGGCATATTAAAGAAAGATAGAAATTAGTTGGCTTAAGCAACTGTTGTTAATAATAGCACCTATTAACAAAGGGCAATATTAATTGCCCTGTAGTTTTGTGCAGGATTGTGCGCTAAATTGCAAAATTTGGTAAACCAGTGTTTAATCTTGCTAAACACAGGTCTTTGTGAAGTGGTGCCGAGCAAAGTTAGTATAAGCGCATAATGTCTTTGCAGCTCTTAATATGATCGGGCATGGTTTCTTTTATGAGAGGTTCTTTTGTTCTACTAAGTAGCTCTCTACATTTTTCAATATGGCGTTCATAATCTGCTCTGCTATTGAGATTAATGTACTCACCTAAGAGTTTTTGCCACTGCTCAATATCACTTAATGGCTTGCTAGTACGTTCATCTTGTTGGCAAGCAGCAGCATCGACCTCGCTATCAAACTTAGCTAATACTTCTTTGCCTTGTTGCTCTGCTGCTTGAGCCTCTTGCTTGTTAATAGTGTTGAGATCATAGTCCTCTTGCTTGCTCTTGCTAGACTCTGACTTGAGTACCAGCTGAACATTACACATGGCGAAAATGACACCCACGATTAACACCATGTTTTCCACTAACAGCATTTCTTGCTCAGTGTAAGTATCCCACTGATTATTGCGATCTACGAGCTCCTTAAAGAGCTTAAATTGTTGGTGGTAAAGGTCAGTTAAGGTGACTAAGGTTTGGTTGAAAGTTTCGGCTGTTTCAGTCAGCTCCTTGAGGTAATTGGCAGTTTCACCAATCTTTTTTTCCATGGATAAAACTTGATCTACTACCTCATCAGCATTTTGTTGAGCTTTAGCGCCCATAATGCTAAAGACTACTGCACCAATGATAAGAGCAACACCTAAACTAGAAGCGCCAAGCACGGTAGCTCCAAGGGCCATGCCGCCACCACCAGCTGCCAAAGAACCACCACCTAAGTAGGCTAAGGTGGCATTAGTCAAAGCAGCGCCTGAGAGGCTCTTAATGGCCACACCTGTTGAGGCAACACCAAAAGTTGCTACTGCGGCTGTGGTAGCGCCAGAAACAGCCATACCAGCAGCGACACCAGCTACAGCAGAACTTAATCCTGATACTAAGGTTGTAGCGCCTAAAGATACATGCTTTAACTCTTGTACCTTGAAACTTGGGATCTTAACCTTATTAACTTCAATGGTATCGAACTCAGGTCGATTATGGATTTGCTCAAAGGTATCAGCAAAATTCTTAAACTCAGATAAGATTGTCAGTTCATTAACGCCCAGCTTATCCAAAATTACGCAACACTTATTAGAGCAATCCTCTAAGTAGCGCTGATTACGCTCATGGCGCTCTTGGGCAATATTGATGCGATCATGAGCTGTTTTTACGCCCAAAATAGATCCAAACATAATCAATCCTTTTTGTGAAAACTAACTAAACTCAGGCTAAGGCAGCAGTTAAGCCCTGAACTGTGCATACTAAAGTAACATTTAAACAACAAATTTTAATAAAACCCCATATATATCTTGTTTTCATTGAACAAGAATAGAGGTTAACCTATTGTTAGGTAACCACTACGATTTTTTGATGATTGGGATATATGAGGCAAATCTATTTTGAGTGTAATTTAGTATGCAGAGTTGAGGTAAGTACACCTTGGCAAAGTAAATAAACTCTTTTTACTTAAACCCCTTAAAGATAGCCATCATAATGATGCGACGAAGGGCAAAGTTCATTAAGAATCTTCTTAAACCAGCTGGAATAAAATTAAAGATAGCCTTGTAATACCTGTAAATTAAATACATAAAAATGAAGAACAACACCACATTAACTATTAACATAATAATTATTTCTCCTTATATTACTCAGAAGTAAGTATCTAACGCTAAAACTTGCGCCATCAATGGCGCTTATATTTCAAACTTGAGTTGGACTGGGAACACCTCCTTAAGTGGAGCTTGGAGTTTTGCTCTTTTTAGCCTGCGCCTCATCTTCTTTAACAATTTGCTTTAAGGTGTTGGAGTCAGGCACATTACTGGCAAGTTCATCTAATTCTGCAAAGGTAATCTTAGTTTGCTCAATAAACTCATTAATAGGCAGACCTTGTACCAGCTTAAGTTTCAAACACGATAAATGGTTGTAATGATAGTATTGCTCTTTAGTGTATTGCTCTTTAAAGAAGCGCTC
This sequence comes from Anaerobiospirillum sp. NML120448, assembly GCF_023050945.1. Classification (GTDB taxonomy): domain Bacteria; phylum Pseudomonadota; class Gammaproteobacteria; order Enterobacterales; family Succinivibrionaceae; genus Anaerobiospirillum. The sequence goes on along the minus strand of NZ_JALKIM010000104.1, from coordinate 4,305 downwards.
GTAGCACTCATCAACACGACAAATTAAAGGGCGATTAGCATAGATAGAGCATTTATTGTCCTGCAAATACTTACAAACGCCATCGCCTCTATCTAAGTCACGATAAGGCTCAGCTTTTTGGACATGGCGGCAGCACTCTCCGCACTGATCACAATAGAACATTAGCTATTCTTCTTCTTAAACTTCAGTACAAAGTTTGGATTTTTTAAATTGTCTTTTAAGGTTTTACCATTACTGGTGTCATATGGCATTTCTAAAGACAGCTGTTGGTAAATGGCTTTTAATTGGCTATTGAGCAAGACTTGATCTGACACATCAACATTGTTCTCAAAGACCATTAAGCCTTGGTTAAACCTATCAGTCTGTTGCTTAAAGAGAGCTAAGTCTATGTCCATGACCTTGGCACAATACTCATCCATTAAGGCACTTAAGTGGCGGTAATAAGCAGCGACATCAGAATATGGGGATAGCTGATTGAGCAAATAAATGAGCTTATTAATAAACTCACACTTATCCAGTACATAAAGTAAGGTGCAGGCCATAATGCCAGTTACTAATGCGCCTAAAAAGTCGCACAGCACTTGGCCAATAATAGGAATGGCTCCAATAGAGGTGGCTTTTACAGCTTCACTCACAACAGTTCCCACAACCACACTGGCACCTGTTGCTAAAATCTTAGCCACAGCTCTAAAACGCTCGCCTATAGGTAAGCGGTCAGGGTTAAAGAATAAGACCTTAGCAGCTTCTACTAAAGAAGACCAAATTTGACGAATGACACGAACAATGTTCTTAGCTGTAGTAAAGAACATGTTGCAAATAGTGGTAGTAATTGAGCTTAAAGCACCTGAAATCGAGCCCTCAATAAACTTTTGCCACAGCTCCTTATAGCGCTCTTTTGCGTTAGCTAAGCCATTTTTAAAGCCTGTGATCACCTTATGCAGCATTGATTCATTCGAGCCTGAGGCATACTTAAACTCAGCACGAATAGAGAACCAAATTTCAGAGCAGACTAAACCCAGTACTTGACGCAATCCCATAGTAAAACCAACTTTGGTTGCTGCCATAGCACTACTTCTGAAAAAATCAGGTGAGGTGTAGTACTCATAAGCAATTTTGCGATCAATGCTCTGACGTGACTTTTTATCTAAGGAGCGCATTCTTTCTTGTTGCTCACTAGTGTACTCATAGCCTTTCTTGTCTAAGTACTCATCCATAGTTTGAGCTTTTTTAGAGCGATTGGTATGAGGATTAGTAGCAGCAAGATTATCTGGATTATTAGCTAAATCTGCACCATTTAAGCCAGATAGCACCCTAGCTCTATCGTCATGAATTTCTTTAGCTGAGACAATATGGTCTAAATCAGTTCGAGCATTGGCTGCTATGTGTTCTCCTGTATAGGCATCATACAAGGAGCCTTCTTTTTTCTGACGGGATACCTCTCTATTTTTGGCTATATAGCCCTCATGAGAATGGTATTCCTTAGAGTCATACGCACCACGATTGTCATAAGCCTCTTGGTGAGCCTTATCCTTATAAGTTAAGTCTTTATCGTGCTCCATGGCACGCACATTGTGGATGGTATCAACATCACCACCATGCTGATCTTGAACGATAAAATCTAAACCAAAAGACGTAAATAAGCTTTGCATAATGACTTTTTCGTATTGCTCAAACAAAGTCTCATATGCATTGTTACTACTGTAGGAAGGTTCAAAATTATTAAGAGAAGCGACGAAGTTGGACATAGATCGACACATCCTAATGAAAAAACAAAAGAGCACGCATTAGTAAAAGCCTTATTTTTACTAAAGAGCCCAAGTTAATTTTAATTAGTTGTGTCAGCCCTAACTAGCTTGAAAACTAGCAAAGAGCCACTATTCGAAAAAAGATGAGAACGAGTGGAACAAAACCAACGCACAATCATAAGAATGATTGATGATAAAATTTTATCACTTTTGCATCTAGTAAGCAATAAAATTTCCTGATTTTGGAGAACAATTTACTACATACTTTCTCTATAGAATAAATTTAAAAATGTCTGTGATCTATGATCTATTTTTGAGAATTTTTCAATGAAATTTGATAGAATTGATAGGATTTATCTAATTTTTCCCATACTGAAATAAGACTACGAGGAAACACCTTGGATACTAAAGACAAGACCATGCTTTCTAACATCAAAAAGACTATTAATAGCTATAAGAAAGCACAGAGCGATGAAAAGGAATTAGGCTCACAATTAAAGGTGTTAAAGGCTGTCTACAATTTATGGCATCTAAACTCTCTACTAGAGCTTGATATTATTTATAAAGCCCAAATCCTTGCCTTTTTAGCCTTAGGATACAAAGCTTTAGGCTTAGATCGTGATGCCTTAGTTTTTGCCCATAACTATTTAAGTCTCCATACTGAACTTGTAGCCAATAAGCTTCCAAGCAAAGACTTAACTTTGTTGCAAGAGCTTGAGTCTCAAATTAAAGCTTTAGTTCGCTCTTGCTCACGCCGCCGTTTTGATTTATCAGTACGTACTATTGGTGTTGATTTCTTTATTCACGTCAAGAGCTTTATTGACTACCTACAAGCTGAAATTAACAACCTTAAAGAACTAGGCACTGATACTGACCTACAAGATGCTAAGTTTAATAATATTATTAAGCTTTTAAAGTCTAACGCCTCTTGCACTCTATCATTAGCACCATCTGGCAAGTTCTTAGTTAGCCTTAACAACAAGGGTGATGACGTTGAGTTAGCCACTTTATATGCTGCTTTTATGGCTGCTGTTAACTCTTATGGTAAAGAGCTAACAGATGCTGTTACTTTTGTCGTATCAGCCCAAGACCAAGGCCTTGGCCAGGCCCAACAACACGCTACCAAAGAGCAAGCTCTTGCTTATGCTGGTGCCTTATTAAAGAGTAACGAGCTTATTTGCCCTACCTTTTTACAAGATGATAATTGCTGGAACAACAACTCTCGCAACCTAAACTTAGAGCCTCTAAAAGAAGAAGCTTTAGCTCAAGTTAAGAGTGAGACCCCTGCTGTCGAAGCTGTAGCCCCAGCTGCCGAAGCTCCAGTAGCAGTAACCTCTGAGGTAATGCCAGAAAACACTACTGCACCAGTAACAGAGCCAACTGTTGAGACTGCCAAGCAGAGCACCCAAGCATCAGCTCAGGACTTAGCCGCTGTAGCAGCTAACAGCCAAGAGCCATCAGCAAGCAATGATGCTAATGATGTCAAGGAGACCAATAACATCAGCGCTCCAATGGCTGCCAACAACGATGCTGCCATCACGATTGAGGCTAAATCCCAAGCACCTCGTGTTGAAGAACTTGGTTTATCCTACAGCTATACAGCCATAGTCACTGCTAATAGCCGCAAGCCAAGCTCACCAAGCAGCACCAATCCTCAAGATTCTGCCTCTAGCCAGAGCCAGAGCCCAATTGCCAATAGCAGTGCCCAGGATAATGCTCAAGCCTCCGAGCTTGCCGTAGTACCAGATAAAGAGAGCACCTCTGAGCCAAGCATTAACCTTAGCTCACCAAAGGGTGATGAGACCTGCTCTCAAGATAGCAGTGACTCAAACTCTAATCATGCTGCTGATACTCAAAGCGAGCATGAGTCTATCTGCACACCAGAGCCAGAGCTTGCTCCTAAGAGTGAGGTTAACCAAGCACCAGAGCAAGAAAAAGAGTCTGTACCTGCCAAGACTGCAACAGCAACTGCGAGCGCAGTAGAGGCAGAGCTTGATAGTGATACTGAGACAAAGGCTAAACCTGAGGTAGCGACCACTACCACTCTTGAGCAAGAGCCTGGTGTTGTTTCTACAGCTTCAGAGGCAGAGGCAGAAGCAAAGGCAACTACAAAGGCTAATCATAGTGCTAATGAGCAAGACTCTACTCAAGCAAGCTTTGATGATAAAGAAAGTACCGCCACACCTGCTCCAACAGCGCCCGCTCCTGAGACTAAAGAGCAAATTGCAACTTCTAACCATGAACTTGCAAATGAGCCAAAACCAGTAGCTAAAAAGGTCATTAAGCCATCACCTATTATTGCAAGCAATGCTTATCAATCAAAAGAGCAGCAAAAGGCTAAAGGTGGACTATTTGGCTTTATCCGCCGCATTTTTGGTGGCAAGTAAGAGCTAGTATTTTCTAAAAAACTAAATTCCCAAAGGCGCTAACTAAGCATGCCCATGTACTTAAGGATTCCCTTATTTATAGGGTTTATTAGATTATGGGCTATTAGTCACACAAAAATATAGGCAAAACTGAGGATTTTGCCCTTATTTCAGCCTTATTTTTACATATGTTT
>NZ_JALKIM010000103.1 GCF_023050945.1 Anaerobiospirillum sp. NML120448 | reverse complement strand
ATTCTATTATAGCATCGATACAAGAAACTATACTATATTGACATTTTGGTTTTATACATACATATAGATGATTACAGATTTGTTTCGGTAATTTAGACGGAAATCATACTATTGTCGGTCTATATGGATAAGATGTATTACTATTTATAGTTAATGCTAACAAGATTTTAGGAGTTAGTGCTATGGCAGTTTCTTTGTTAAGTAAAGCATTGGCAAAAGTTTTGAGTACTGGTTCTGGTATGGCCGTGATAATAGGTGTCGGTTGCTCTTTAGTGCTGGGCACTGGTAACGCATATGCGGCAGCAGAAAAAGATAGTGCCATGTTTTTTAACCCTAAGCCTCAAGATGATGATGTCATAGTTCCTATGCCATGCAAGGGCTTTATGGTGTTTAAAAAGGTTTATACCTCTAATGAAGATAAACTCCATGATAAGGGCTTTAGCGCTGGTAGTAACAACGCTGACTCACTTTTGACCCAAGCTCCTAATAGTCGTTACATTCAAGGTGCTTTTAAAGATAAACAAGGCTATTACTATCTTATTGGTAAATATGAGCTCAATTCCGCCCAATACGATATTCTAAGCTCCTATGATCTTGGTAAAGGCAAGTGTTCAGATAAAAAGCTGTCCCCTAAAGATCGTATTGCTAAGAGCAATATTAGTTGGTTTGATGCTTTAGAAATTACCAGACAATATTCCCACTTTTTAGCAAGTAAAGCTGCGCAGCAAGCACTTACAGAGGTAAAGGGCAGTCAACTTCCAAGTGATGGTGCCAAGACCGTAGCTTTTGCTCGTCTTCCTACTGATAGTGAATGGGAGTTTGCCGCCCGTGGTGGTAATCGTGTAACTTCCTCTCAATTTAGTGCTGATGTTTTTCCTTTTGAAAATGGAAAAACTATTGCAGATTATGCTTGGTATAAAGGCAAAGGTAGCTCTATGGATGGTAGAGTACAGATTATCGGCGCAAAACTACCTAATCCATTGGGCATATACGATATCTTAGGTAATGTCTCTGAAATGATGCTTGATCCTTTCTATGCCACCAGAACTGGTAGATTACATGGCCAAAGCGGTGGTTATATAGTACGTGGAGGCAGTATCTTTAGTGGTCAGGATGGTATGATCACCGCTTATCGCTCTGAGCGTGCTTACTTTACTAAAGGCAATGAAACTAAAAGCCGTGATATGGGTATGCGTCTAGTGTTGTCCATCCCTTTTACTAATTCTATTGAAGAGGTGCGAACCTTAAAAGAGCAGGTAGCTAAGCTTGGTAATGACGATAATTCTGATACCAAGGGCGGTGGTAATTTAAATACTATTGCTGAGCTCGATAAGATTATCGCAGAGCAAAAGCAAGCCCAGCAAAAGGCCGAACAAGATCGTAAGGCAGCACAAAATGCCGCAGAGCAGGCTCGCAAAGAGGCTCAAAAAGCAGCTGAGCTCGCTAAAGAAGAAGTGCAAAAAGCAACTGAGCTTGCACAAAAGCAAGCTGATAGTGATATCAAGCAAGCAAAACTTGAGCAGGATAAGTTGCAAAAGGAGTTAGAGCTTAGTAAAAAAGAGCTTGAGCTTAGCCAACAGGAAGTGGCCAAGGCTCAAAAAGAGCGTGATGATTTAGGCGCTTATTTAATGTCTATGCAACAAAACCTCCATAAGTTGCGTGCCAATATGATTGAGGCCAATGCTAAAAAGGAGGAAATGCGTGATCGTGCTATTGTCTCTAATTTACGCTTAGGCGGTTATTTGTGCTCCACTATTGCTCGTGAAGAGATTGCTCGTGAGCGTTACGCCCAAAGAGAGGAAATCTTACGTAAGGTACCTCTAAAAGAGTGCCGTGCAGATAGTCAAAGTAAAGAGTGCTTAAAGGCTACTGAACAACAGGAGCTAAAGTTTAAGCAAGATCGTGCTTTAGTAGATCATATGGTTGATTACTATGTAAGCTACTATGCTGATCATATTACCGACACTATGAATACCTTTGATTACAAGTTTATTAAAGAGCAGCTTAAAAATGCTCAACAATCCTTAGGTAAGAATGAAGGTACCTTAAGTGAGTATATTGCCCAATTCTTAAACGACCTTGATAAGCATCAAACAGCAGGTCGTGATTTAGAGGCCAATAAAAAGCTTTGGATTAAGCAATGCCGTGCTTTAAAGCACTAATAGCAAAAATTTGGGTCACATATTTTCAATCTAAGGAGCATCCTAATAAGAGTTAAGTAACTAACTCTTATTGGGAGATATAGTCCTAAGCTCGGATATAAGGAAGAGATCGATGATACGATTAATGCGCTTGAGTTCCAATGATTTGGCTCCACAGGTAGCTAATGCTTTGTCTGAGCTGGGCACTTTATTACAAGAGCTTAAGCTTGATTCCTCTACTAGTTCTTTAATTGCTATGAGTAGCCACTCAGGCGATTACTTAAACTTTAACTCTAATATGTCTGGCTCTATCAAAGAGCTAACTATAGAGCAGGGTGCTCCTAAGTTTTATAAAGAACAATTACATGCGGCCCAAAATTACTCTTTTAGAGCCAATAAAATCATCGAGGTTCTAAAAGATAAATATCCGTCCTTAACTAGTGAGGATGGCTCTTTACAGTTATCCAATAAGCAAAATCTCAGTGCCCCTGAGTTTCTTTATGCTTTAATTAGCCAGCCTCAATATATGCTCGTGATTAATGATCGTGAGCCTGTAATTATTCCTTTCTTTTCTCAAGAGCACTGTAATAACACCTTAAACAACCCTCAAGAGCGCTTAAATGCTATTAAAACCGTAGGTGTTACTAGTGCCATTTTAGCCAGCTTTTTTGCCTCAGGCTCAGCTGCCGCAGCTAATGTCCAATCATCAACAGCAGCAGACAGCTCAAATGTTGATCAAAAATTTGACCCAGGCCTTCAACCATCAGTAGAGGGTAGTAAAGATACAGAGGCCTCTCAAGAACAGGCCGATAGCGCCAACTTTAGCGCCACTAGTAGCGCTGGTAGCGCTGGTGCGGGCGCATCAGAGGCAGGCTCAGGTGATGCTGGCACAGGCGCAGTAGGTGCTGGCACAAACGCAGTAGGGGCCGAAGGCGCAAGCGCTGCTGGCGCAAGTGCAGCGGGTGCGGGCGCTGGGGCTGGTGCGGCTGCTGCGGGGAGGAGCTTGGGAGGATGTTTAATTCCAAGCTTAATTGCTTTATTGCTGTTGTTAGCTTTGTTGGCCTTTTATTTCTTTAAGCTCTACCCATGGCCTTTTGATAAGGCCAATGAGCAAGAGTTATTGCTTGACCAATTAAACGAGCAAGTAATTGAGGATGAGCTTAACTTAAATAAGATTAATGAGCTTATTGAAAAGACCCAAGAGAAAATTGCTTTAGGACAGCAAGATGCACAAGAGCAACAGCTTGCTAACTTAAAAGCTACCTTAGCTAAGGATGAGCAAACTCTTAAAGAAATTGAGCGTCTGTTAGGTTTAGTCAATGATAAAGATGAACAGATAAAGGCTGAGGAACTGGCAAAGGCTCAAGAAGAGGCTGCTAAGGAAGCTGAGGCTGAGGCTGCTGCTAAGGCAGCGGAGGAGGCTAAGCTTGCTCAAGGCGCTGGTAAGGTCACTTTACCTAAGTGCGAGACCATTGTTAAGCAAGGAAAGATGCCTAATTTAATTATTGCAACCGATGGCTCTGGTTCCATGATTAACTTGCTCTCTGATGGCTCAATGCGTATTGATGCTGCTATCAAGGCTGCTCATGCTTTAATTGATCAAGTAGATAAGAATGTGCCAATTAGATTATTTGGTATTCAAGGTTGTCCTCTGGCTCGTGATTATGGCACTTTTTCAGGTAATGAGCGCCAACGCTTAAAAGCTGCTGTAGCTCAGACCAATCCTATGTTGCAGAGCATTCCTTTTCAAGTGCTAACTCCTTTAGTTAGTGGTATGAGAGGTATGGCCTCTGCTGCTCCTAAGAATGCTGATTCTATTGGCGTGTTAATTTCTGATGGTGTTGATACCTGCGATGGCACTGAGGATCTTAACCTTTGCGAGGTTGCACGTCAGATCCATAAAAGTAAACCACGATTGAAAATTCATGTGGTCTTAATTGGAGAGGATGCTCCTGATGCTAAGTGTATCGCTGATATTACTGGGGGCAAAGTTTATAAGCCAGGCAATACCAAAGCCTTAATTGAAGATTTAAAGAATGCAGGCAAGAGCTTGCAAAAGGTTTGTCAGTAGTTTTTGTTAATTACCAAGGAGGAGGTAGTTAGATTAGTCTCTACTAGTCTAATGCCATAAGAGTATGAAAAGAGTTATTTTAAAAAGCGGTGGGATTTATGATTTTGAACCCCTTGGTAAAGGCGGTGCTTTCTATGAAAACGCAGATTCCTTTTTAGATGCTATCGATAATAACGTTCATCTTCCTGGCCAAAATGGAAACGCCAGTAAATATTTAGCCAAGCCTATTGTCCATAAGGAAAGCCGCACTATTGATTGGATGATTAATTTTGAAAGTCTCAATCCTAATGATCAATATGAAATTGTTCCTTGGGCTCAGGCTAGCGCAGAGGAAAAGAAGAAGGCTAATGAGGAGTTAAAAGCTTTTACTCAAGCTTTGAACCAATATGGCAGGTCAATGAATCGCCGCCAAGATCAAAATAGTAGTAGCGCTTTATTAGCTAGTTATTTACTGGGTGATAAGGAAGCTCAGGAACTACCAGCTATTCACTTTCCTAACCAAGACTGTGTCTTTATTGTAGACGGTATTCCTGTTATTACTTTCTGGGGCTTTTCCAACGAACCAGATGTTCCAGCAGGTAGTCCTTTAGCGATGTTAAAAACAGCTCCAGTTTTTAGCCCACCTTTAAATTCTAACTTTGAGTCTCCTGTGCAACAGCCACCTCAGCCACCACAGCAGCCACCATATATTGAGCCTGCGCCTAATAATGAGCCTCAAGAGCCAAGAAAGAAACATGCTTGTTTCTTACCTTCATGGTTGTTATGGCTGTTATTGTTATTACTATTAATTCCATTATTACTCTGGCTGTTATGGAAATTCTTTGGCCTCTTTGCCTCTTTATTTGGAGCCCCAGAGTTGCCTAGTGCCAATGTAAATCCACCAGCTATTGAAGCTCCAGCTGAGAACCCTCCTCAAGAACCTCAAGACCCTGTGGTAGAGGCTCCTGCTGAGCCGTCAGCTCCATCAGATCCTATGAATTTGGATATTCCTCTTCCTGATGTTACTTTGCCTAATGTCAATTTAGAGGGAGGTTCACTCTCTGGTGGTAATTTATCCATGACCCCTGGTGCTACTGGTGGTGATGCTGCTATGGGCGGTACAGGCGAATCTGCCGCTGCTGGCGCTGGTACACCTGCACCAGAACCAGGTGCTAGTGACCAAGGTGTGCCGCCTGTGGCTAATGCAAGCGATCAGGGCGTAGCTCCTGCTGAGCAAGGCGCTGGTGCACCTACAGCTGATGCTAGTGCTGCTGCCCCAGCACCAGCTCCAGCACCAGCTACTGCTGGTGGCAATGGACAAAATGCGCCTGTGATTCCGCCTGATATTATGGCTAACAATAATTTAAGCCAAGCTCAAAAAGAGGCTATTGCAGCTGCTCGTGCCGCTGAGCAACAAGCTGGTATTGATGCTGCCCGTGCTGCTGAAAACCAAGGTGGAGCAGCAGGAGGGGCTGTGCCACCTGAGCTACCTGCTTTAGGTATGAGCAAGACTAATGGCTCGGTTGCCTCTCAGGGTGTAAAGCTTTTTGATGGCGATTGGCAAACTAAGTCACCACTTATGGATAGTGCCAATGGCCGTCCTTTACAAATGAGTTATAATTTTAAAGACGGTAAAGGACAGGTAACTGTAACCAGACCAGATGGATCTAAATGTGTATCACCTTCAAGTGCCGCTGTAGTTAACAATGGCATTGAGATCACTAATAGCGGTCGTGCCGTATGTCCAGATAAAAGTACTTACCAACTGCCAAAAGTTCGCTGTACTGATCAAGGAAATGGCATGGTTAAGTGTAACGGACAAGTAGGATCACAGACTTTCCCTATCACTTTCCACCAAAACTAACAAAGTTTAATGGAGCTAGGACAATTGAGCTTGTCTTTGCTCTGGTATAAGGACAAGTATCAGGTGAGCTTTATATGGCCACTTGATACTTGATGCTGCTTTATAAGTTTCTAAAGGTAAGATCATGAAAAAAATTGCTTTAGTAAGTGCTTTGATAGTTACTATGGCTTTGAGCGGTTGTAATTCAACTACTGGAGGCGTGGGAGGGGCTGATCCTGATGCTCGTTTAATTAGCAAAGACTTTAATGTTGAAAAGAGCTCTTATGTTACCTCTTGCTTAGTAGGCGCTGGTGTTGTTGGTGTAGGTTGCATGTTGATTGCTAGCTCTTCTCAAAGAGCCGTATGTATTGCAGCTGCTGCAGCTGGCTGTATGGCCTCTATGGGTGTGAATGCTATTTTGGATAATATTCGTCAAAATTATCACACCAAGGAAGCTCAGTTAGATGCCCTTATGGATCAGCTTGAGGTTAATCGCCAAAAGGCTGTTCAAATGAATGCTGCTGCTCATCGTGTTTATCAAGATGATCATGCTAAGTTCTTACAAATGAAAAAGGACATTAATGCCAACAAGGTATCAGCCGAACAGGTTAAAAAGTCCATTGCTCAGTACAATGCTAATATCAAGGTGTTACAAGAAAACCTTGAAGTGCATGAGGAAAACGTCAATAAGTACAAAGAAGTGCGTGATGGTTTAGTGGGCAAAGAAATGCTAACAGCCCAAGAGAAGAAAAAGCTCAAGGAATTGGATCGCCAAATTGCAAGCTTAGAAAAGACTGTCGATGATTTACGCAGTGTTTATTCCTCTAACGTAGACGATCGCAATGTCTTGAACTTAGCTTTAGAAAAGGGCGTTGAAATTAACGCACAAGCCTAAGCTTAAGGTAGGCCAAAGGTCCAAGGCCAGGCTCTATGCCTAGGCTCATGCCTAAGCCTAGGTTAGTGGCCTGGGCCTGGGCCTGGGGCTTTGCGTATTGCTCTATATAGATTTGTTTATCTGAGTCGGTAAGAATCATGTTAAAAGATTATGTATCAGCCAAAGTTGGTGGAATAGCTTTAGTTAGCTGTTTGTTATTAAGTGCTTGCGCCTCTACTCCAGAGGAGTGCGATCCAAGTCAAGATCAAGGATTCTTTGGCAAAATGGGGTGCGTTGTTACTGGTTCATACGAGGCTCGTGTGAATGCTAAACAACAAAGAGTTGCTGATTTAAGAGCTGAGGTTGAGACTCTTAATCAAATGACCCGTGATATCCAGGCTCAAAATAGAGCCTTGATGGGTGATTACTTTGCTCGTTTACAGGTTCTGGATAAGACTAAGCTCGATTTGATGGAGCTTGAAAGTCAGTTAGCCAAGAAAAAAGCTTTAAGCGTAGACTTACAAGAGCAAATCGATGGTCTTAAGGGTAAGGTAGCTCAGATGAGCACTAAGAGCGCTGCTTCTAAGTCTATTGCTAAAAAGGAAAAGGAAATTGAAGAGCTTAATGCCCAGATTGAGGCTTTAAGCCAAAGCATGACTATGTAAGTCTGTTTTTTAATTTTCTTTAAACAAAGCCCTCAAATACTATATTTGGGGGCTTTGTTTTGGTAAAAGATAAGGCCACTTTATGGAGTTTTACTGAGGGCTTGTTCCAATGTGCTATACTTTCGCTCTAGAATTTGTGTAGATGTCCTAAATATAGTGTTTAGGACTGGTTTTTTAATATGCTTTTAAACAGCATTTGCTGCTGACAGGAGTTTCAATGGTAGCTGTGGAACAGGCACTTGCCGAGATTGCTCGTGGTGCTCAGGAAATTATTCCTTTAGATGAGCTTAAGAAGAAGCTTGAGAGTGGTCGTGAGCTGGTAATTAAACTTGGTATGGACCCAACTGCACCTGACATTCACTTAGGTCACACAGTTATTCTTAACAAGTTACGTACCTTCCAGAATTTAGGTCACAAAGTAGTTTTAATTATTGGTGACTTTACTGCATCTGTCGGTGATCCATCAGGTAAGAATGCTACTCGTCCTCAATTATCACGTGAGCAAATCTTAGCTAATGCCCAGACTTACGCTGAGCAAGCTTTCAAAGTTTTAGACAAAGAGAAGACTGAAATTCGCTATAACAGCGAGTGGTTAAATGCTTTAGGCGCTGATGGTGTAATTAGATTAGCCTCTAAGCTTACCGTTGCTCGTATGCTTGAGCGTGAAGATTTCACTAAGCGTTATCAGTCTGGTCAGCCAATTGCCATCCACGAGTTCTTGTATCCATTGTTCCAAGGTTATGATTCTGTAGTACTTAAGGCCGATGTTGAGCTTGGTGGTACTGATCAGAAGTTCAACTTATTAATGGGTCGTGAACTTCAAAAGGATGCTGGTTTAGAGCAGCAATGCGTCTTAATGATGCCTTTATTAGTAGGTTTAGATGGTGTCAAGAAGATGTCTAAGTCTGCTAATAACTATATCGGTGTACATGATGCTCCAAACGAAATGTTTGGCAAGATTATGTCCTTATCTGATGAGTTAATGTGGTCTTACTTTGATCTCTTATCTTTCCGTCCATTAACTGAAATTAATGAGCTTAAGCAAAAGTGTCAAAGTGGTGAGATGAACCCACGTGATGCTAAGATGGAGTTAGGTAGAGAGATTGTTGCTCGTTATCATGGTGAGCAAGCTGGTTTAGATGCGGTAAATGGCTTTATTAACCAATTTGCTAAAGGCGCTATTCCTGAGGACATTGAGGAGTTTACCTTCGAGAATGTTCAGTCCTTACCAAATATGCTCAAGGATGCAGGCTTAGTAGCTTCTACCTCTGAGGCTATGCGTATGTTAAAGCAAAATGCTGTTAAGTGCGATGGCGAGGTTATTAGCGATCCTAAGGCTACTGTTGAGCCTGGCACTAAGGTATACCAAGTAGGTAAGCGTCGTTTTGCTCGCATTACTGTTAAGTAAGATTATCTGCAAAATTTATTAAATAGCGTATATAAGCAAATTGTGCGCTAAAATATAGCCCGCTATAGATTATGATTAATTTGTAGTGGGCTTTTTAATTTTTATTTAGCTAAATTTGAGGTTTGACATGGCTAAGACTCAGGATGAATTAAAAGAGATGGTAGCTCTTAAGGCTCTAGATTTCATCCCACAAAATGGTATTTTAGGCGTGGGCTCTGGCTCTACAGTGGTCAAGTTTATTAAGGCCATTCAAGCTCAAGGAATTAAAGTAGAAGCTGCTGTATCCAGCTCTAATGCTACTACTGCTCTATTAGAGGAAATTGGCGTTAAGGTTTTAGATCCAAATAGCTGTGAGCCATATGATGTTTATATTGATGGCGCAGACGAAGTAAACGACGACTTTGAAATGATCAAAGGCGGCGGTGCTTGCTTAACCCGTGAAAAGATTTTAGCTTCTATGGCTAAGCGCTTTGTATGCATCGTAGATAAGTCCAAGTTAGTACAAACTTTGGGTAAATTCCCTCTTCCTGTAGAGGTAATTCCAATGGCTCGTGAGCAGGTGGCCCGTACCTTACGTACTTTAGGTGGTAATCCTGTGTTACGTGAGGGATGTATTACCGATAATGGTTGTGAGATCTTAGATGTTCATGGCTTATCTATTACTAACGCCAAAGAGCTCGAAGATAAAATCAATGCCATTCCTGGTGTAGTAACTGTAGGTTTATTCGCTCACCGTGGTGCTGATGTAGTTTTATATGCTACTGATGATGGTGTAGTAGAGCGTACTAAGTAATAGCACTTATTTTTGCTCTTTAGGTTTTAAAAAAAGCGCATTGACCAGTTAGGGCGGTGCGCTTTTTTCTTTGGATCAAAATGGTGCTCAAATAGAGTAAATAGTGCAAATTTAGGCTCTTTAATGGGGCAGAGTGCTTTGTGTATGTAGCTAAGATCACGTTGATGACAATTTTTAGTCAGTTGGCATGGTATTAGGAAATTAACGATCAATGCCTGTGCTATATTAGTTGTAATAAAGCCTCGAATTTTGGGGCTAGGATGTCACTAACATCCACCGCCTAAAGGCGGAGGCATGACCTCTTTTTTGAGAATCAGCCTCGTTAGTGTACTAGCCTTAGTGAGCACTCTTTTAGAGTGTGTTGAACTACGTTGTTTAGGAAAATATAGGCACCGCCGGATGTTTATCCTAGTCTTGCGCTCTGCGGTCTGTAGTTTAGCGTAAAGCTATCAGGGGATAGGTAGCGAGCGAATTATAGACGTTAAACCCTATACAACATTGGCGAAGGGTATTAACTAAATTTTTATTTTAGAAAGGAACCTGAGGGTATCCTTTTGGAGATTATTTTGAAAGTAGCTGTTTTGAGTATGCGTGGTCAGTGCTTAATGCCGTGCTCTCCACGAAAAGCTAGAGTATTGCTAAGGGAGAAAAAAGCTGTTGTAAAACAGAAGTCTCCTTTCACTATTCAGCTGACTATTCCTACTGGTGAAACTAAGCAAGAGGTCACTTTAGGCGTTGATGCTGGATCTAAGCATATTGGCATTTCTGCTACCACTGCAAAAACAGAACTTTTTGCCTCAGAGGTAGAGTTGCGCCAGGATGTTACAGGCCTATTAGCCGATCGTCGTGCTTTAAGACGTAGTCGACGTGCTCGCAAGACCCGTTATCGTGCTCCTCGTTTTAACAATCGTGTTCGCTCTAAACACAAAGGCTGGTTAGCTCCTAGCATTGAAAACCGTATTCAGGCGCATTTATCGCGTATTGAAGCTGTTTTGAAGTTGTTTCCTGTAACTAAGATAGTGGTTGAAACTGCATCTTTTGATATTCAAAAGATTAAGAATCCTGCTATTACAGGCAAAGGCTATCAACAAGGTGAGCTACTAGATTTTTTTAATTTGCGTGAATATATTCTCTGGCGAGATAATCACACGTGCCAACACTGCAAAGGCAAGTCCAAAGACAAGGTTCTTCAAGTGCATCACCTTGAAAGTCGCAGGACTGGTGGTAATG
>NZ_JALKIM010000102.1 GCF_023050945.1 Anaerobiospirillum sp. NML120448 | reverse complement strand
ATTCTATTATAGCATCGATACAAGAAACTATACTATATTGACATTTTGGTTTTATACATACATATAGATGATTACAGATTTGTTTCGGTAATTTAGACGGAAATCATACTATTGTCGGTCTATATGCTCATTACTCATCTACTTTTACTATTTGCTTAGAGTAAAAAACCCGATAGGAATCATCTTTAGAGGCCTGTAAAAGGCAAGATCTTAAGCCAAATGCAGCCACTAATATGCTTGTATGTAAGTACTTAAATTGAGCAGGATTAGAATTTAGCTCTAATCATTGCAAAAAAACTATCACCACTCAAAATAAGGCAATAGCCTCGTAACACCTTAGTTTATGGTTCCTTAATGCACCAAGCCCAGAAGCTGCTTTGCTCATAAATTGATTAACGTATTGAGAGCATCAATGAATCACTACCATAGTTTCAAATTCACTAATAAGAATGAGGCAACTCTTGTTAATCCCCAAGAAGCAATTATTAGCTAATAAGCAAAGACTAGCTTCTTTCCCCTAAAGTATAAGCACAGCACTACAATGCACAGCACTGCACCTAACAAATGCTTATGGCTTATTGGTAGGTGTTCTTATCAGAATAGCTAAGAAGTTTGTCAAAAAACCTAATATGCCAATAGCTAAGTCTATAAAGACTGGCCATCCAGCAATACTGCTACTGGTGTTGCTAGTAGGTGGTAATTAATGAAATGAACCTATCAAGATAGGCCTTACTACCTAACTAACTACAAAAGCTGTCAGTAGGGTAATCTTGGTAAAAGGCCTAAGGCTACTTAAGCGCTACGATTACTGGTGCAAGTTCGCACCAGTGGCTATTTTTATGGTGAATTAGCAGATGGTCATGTCAGGGCTCAAATAGGCGCATCCTATATGCCTATAGCCTAATATGCCAATAGCTAAAGCTATAAAGACAGGCCATCTTGCGATACTGCTACTGGTATAGCTAGTAGGTGGTAATTAATGAAATGAACCTATCAAGATAGACCTTACTTCCTAACTACCTTCCTACAAAAGCTGTCAATAGGCTAATCTTGCTAAATGGCCTCAAGCTACTTAAGCTCTAGGATTACTGGTGCAAGTTCGCACCAGTGGCTATTTTTATGATGAATTAGCTGGTGGTCATGTCAGGGCACAAATAGGCGCATCCAATATGCCTATAGCTTAATATGCCAATAGCTAAAGCTATAAAGACAGGCCATCTTGCGATACTGCCACTGGTGTGGCTAGTAGGTGGTAATTAATGAAATTAACCTATCAACATAGATCTTACTTCCTAACTACCTTCCTACAAAAGCTGTCAGTAGGGTAATCTTGGTTCAAGGGCGCACAAGTGGCTATCGATATTATCAATCATAGCTTTAATCAGAGCTGCCCTTTTAGCACCATCTTGTAGTGTAGCTAAGCTCTTGTCATCGAGTAATTTGAGTTTAGGCACATATTTGTCCTCAGTAATCTTGAGATTAAAATACTTCCAGCCTAGCCAATTGGAATGATTGTAAAACCCTTCTTTAAATAAAGCATCCAGTAATGGACTCAGACCTTTGAGCAGTTCATGATTCTTTTTGGAGTCACAATAAGAAAAGTCTCCATCATATTGAAGAGATAAACCAAAATAGATGAAATCTTCTATTTCAATACAAAAATAGATGGTAGCATCCTTATTGTTTAGAGTAAATTTTTTTAAAGGCACGTTAAAGCCAAATGATCGTAAGGATTCAGGGAAAAAAGAGAGAAATTTTTCTTTCTCACAGGTAAGAAAGCTATCATTTGGTTTATCTAAATCAGGAAAATTATAGTTTTCTTTTAGCAAAGATAAAACTCGAGTTTCGAGCTCATTAACAAATTCCCATACTAGCTCTTTGGTGCTTGTATCATAGCGGGAGCTTGTATCATAGCTTGGAAGTAAGTACTCAACTAATAGCTCTTTATAGCTTTCGATAGTGTTCTTTAGTCTAGAGCTTTGTTTGACTGTGTCCAAAGTAAGAGAGCTCTTAAGAAAACTAATAATATGTTCTTGGTAAGATAGCTGGGCTAATGAGGCATTTTCTTTCTTAGCTGTACAGAAACTATCTGCTGATGGGGCATTCCCTTCAAGCGTTAAATAAACTAACAAAATATCCTTGACAGGATATCCTAAACCCTTTAACGCTGCAAAATAATTGTCTAATTGTTGGGGTTGGTCTTTGGCATAAATCTTATTTTCTAAAATTATGGCCTTATATAAAGGGGTTGTTTGACCAGAAGGCTTAAACTTAAGACGAATCAAAATGTCGATTCTATTTTGGGACTCAGGACAAACAAACTCAGTGTCGACAGTTGCATCAATTAGATCTTTGCTGGGTATACCAATATTTTCAGGCAAATGCTCTAAAAAGGCTTGCAGTATCTGAGGCTCTTTGAGCAGAGATGCAAGCATATTAGAGTGGAAAGCCTCACTATAAGGCGATTCAATTTCACTTAGAATGTTGTATTGACCGTACATAGTAGTTCCTCATTCATTAAACGTACCCAGCAAATAGGGCAATGGAGAGCTCATGTAAGAGCAAGCCTATGTCCTATGAGGGGCTAATATAATTCAGATTAACCTAAGTTAGTCTCATTAGCGTTCTGATTTCTCTTTTGCAATTTGGATTAATAAGGCAGAGGTTAAGCCTGTTAGTACTCCAGCTCCTACGCTATAGGAAGGATTGCCCCACAGGGCTGTTAGGCCTGAGGCTAAGAAGCTTAATAATATTGGAGTGTAAGCAATAATTTTGCCTTTAAGTGCTTTTACTTTAGGTCTCATGCCTATAGCTAAGCACAAAAAGGTTGCAGGCATTGCCACAGCAAAGCCATAAACACTAAGATCACCAAAGATGTTGCCCACGACATTGCCGCTAAAAGAGGATAATACCCAAGCAGGGCATATAGTAAGGATTAAGCCAATATAGCAGGGAAAAGAAAAGCCCTGCCCTTGTTCATTGCGTCTATGGATATCCTGCATAGAAATGGCCCAAATTTCATCGACCATAAAAAAGGCAATAAAACCTAACTTTAATCCCTTGTAGTTCTTAACATGAGGGGCAAAAGTCATCCCCATCACTATATGGCGTGAGTTAATGAGAAAGGTGGTGAAGGCGATCAATACTATAGGAGGAATAGCTTGCCATAAGCCTAAAGCTGCAAATTCACTACCACCAGCTAAGTTTAAGGTGGTCATAACCACAGTCGTCAAGGATGACTGTCCTACCTGACTTGCCTGTGCTCCCATAATGAAACCAACAGGGACTAAACCCAATAGTATAGGAGAGGCTAAAAACATGCCTCTTAACACTTCTTTGTACATATTCTATTGTCCCGTTGTGAAAAATCTCAAAGAGCGCCAAAAGAATTATCCAAGTGCCTTGTGCCCGACACTTTACAACCCCAAACTAAACACTAGTGCCTATTTAGTTTTTGCTAACACTCTAATCTTTGCCAAATTTGTACGTATATTTGCAGTTTTGCATACAGGCAATAAAGCTCATAAAAGCAAACAGCTTGGCTCAATAATATGCCTTAAACCATGCCATAATCATAATGAAAGCTAACTCCTAATAGGTCAATCTTGCTAACTCCTGGCAAAGCAATGCAATGCAATGCAATGCAATGCAATGCAGTACAGTGCCAGGCAATACAAGGTAATGCCAGAGAGTACACTGCCATGCAATGCAGTGCTGTTCAGTGCAGCGCATTAAGGTGCGATGCTTGCAAGGCTAGGTAGGAGCTAAGGTATAAGCCTTGTCGGAACAAGGTAAGGTCAATTTTGTTCTTGCAAGAGCTTCCTGTATTAGGAGTGAGCTGTTTTGCTTCTTTGTTGCCAACTTAAAACATTAGTACGCTGGTATAAATTTGGTAGTAGCTACAAGAAGTTTTGCAAAATGCCTAATAAGACTACGCTAGCACAAATAGTAATGCCCAAATTAAACTTAAAAGATAAAGCAAAGGCAAAGAATAGGGCAGCAAGCATCTTAATATCAGTGGTCATAAAAGATGGTGCAGCAACACTTACCATTACGCAGCAAGGGCTAGAATCAAGTACGGCACGAGCGCGGGCGCTTAAAGTTCTCTTTCTTAACCATAAAAAGCCTATGATACGAGTTGAGTAGGTGGCGGAGGCCATAGCTAAGATAGTGAGCATCTCATAAATATTTGGAAGAGCAAAGGTACTAGACATAGGGCTAACCTAAAACAAATTAACTACTTAATTATGATTTTGTACTGGATTCAAAACAGCCTGAGGCTAATGGACTCTTATTGATCCTTAGCACCAGAAGCTTGACTATGGGCATCAACTAAAGCCGTACCGTCTGCCATTACCTTAGCTGGAGCGGGCGCTGTTGCTGGTGCAGGAGCGGTCGCTGGTGCAGGTGCTGGTGCTGAGGTATTGCTAGCGCTGTTCTCTGATGCATTGGCTGTGGCTGGTTCTTGGGAGTTGGTATTTTCTTGAGGCTCAACTAGTCCTTTTTTCTCTTTGTAAACTTGTACGAAAAAGGCTGCTATGAGGCCGCAGACAATACCTGTACCTACACAATAGTGAGGATTGCCATATACTGAGGTTAGGCCTGCTCCTAAGAAGCTTGCCATAATAGGGGCATAGGTTAAAAGACGGTTGATACCAATAATTAGCTTTGGTCTCATGGCTACAGCTAAAGCAATAAAGGTTGCTGGCATGGCAGCTAAGAAGCCGTAAGCTGATAAATTACCAAAGCTATTGCCTAAAATACCACCTGCAAAACAGCTAAAGGCCCAAGACATCCAAATGCCAACACCTGCGCCTATATGGAACCAATAGGAAAATCCTTTGCCCTCTAATGAGCGCTTTTGGATATCTTGCATGGTAAGAGCCCAAGACTCATCTACCATTAAAAAGTGGCCAAAATAGAGGCGAAATCCTTTTTCATGGCGCATATAAGGCGCAAAGGTCACACCCATGACAATATGGCGTGAGTTAATTAAAAAGGTAGTAAAGGCAATCATTAAGATTGGAGGAGTAGCAGACCATAAGCCTAAAGCTGCAAATTCGCTACCGCCAGCTAAATTAATACCTGACATTAAGAAAGTAGTAAGAGCTGACTGGCCTACTTGACTAGCCTGAGCTCCTAAAATTAAACCTAAAGGCATGAGACCAATCATTAATGGTAGCGCAGTAATATAGCCACGTCGAAATTCGTAAGACATCATGCCTCCTTATGAAATAAAACTACAATCAATCAGGCTCGATCTTTCAGTTCTCTAAGTCAATTTAGGAAAAGAGCCTGTAATTATTAACGCTGTAATACACGCATAGACTAAGCTAAGTTAGCTCAGCTAAATAAAGAGCAGCACTACTGTTAACTTTATTTAGCTATAGGCAGTAGGCCTTAGAGGTGTATTAATTTTTTTTAAAAAGTTAGAGACAAAAAAAGCGTACTTGTATAGGACAAGAACGCATCAAAGTCGATAACTTACTTCCTTACCAATACCTGGAAGTAGGCTCATTGTAGTATGACAAGCTACTACTTGTTAATCAGTAGCACCATAATAGGGAAGTGACTTTCAGCAATGTTCTATAATAGGGCAATAGCTTGCCTCGCTCCATAGCTTTACAGCCATCCTTCAACCTAAGAATTACCATATCTATCACGGCATTAATCTAATATATTATCTAATATCAAGCTAATCTCTAAGGAAGGCTCATTCATGCTCAGAGGTGTACTGCCAAGCTCATATTGGCTAAGCTAAGCTAAGCTAAGTTAAACCTGAGCTTCAAGCTGTCAAGCAACATACCTTACTCTAAGGCAGTGCATGGGCTGGAATGATGTCCTTTATCTCATATGTGGAGGTTAACACCTTAAGTCGTCTCTGTTAGGCTGGTAGATAGGGGGCTAATCAAGCTTTTGTTTTAGCTTTAGCTTTAGTTTATGCTTGGCTATAGGCTCACCCTTAAAGCTTAGTATAGCTTTTGTGATGGTGTTTATAAGGGCGAGCCGTGGCTTATGTATTGGTTTATTTGATAGAGTTAGGTGAGGACTGTTGGGCCTCCTGGCCGCATGGTCTGCTGGCCTGTTGGTATGGTGGCTTCTGGTCACTGGCCTTGGAGCCGCAAGGCTGTTTGCATTACCTCTAGCATGGAGCCTTGGCCGTTGGGCAGTTGGGCAGTCAGCTTTAGCTGGGTGTAAAAGGGTGGATGGGTGTTCTTTTAGGAGTGGTTGCTATGAAAATTGAGGAAGCATTAGAAGTTTGTCAAAACATTTGGGCGAGTAGGCGTAATGCTATTAAGCTTGATATTGTGCGCCAGGACTTTGAAGAAATGGTCATTTTAGAGGAAGTGGGGCAAAGTCATTTTGGTGGTCTTCCTGATGTGCCTGAGGGTTTTGAGTGGCCTAGCTATGATTATGTTGAAAAAAGGTATTTACCTTTTGGTAAGGTGGAAGATGGTGAAACTAAACTGTGCCATCTGCATTTTATTGCCCAGTTTAATTTAGAGCAAATTTCCCTATTAGATAAGGATAATCTCTTGCCTAAAAAGGGCTTATTGCTGTTCTTTTACGATTGCTATAATCAGTGCTGGGGCTATGATCCTAACGAAAAAGGCTCATGGCGGGTTTTATATTTTGAAGATATTACAGCTCTTAAGAGAGCTCGTGTTCCTGAGGGCGTAGATCCTGACTTTATCTTTCCTAAGCTTGCTATCAAAGCACATGCTAGAGCAAATCTTATTGATTTTGAGGATTATTACGATAGCTTTGGGGCTATTGATGCTTATGATTTTGCCAAAGCTAGATTTATGTGCCTTAAGCATTTAGATTGCAATTTGGAACAGCTAAAAGAGGACGATCCCCAAGCATATGATGAATTTGTTGCGCAGTTAAGCGCACTGCTATCTCAAGAGGAGTTTAGCGATGAAATTAGGTATGGCGAGGGGGCTGATGATTATCACCAACTATTAGGCTATCCAACAATCATTCAAAATAGCATGACCATAGATTGTGAGCTCTTAAGGCAGGGCTTTAGTGTGGGTAGAGGGTGGTCAGATTTGCCTGTGGACGTAAAGCAAAAGGCGCAACACAATGGCCCTAAAAATTGGATCTTACTCTTTGAGCTTGATGGTGTAAGTGATGACCAATCAGAATTTGACCTAATGTTTGGTGATTGCGGCATGATCTATTTTTACATTCGCAAAGACGAATTAGAATCTGGTAATTTTGATGGGGTATGGCTGCGCTTGCAATGCTACTAGTCTTAAGAGCTGGATAGCTACTTGCCGTCTGCTAAGATGCCTTGAGTTGTTTGGCTCTAATAGCTGTGATAGCTTAGATAGCTTGGAATGAGCCTTGTTGGGCTCATCCCAAGCTTAAAGTTTTGATGGGTGGGCGGGCGCTCTATGGTCTATTGAGCGTCAATTTTGCGCATTAAAGAGGCTAAGCGTTGCTGGCTATTGTGCAGTACGTTAGGCATATTAGAGACAATTTTAGTCTCGCCATCAATATTACAAGACACTTGACCCTTTAAGGTTTGCTTAGTGAGGTATAAAGCTTGATCAGCAATTTCAAATAGATTTTCGTAAGTAGAGCCGTTTTCTGGAGCAAAAGCAATGCCCACTGAGCTTGAAACAGGGTAAGGAATAGAGAGCTTTTGGGCCTCTTCTTTAATAATTTGCTGGTAAATGTTGGCAAGAGAAATAGCCTGCTCTACAGAAACATTCTGTAGCATTACCATAAACTCATCGCCACCCATACGGCCTACCAAATCCGAGCTTCTAAAGGCATTTTTAAGGCATTTAGCCACCATTAAAATGACCTCATCACCAAAGGCATGGCCATGAGTATCGTTAACTTTCTTAAAGTCATCAATATCAATCATGAGCATAGCTTGGTGTTGGCCTATATCTTGGCCTTCACTTAAAGCAGAAGCTACCGAGTGTTCCATAGTGGTCTTATTTAAAAGCTTAGTCATAGGATCAAGCTTATTTTCCTTATTGAGCATAGCAATCTTCGCTTCATAATTATGAATAGAGTAAAGCTTGCCAATAATCATAATATGGCCTGTAGTCTCTTCGGTATAGCCAATAATAGAGCATACGTGCCACTGATATTCAGTGCTGTTAGTTGGTCTTAAGCGGAATTTTACAGTTCTGCGGCTCTTACCATCGGCAATAGTACGATCAGTGAAAATGGACTCATACAGCTCCCTGTCGTCAGGATGAATAAAGTCAGAATTTTTAAAAAACTGCAAATAGTTTTCTTGTAGCGGTTTGACTGATGGAACATAGTGCTGGTAATTACCAAAACGCTCTAAGCGATCTTCATTTTGGTCGTACTCAAAAATTAATTCTTGGCAGGCCTCAGAGAGCAATTCATTTTTGCGAATCCAACGGGCCATACGATCTTTTAAGCGACGCTCACGAGTAATATCATTGAGCAAACACATATAAAGATTGTTATCGCCAGATCTGCCTAAATAAGCTGACTTAACACTACACCATAGGTATTGACCTGTCTTACCATGTTTAGCACGATAGACTACAGATAAGCTTTGTGCTGTTTCGCTATTAGTAAAACTGTTAAAGAAATTATCTACATCATCAGGGTGTAAGAAGCGATCAGCAAAATCGGCTCCATCAAGAGACATAATATAATCAGGGTCGTAGCCCATAAGGTCAAATAGACCCTTATTAGCCCATAAGAGACGACGCTCATGATTAGGGCCGATAGATTGAATAAAAACACCACAGCCAATAATATTCATGAGCACATGAATGGAGTGCTCAAGATTAAGGAGGTTTTCTTTTAAAGCCTCGTCATTATGAGTTTTGGTAATATCTTTCAGGCTAGGGGCAGCATATTCGTGATATGCCATTTGAGCTTCATCAAATACACGTCGTGCCTGATCATAATTAGGATCTGGTTCTTGATTACGTAAACTCTCAGTTAATGGGCTAGCACATAAGTTAGTACCACGAATCTGAGCAAGCAGTTGGCTTTCTGCAACTTCTAAGGTAGATGAAGCAGAAGCTTGATCGCCATTGCTAATAACACCTGAATCAACACTATGAAAAGCGTAGTCAGTAGCACTAACAGCATCATTTACTGCCCTTTGCTCTAACTTAACTTTATTAGTGGAGAGATCATGAGCTTTAGCTAAAGCCTGGTGATTAGCTTGTGCTTGAGCTCTGATGTGTTTTTGCGCATGGGATCTAACTTTGTTAGCCTCTTTGAGACTCTGTTTATAGGCATGATCATTGAGTACACTTTGAGTTAAGTGTTCGGCACTAAGCTCTTGTTCGTGGGCGCTATTGTGATCTTTTAGATAAGCACCATTTTTATCGTGATATGAATGCTCATGCTTAGGAATGCTATAGATCTTAGAGCGCTTAGCCATTAGCTCGTTAAAGCGACGTGCTCCTGCACTTGCATTCTCAATCCCACCTTGAGCTTGCATAGCCTCAGAAGAGGCTGGTGCGATTATAGCTGTATGGGCTTGGACAATTAAGGTGTTGTCATGGGCGTTTTCATACTTAATACCTTCAATTTGGTGTTGGGTGTGGGCTAGCTCTTGAGCTAGATGTTGGCTAGCGCTTGAGGTTTTACCGCTATCAAAATCACTAATATGTCCTTGGTAAATGTAGTTAGTAGTATTTTTGCTAGCTAAAGTGTTGTTTTTTAGGCTTGCTACATAATCAGTAAATACTTGAGTATCAGCTGTTTGGTGAATAGCCTTGTTAACTTTCTTGGCCTCATCACTAAGTTCAAAAGTTAAATTAGAGCGCTCAGTTAGGCGTTCAGTAATAGCAAAAGCCTGATTGAGGTTTAGGTAGTGTAGGGTATCTTCTACATTGTCGTTGTACAGCTCAGAAGATGGGATAGACTTAGGCTCAAGCTCGCTTATAAATTGCTCTTGAGGCATGAGGCCCATATAATCAGATAGCTGGAAACTGGTAATAGTATCCTTAGTGCTCATATGATGCTCGTCATCATAGAGCTCAGGGTTAAAAATAGCAGAACCACAACCGCCAGCAGAGCAATCACAGCTTACAGCACTGGTGCACATGTTAGTGCAACCTGTCTGCTTATGCGGACAAGTGCCATTAGAGCGAGGACAGATTTTCTTTAAGAGCTCGCTCTCACTAAGGCTACTAGCGTGATTGAGAGCTTCCTTATCTAAAGGTGCTTGAGTAGTTTTAGTGATAGTTTCAATCTTACTCTTCATGAATTACTCGCTAAAAATGTGCACAAACTGCAAAGCGCCGCCTGTACTTTAGTGGGTTGTCTAAAATGAATTATCTACAAGGATATAAAAGCCACATCCTTAATGCTTTTAGATTCGTTAACAATGCCATCAGGTCAGGTATAAAAAGAGCCCTGTTAATAAGATGCGCTGATTTAAAGATGTGTGGCATAAAAGCTAGCAAGCTAGACAAAGTAGCTTGCATAGCCTTTAAAATAAATTAAGCTCAAATTAGTTTTAAGCTTCAAAATTACGAGCTAATCGCTCGTAGCTCCTTACCTTGTAATGATTGTTACAAAAATTGAAAATCCAATTAAGCAAAAGTACTTGGACAAAATTACTAATAATATTTGTTGCCAAATTTGTTTAAAAAACACACAGACAGTTATTACTTCATTCTGGTAAATGGATAGTTAGTACAAGAAAACACAGCGATAGCAAGCTTCAGTAAAGTTGTAATAACAAAAAACTAGTGTTTTTAATTACAGAAGATTAAACATTACGTTGCTAATAATTTGTAATTATTAGCTATTATCAAGTGCAACAAATAGTGTATACCTGTAAAAGTTGACCTTAGTATAATGCAAAAAATTACCAAAATGCTATATCTAGGAATTGGGTTTTTTTAAATTTATATTAAGCATCACAAAAGTTATTAGTACGGCGCAAATTAACAAAACCTAGATAAACATAGATAGTATCTAGTAAGTTGCATGCAAAAGAAGCTTTTTGGGGGCAGCTAAAAATACCAACTAAGAGTAGGATATTTA